>JAOPWM010000237.1 GCA_025965695.1 Blastococcus sp.
AGCCGCGCGGACCACAGGGCCGAGCTGACGTCGTGCCCCCGGGCCTCCAGCTCGGTGGACAGCCCGCCGTCGAGAATCACAGTGCCGGTGGCCAATGCCTCGGCGAGACAACGCATGCGTCCCATCCTTGCGCGGTACAGGCCTCCGCATGGTCTTCATCTGGAGAAGTGGCGGGGGCCGCCGTCGTCGGCGCGGCTACGGAGCGGGGTACGGCGGTCCCGGCTACGGGCCGCCCCCCGGGTACGGCTACCGGCGTGGCTACGGCGGGGGAGGGGGTTCCTGCCTGCGGGACCTGCTCCTGCTCAACACCGGGTGCTGCCTGGCGGAGAGCCTCGGCTGCGGCATGGATCTTCTCTACGTCGCCCCGTCGACGGCGCGTTCGCTCCGCCGAACGGACGGAGGCGGACGCCGGACCGTGGCCGAGCGGATGATCGCCGCCGTCCGCGTCTACCAGCGCGAGATCAGCCCGAAGCGCCCGCCGTGCTGCCACTTCAGCCCGACGTGCTCGGCCTACGCCGTCCAGGCCCTGGAGCGCCACGGTGCGCGTCGCGGCACCTGGCTGGCCGTGCGCCGGCTGGTCAGATGCCGTCCCGGTGCCGCCGGTGGCGCCGACCCCGTGCCGGCCGCCGCGTGACCTGAGCGGTCGGGCGGAAACCGCATGCGGGCCGAGGCGCGGGTCACCTAGCGTCACCTCGGTGAGCACCGACGAGACCACCGGGATCTCGACGTGGCGTGATCCGGTCTGGCGGGCCGGCGCGCTCGAGTGGGCCGCCGGGGTGCTGGCCGACCGGCGCATGGCGATCGACGGCGAGCCCGAGCAGCCGCACGTCTACGCGTGGTCCACGGCGCTCCGGCTGCCCGTGGACGGCGGCGCGGTGTGGCTGAAGTCGGTGGGCCCTGGGTCCGCCCACGAGTCGCCGCTCGCCGCTGCGCTGGGGGAGTGGGTGCCCGACCAGGTCCTCACCCCGCTGGCGGTGCATCGCGGGCGCCGGCTCATGCTCCTGCCCGACGGAGGCACGGTCTTGCGCGTCGACGGCGGAGCCGGATCCGTCGGGGCATGGGAGGCGATGCTGCGGGACTACGCCCGGTTGCAGGTCGAGCTGGCCCCGCGGGCCGAGGAGATGGTCGACCTGGGTGTGCCCGACGCGCGGGTCGACCGGCTGCCCGGTCTGGTCGGCGGCCTGCTCTCCGACGACGAGTCCCTCCTGCTCGGGCACGCCGACGGGATGACCGCCGGGGTGCTGGGCCGGGTCGTCGCTGATCAGGGCCGCTTTGCGGCGGCGTGTGCCCGCCTGGGGGATCTCGGCATCCCGGCCACGCTCCAGCACGACGACCTGCACGACGCCAACGTCTTCGTCGGCGACGGTCACGACCGGTTCTTCGACTGGGGCGACGCGGTCGTCTCCCATCCGTTCGTCAGCCTGATGGTGACGCTCCGGGCGGCCCAGCGGGCGCTCGACGTGCCGAACGGGCACCCCGCGCTGCTGCGCCTGCGCGACGCCTACCTCGAACGGTGGAGCGGCTACGGGAGCCTGCCCGAACTCCGGGAACAGGTCGATCTCGCGCTGATCGTCGGGCCTTTGCAGCGGGCGCTCACCTGGCGGCGGATCCTGCGCGGCGTGCACCCGGCGGAACGGGGCGAGTGGCAGGCCGCCGTCCCCGGGTGGGCCGCGGAGTCCCTCGAACCGGGGACCCTGGCCGCGCCGGCACCGGCCCAGGCCGGACACTGAGCGCATGGCGGCGACCGGCGACCCGTCCGGCGACCTGGTGGTCACCGGCTCCGTCGTCGTCCCCGCATCTTCGCTGAACTGGCGGTTTTCCCGCTCGTCGGGCCCCGGCGGCCAGGGCGTCAACACGGCGGACTCGCGGGTCGAGCTGTCGGTCGCGCCGCTGGAGATCCCCGGCCTCACCGAGCACCAGCAGCAGCGGCTTGCCGGGCGGCTCAGGAACAGGCTCGTGGACGGCGTCCTGACGATCGCCGCCAGCGAGCACCGGCAGCAGCTGCGCAACCGGCAGGCCGCGCGCGAGCGGCTGGCCGCCGTCCTCCGGGCAGCACTCGCCCCGCCGCCGCCCGGCCGGCGTCGCACCAAGCCGACCCGGGGCTCGCAGGAGCGCCGGATCGAGGCCAAGAAGCAGCGCGGTCAGCTCAAGAAGCAGCGCCGCACCTGGGACTGAGGCGACGGCTCAGCGCAGGGCGGCCGCGGCCAGCAGATCCACCTGCGCGGGGTCGCCGACCGTCGGATCGAGGATCAGCTCGTCCACGCCCGCCTCGGCGAACGCGGCGACGACGTCCCTGACCTCCTGGGCCGACCGGTGCGCGCCACCGCCGACCATCTCGGTGAATTCGGGCTCCCCGAACCCGTAGTAGTCGAGCAGGTAGCCGCGCGACCGCTCCTCGGTATCGCCGAGGCCGAAGTAGTTCAGCGCGACGATCCGCGGCGATTCCACGCGGCCGGCGTCCCGCCAGGCCGCCCGCACGCGTTCCACGAACGGGGCGATCATCTGCGGTGGCACGCCGCCCGCCTTCCACCCGATCCCGAACTCGACCATCCTGCGGACCGCGGCGTCGGAGGACCCGCCGATTACGATCGGTACGGGCTGCGCCCCGTCGGGCACCACCGGTGCGCTGCCGTCGGCCAGCGGTTCGCCGGCGAAGGCGCGGCGCAGCTCGGCGAGCTTCTCGTCGAACCGGCGCCCACGCCCGCCGAAGTCCCGCCCCGTGAGCGCGTAGTCGTCGGCACGCCCGCCGGTTGCCACGCCCAAGGTCAGCCGTCGGCCGGTCAGCTCGTGCACCGTGGCCGCATGCTTGGCCAGCTCGGCGGTGCTGCGGGTCGGGGCGAGCAGGATGTTCGACATGAGTCCGATGCGTTCGGTCACCGCGCCGGCGGCCGCCAGGACGGTCAGCTCCTCGTAGCTCGGGTAGGCGACCCGGCCGATGGTCCCGAGGCTGGAGAACCCGGCGGCCTCCGCCCGCCGGGCCCACTCCAGCAGCTGCGGGCCGGTGGTGCCCCGGACGCTGTTCGGGATGCCGATGCCGACGTCCACCGCGTTCTCCTCTCGTCAGGACGTACTCGTCCAGCCGGTCCACCGGTGGACGGTGACCACGAGGAGCGGTCCGGACGGCGGCTCGTCGCGGTACTGCGGAAACCGCAGCGCGAGCGCCCGGATTCCGGGGTGCTCGACTGGCGGGGACTCGACAACCGCCCCGACGCCGTCGGCGCGCACCCACCACAACCGGCGCCAGTCGTCCTCGTAGTGGTCCACGAGGAGGGCGCAGCGGGGCTCGGCGCGTACGTTCGCCAGCCGTTGCAGGTGCGGCGAGCGCTTCGGCTTGGCGTCGACAGCCGAGAACACCGTGTCCTCGACGAGGGCGAACACGATTGGGACGACGTGGGGCCCGCCGTCCGGTCGGACCGTCGACAGACGGGCCACCGGACTCGAGGCGAATCGCCGGCGCAGTTCGGCGGTCTCCACGCGGGCCGTCCTCTCCCAGCAGCGCAGGACCGGCGGCTAGCCCGGGTCCGGGCCCGGCGGGTGTTCGGCGATGCAGAACAGGTTGCCCTCCGGATCGGAGAGCGTTGACCACCGCACCCATGGCACCTCGTCGAGCACGTCCCATTGATGCGTGGCTCCCAGCTGGATAGCCCGACCGACCTCCTCGGGACGGGCTCCCCACGGCACGGTGAGGTCGAGGTGCTGGCCCTGTCGCCCTGGCCGTGGGCCGGAACTCGGCTGGAAGAACATGGCGAAGCCACCGGGCTCCCGAGCGGCCACGAACACCGGGCCATGCGGTTCGCCGGAGACCGCGCTGCCGAGCAGTTCCGCCCAGAAGGTCGCCAGGCCCCAGGGGTGGTCCGCCTCCACATTCACCGATCCGAGGGTGATCGCGTGTCCAGGCCTCATGTCGCGGAAGGTACGCGCGGGCACCGGCAGGGGACCGCGGTCCCGGCTGCTAGGTCCGCAGGCCTGTCCGGCGTCCCGTCAGGAAGGCTCGCTCGGTCTCGTTGCCCGTCAGCGCGAGCGCGGAGTCGTAGGCGGCTGCCGCCTCGGCGTTCCGGCCCAGCCGCCGCAGCAGGTCGGCGCGCATGGCGTGGAAGAGCTGATGGCGCGGCGGATCCAGTTCGTCGACGAGCGCAAGTCCCGCGGCGGGTCCGTCGACCTCGGCCACCGCCACCGCGCGGTTGAGTGCCACGACGGGGGTCGGCTGGAGCGCCAGCAACTGGTCGTAGAGCGCCACGATCTGCCGCCAGTCGGTGTCGGCGGCGCGTGCGCCGTCGCTGTGCACGGCGTTGATCGCCGCCTGGAGCTGGTACGGGCCGGGGCGGTCGCGCCGTAGGCACGCGCGGACCAGCTGCTGGCCCTCGGCGATCAGGGCCCGGTCCCAGCGGGTGCGGTCCTGGTCGGGCAGCAGGACCAGGTCGCCGTCGGGGGTCTCGCGGGCGGGGCGGCGTGCCTCGGCCAGCAGCATCAGGGCGAGCAGCCCGGTGATCTCGGGTTCGTCCGGCATCAGCCCGGCGAGCAGCCGGCCGAGCCGGATCGCCTCGGTGCAGAGATCCTCGCGCACCAGGTGCTCGCCCGACGTCGCCCGGTGGCCCTCGGTGAATATCAGGTAGACGACCGCCAGTACCGCCGGCAGCCGATCGGGCAGCTCCGCCTCGCTCGGCACCCGGTACGGGATCCGGGCGTCCCGGATCTTCGCCTTCGCCCGGACCAGCCGCTGGGCCATCGTGGGCTCGGGCACCAGGAAGGCGGCGGCGATCTCGGCCGTCGTCAGTCCGCCCAGCAGCCGCAGGGTCAGCGCCACCTGAGCCGGGACGGCGAGCGCCGGGTGGCAGCAGGTGAAGACCATGCGCAGCCGGTCATCGGGCACAGGTCCCTCCTCCACCGGTTCGGCATCGCCATGCAGCAGCGCGGCCTGTGCGTAGCGGTCGGCGCGGGAGCCTTCCCGGCGCAGCCGGTCGATGGCCCGGTTCCGGGCGGTGGTGACGATCCAACCGGCCGGGCTGGGCGGGACGCCGGCGGACGGCCAGCGCTGGACGGCGGTGAGAAAGGCGTCCTGCACCGCCTCCTCGGCGGCACCGATGTCGCCGAGGAGGCGGACGAGGACTGCGACTGCCCGCCCGTAGTGCTCGCGGAACACACGGTCGATCTCCGTCGCGGGCAGATCGGGCACGCGGGGGTCAGTCGTCCCCGCCGGGGCGGAACGGCCGCACCTCGATCGGCAGGGTGGTCGCCCCGGCCAGCTTGCGGCCCCACTCGAGTGCGGTGTCCAGATCGTCGGCCTGGATGATGCTGAAGCCGCCGACGTGCTCCTTGCCCTCGATGTAGGGGCCGTCGGTCATGAGCACGTCCCCGTCCTGCGGCCGCAGCACAGTGGCTGCGGTCGGTGGGTGGAGTCCTCCGCTGAATACCCAGACGCCGGCGTCGTGCATCTCCTGGTCGACGGCTTCGACGTCCTTCATGATCGTCGCCAGGGCATCCGGTTCGATGACCCCGCCGGTGGGCTCGAACACGGTGAGCAGGTACTGCTGCATCTCGTTCCTCCTCGTTCGGCCGCCGGTCCCTGCCGGCTGCTCACCCTCCGTACGAACGGGACGGGCCGGGATCGACAGGTAGGCGAAGAAATCTCAGCGGCGCTGAGGCTGCCGCACCAGCATCCAGAGCGGGAGCTCGTCGTCCGTCGTCCGGGTGGTGAGCGTGACCTCGAAGCCGAAACCGCGCAGGAACCGCACGTTGGCCCAGCTGTAGACGGCGGCCGCGGCCTGCGTGCCCTCGGCGTCGCAGCGCACCAGCGCCGGCGCGAGCACCGCCGCCGCCAGGCCCTGCCGCCGCGCCGTCGGCCGCACACCGAGGTGGGCCAGCCACCAGTGCGGCTCGGTCGGGCGCGACGCCTCGACCAGCTCCGCGGTCCCAGCGACGGCGGGCCACCGGTCGGCGGACAGGTACGGCAGTTCGCGAGCCAGGGCGGCGCGGACATCGGCGGGCAGGGGAGTGGTGCCCTCTGCATCCGCGGGGGGCGTCCACACGGCGACGGCGGTGACGTCTTCGGTGACCCAGGCCGTGCCGGTCGAGACGCCGCGGTGGCCCGCGTCGAGCTCGTTGAGCCGGGTGAGCCGCTGCATCCGCCCGTCGTCGGGCAGCGCCCAGCGGGTCCAGCGGGAGTCGCCGAGGGCGATGGTGAGGGTGGCGGCGATCCGCGGCACGTCCCGCTGTTCGGCGGGCCGGACGTCGGGCCCCTCCTCGTCCGGGTCGTCGATCCGCTGGACGGTGGGACGGCGGGAAGTCACAGGCTCCATTCGACCACCCGCGGCCAAGATGGCCTTCTCGGCCGCGGACGGGGAGCGCACAACCCCGGGGCGGACGCCGTGAGGACGACGGAACGCAGCGTTGACGCCCGGGTCCCCGGAGGGAAACGACCGCGACAGACCCTCGACGCATGCCCGCCGCAGTCTCCCCGCAGTCCGCCGCCGGCGGCCTCGGGACGGCGCGCACGACTTTGACGCACTGCCCCTACTGCTCGCTGCAGTGCGGCATGAACGTCACCGCCGGCGACCGCCCGGCCACCCTCGTGCCGGCCGACTTCCCGACCAACAAGGGCGGGCTGTGCTCGAAGGGCTGGTCGTCGACCGAGCTGCTCGACCACCCCGAGCGACTGCTCCGCCCACTGGTCCGCGCGACGCCGGGGGACCGCACCAGCCCGCTCGTCGAGTCCACCTGGGACGACGCCCTCGGCCGGCTGGTCGCCGCGATCGAGCGCACGCAGGCCACCCACGGGCGGGACGCCGTCGGCTGCTTCGGCGGCGGCTCGCTCACCAACGAGCAGGCCTACCAGTTCGGCAAGTTCGCCCGCGTCGCACTGCGCACAAGCGCCATCGATTACAACGGCCGGTTCTGCATGTCCTCGGCCGCGGGGGCGGCCAACCGGGCGTTCGGCCTGGACCGCGGCATGCCGTTCCCGCTGGCCGACATCGCCGAGGCCGACGTCGTCGTCCTGGTCGGCAGCAACCCGGCCGACACCATGCCGCCGGCGATGCAGTACTTCGACGCGGGGCGCGAGCGCGGCGCGCAGCACGTCGTCGTGGACCCCCGGCGCACCGCGACTGCACGCAACGCCGCGCTGCACCTGCAGCCGCTCCCCGGTACCGACCTGGCTCTGGCCAACGGGCTGCTGCACATCGCCCTGGCCGAGGGGCTGGTCGACGGGGAATACGTCGCCGCGCGGACCACCGGGTTCGACGACGTCCGGGCCGGTGTCGGCTCGTACTGGCCCGACCGGGTGGAACGGCTGACCGGCGTTCCCGTCGCCGACCAGCGGCGCACCGTCTTCGCCCTCGCCCGCGCCGACAAGGCGATCATCCTCACCGCCCGCGGCGCCGAGCAGCACCGCAGCGGCACCGACACGGCCCAGGCCTGGATCAACCTCGCGCTGGCCCTCGGCCTCCCGGGCCGCCCCGGCAGCGGCTGGGGCACCGTCACCGGACAGGGCAACGGGCAGGGCGGCCGCGAGCACGGCCAGAAGGCCGACCAGCTGCCCGGCTACCGCTCGCTCGCCGACCCCGCCGCCCGGGCGCACGTCGCCGCCGTCTGGGGGATCGACGCCGACGACCTGCCCATGCCGGGGCGAAGCGCCTTCGAGCTGCTCGACGCCCTCGGTACCGACGGTGGGGTCCGCACCCTGCTCGTCCTGGCGTCCAACGTCGCGGTCTCCGCCCCGGACGCCCGCCGGGTGATCAGCCGGCTCGGCGACCTCGACTTCCTCGCCGTCAGCGACTTCTTCCTGTCCGAGACCGCCGAGCTCGCCGACGTCGTCCTGCCCAGCGCCATGTGGGCGGAGGAGGACGGGACGATGACCAACTTCGAGGGCCGGGTCATCCGCCGCCGGCGGGCGCTCGACCCGCCGGCCGGCGTCCCCGACGACCTGCAGCTCCTGGCGACGCTCGCGGAGCGGCTGGGTGCGGGGGACAGGTTCAGCGGCGACGCCGAGACCGTCTTCGAGGAGCTGCGCCGGGCCAGCGCCGGGGGCGCCGCCGACTACTCCGGGATCAGTTACCGCCGGATCGACGACGAGCAGGGCGTCTTCTGGCCCTGCCCGGCGTCGGACCACCCGGGCACCCCGAGGCTGTTCGCCGACCGGTTCGCCACCCCCGACGGCCGGGCGCGCTTTCTCCGGGTCGAGCACGTCGAGGTGCACGAGCGGCCCGACACCGACTACCCGTACGTGCTCACCACCGGCCGGGTGCTCGCCCAGTACCAGTCGGGTACCCAGACCCGCCGCACCCGCAGCCTCCAGATGGTCGCGCCCACCCCGCGCGCCGAGCTGCACCCCGATCTCGCCCGCCGGCTGGGCGTCGGCGCCGACGACGTCATCGAGCTGGCCACCCGCCGCGGCCGCGCGCGGTTCCACGCGCTGATCACCGACGCGATCCGGCCCGACGTCGTCTTCGCCCCGTTCCACTGGGGTGGTGGCTCGAGCGCCAACGCGCTGACCGACGCCGACTCGCTGGACCCCACCAGCAAGATGCCCGCCTTCAAGGTCTGCGCGGTCGCCGTCACCCGTGTCGACGGGGCCGCCGAGCAGATCCCCCCGCCCGCTGCCGCCACCCAGCCCCAGCTCCGGTCCCACGAACACCCGACCAGCCCCGAGCCGCGCCACCCGTCCCGGAAGAGGAGCACCCGCGTGAAGAGCAGCCCACGCTTCCTGCAAGGCGTCTTTCCGATCGCCGGGGAGGGGCTGGCCAAGCCCGGCCCGATCGACCCGGCGCTGAAGTACACGGTGCCGAACGGCCTGTCGGCCCAGGCGCTGTACTTCCGCGGCGGGAACTCCACCGCCGAACTCGTCTACGTCCTGCTGTTGCGGGACGGCGAGCCGATGCGCTGGTTCCCGATCGGCGCCAAGAGCGACGTGCACGTCCCGCTCCGGGTGGTCGAGGACCTGACCGGCGGCACCGTGGTCGAGCTGCACGCTGCCGCGCCCGAGGGCGTCAGCGGCGAGCTCGTCATCGACCTGGGGCTGGTGGAGGTATGACAGCCGTTCTCGGTGGCCGACCCGAAGGCCTCACGGTCCTGAACCTGGGGGACGACGAGTTCGACACCCGATCCCGCCTGGTGGTGGTCGGCAACGGCATGGCCGGCGCCCGCTTCGTCGAGGAGGTCCTCGAACGCGGGGGCGGCGACCAGTTCCGGATCACCGTCTTCGGTGACGAGCCGCACGGCAACTACAACCGGATCATGCTGTCGCCGGTGCTGGCCGGTGAGGAGCACGAGGACGACATCGTGCTCAACAGCCACGACTGGTACGCCGACAACGGCGTGAACCTCCGGGCCGGCGTCCGGGCCGACCGGATCGACACCGCCGCGAAGCTCGTCTACGCCGCCGACGGCACCGCGACCGCGTACGACCACCTGGTCCTCGCCACCGGCAGTTACTCCTTCGTCCCGCCCATGAAGGGCGTGCGCGCCGACGACGGCGGCCTGCTGCCCGGCGTCTACGGGTTCCGCACCATCGACGAGACCCGGGCGATGCTCGCGGCGACCGGCAGCTGCAAGCGCGCGGTCGTGATGGGCGGCGGCCTGCTCGGCCTCGAGGCCGCCCGCGCGCTGCAGGGCCATGGGGTCCACGTCGAACTGGTGCACGCGGCGCCGTACCTGATGAACGTGCAACTGGACCCCGAGGCGGGGGCGATCCTCAAGAAGAGCGTCGAGTCCCTCGGCATCGCCGTCCACCTGGACGTCTTCGCCACCGAGGTCATCGGCACCGACCGCGTCCGCGGAGTGGGCCTGGCCGACGGCCGGCAGATCGAGGCCGACCTGCTCGTCGTCGCCGCGGGCGTGCGGCCCCACACCGACATCGGCGTCCGGTCGGGGCTGGAGGTGGAGCGCGGCATCGTCGTCGACGACCAGCTGCGCACCGACGACCCCGACATATACGCGATCGGCGAGTGCGCGCAGCACCGCGGCGAGGTCTACGGCCTGGTCGCGCCCGCCTGGGAGCACGCCACCGTGCTGGCCGACGTCCTCACCGGCACGGAGCCGACGGCCGAGTACCACGGCAGCCGGACGGCGACGAAGCTCAAGGTCGCCGGCGTCGACGTCGCCGTGATGGGGATCAACACCCCCGAGCGGGACGACGACGAGTTCCTCGTGATCTCCGAGCCCAGGCGCGGTGTGCATCTGTCGGTGGTGATCCGGGACGACAAGCTCATCGGCGCGACCCTGCTCGGAGACACCCGCAAGGTCGCGTTCCTGACCCAGGCCTTCGACCGGGGGGCCCCGTTGCCGGAGGAGCGCATCCGGCTGCTCGTCGACCTCTCCGACGGGGCCGAGGAGGTCGGAGTCGCGGAGATGCCCGGCGACAGTCAGGTCTGCAACTGCAACGGCGTCACCAAGCAGACGATCTGTGACAACGTCGCCGGGGGGTCCAGCAGCGTCGGCGAGGTCATGGATCGCACCCGTGCCGGCAAGGGCTGCGGCTCGTGCAAGTCGCTGGTGAAGCAGATCGTGGAGTGGGCCGCCGACGGCGACGTTCCCGAGGATCCTTCTGAATCCTGGTACGTCCCCGGCATCCCGATGGCCAAGCCCGAGCTCATGGCCGCCATCCGCGAGCAGGACCTGCGCAGCGTCTCCGCCGTCTTCGGCGCCCTGGCACCGGACGGGCAGGAGGACGCCAAGTCGAAGATGGGCCTGACGTCGCTGCTGCGGATGATCTGGGGCACCGAGTACGTCCAGGAGAACGACGCGAAGTTCATCAACGACCGCGTGCACGCCAACATCCAGCGCGACGGCACGTTCTCCGTCGTCCCACAGATGAAGGGCGGGGTGACCACGCCGGCCCAGCTGCGGAAGATCGCCGAGGTCGCCGAGAAGTACGAGGTCCCCATGGTGAAGGTGACCGGCGGCCAGCGGATCGACCTTCTCGGCGTCCGCAAGGAGGACCTGCCGGCGATGTGGGACGACCTGGGCATGCCGTCGGGCTACGCCTACGGCAAGAGCTTCCGCACGGTGAAGACCTGCGTCGGCAGCGACTTCTGCCGCTTCGGCCTGGGCGACTCGACCCAGCTGGGCATCGACCTCGAGACCCGGTTCCAGGGCATCGAGAGCCCGGCGAAGATGAAGCTCGCCGTCGTCGGCTGCCCGCGCAACTGCGCCGAGGCCTACGTCAAGGACGTCGGCGTGGTGGCGATCGGCAACGGTCAGTGGGAGATCTACGTCGGTGGGGCGGCCGGGGCGTCGGTCCGCAAAGGCGACCTGCTGGCCACGGTCTCCTCGCCGGAGGAGGTGCTGACCCTCACCGGCCGGTTCATGCAGTACTACCGGGAGAACGCGAACTGGCTGGAGCGCACCTACGACTTCGTGCCGCGCGTCGGGTTGGACAGGCTCAAGCAGGTTCTCCTGGAGGACAGCGAGGGGATCCTCGCCGACCTCGACGCGGGAATGCAGCGCTCGATCGACGCATACGTAGACCCGTGGGGCCAGGACGGTCGGCAGCCGGCGACCCCGGGTCAGTTCCGGACGTCGCTGCCGATGGTCGACCTCCCGAAGGCGCCGGTCCGATGAGCATGACCGACGTCCGGACGACGACCGCGGTTGTTGTGGGCCGGGTCGAGGAGATCCCGATGGGGGAGGGGCGGGCCTTCGTCGCAGGCGGCGAGCAGATCGCGGTCTTCCGGCTGCGCGACGGCTCGCTGCACGCGACCCAGGCCGCGTGCCCGCACGCCGGGGGGCCGCTCGCCGACGGGCAGACCGATGGGAACGTGCTGGTCTGTCCCCTGCACCTGTACGCCTACAGATGGTCCGACGGCGCCGCGACCGGCGGGACCACGCCGATCCGGGTCTTCCCGGTGCGCGACGTCGACGGCGAGGTCGTCGTCGAGGTCTGACCGGGTCCTGCGGGTCGCTTGGACAGTCGCGGACTTGGCAGGCCACACGGTGCCAACCGCCGATGACGTTGCGGAAGCCCTCGGCATGCGGCTTCAGCGGGTGGCGGCATGAGAACCCTCGACGAAGAGTTGGAGCAGCCGACCCCAGATTGGGCGAAGGACTTGAAGTGTGAGGTCGGATACCGCTGTAGTCGACAGCGTGCCCAGCCGGAGAAGCAGCGTCTATCCGCGACCGTCGGCCCGCGCCATCGCAGCGTGGGGTCTCGGGCTCGTCGCGCTCGTGGTCGGTGTAGAGACCAGCATCGGCCGGGTGCCGCCGTGGTGGGCTCTGGCTCTAGCCGTGCTCGGGCTTGTCGCGATGACCGTCGGGATGTACGTCTACTTCCAACGCGACGTCCCCCGACACCGGTAAGGGGCGCAGTAGACCTCTGCCGGGCCGTTGTCCTCCGGGTGGTCAGCGCGCTGGCCGAGCCTGAGACGGGTCTATGTTCGTCGGACCTACTGATCGCCGAGCTGAGGAAGTCATGGCTGCGAAGCGACGATGGAGCGACCTCAGCGAGCGCAGCCGCAGGCTGATCATCCTGGGAGTTGTGTTCGAGGGCACCCTCAAGATCGCGGCGCTCGTCGACATCAAGCGCCGGCCGGCCGACCAGATTCGAGGGTCGAAGTGGGCGTGGGCCACCGTCGTGGTCCTCGTCAACTCGGTTGGAGGCGCTCCGCTCGCCTACTTCCTACTCGGACGGCGAAGGACATGAGACCCAAGCCTCGCCGCTGGTGCCGCGCGCCCGGCAGGCTGTTCCGCTCGCCAGACCGAGATGGACCTGCTGTCCGCCTCATTGGCCGTACTCGGCTGTCCCTCAAGCTGCCTACGGGGCGCTTGATGCACCGAGTTCCGGGTCGCGGTGCTGCTGGCCGATCGTGAGGTCCGCGCGAGAATGCAGTCATGCCGGTGATCGAGATTCCCATCGTCGACCTGATACAGGAGTCGATCCGGGAGAACCGTGCCCATCTGCACAGAGACCGCGTGACCTATTACCTGGCGCATCTCGACCTGGCTCCGCCGGTCACAGTCTTCGACGTCGACGGGCACCTTCTGCTCGCCGACGGGCACCACCGCCTGGAGGCCGCTCAGCGACTGGGGCGGGACACGATCAAAGCGGACGTACGCCAAGGGAGTCGGCGAGACGCCCTACGGTTCGCCGTCGACTTGGCGTGTCAGCAGCGCCCGATGTCTGAGAAGGAAGCGCTTGCCGCCATTGAGCGTCGCGGACATTCGGTGAGGGACCTCGGTTAGACCGATGTCCTTACGGCGATGGCACCTGGCGTGTCCCTGAAGCCGCACCCTGTCCCTCAGCGTCCCGCTATGGGACACCGGCCAACCAGTGCGGGGTCAATGCTTGGACTTCCAGGCGGGATGGGTCACGGGGGGCTTACTGTCCCGGCCGCCCCCCTTACCACCATCGCCGCCGCCACCCTCGCGGCATGCGGTGATGGCAGTCCTGGGCAAAGTGCGGCCCAGGACGCGTGCAAGGGATACGCCAACACTGGGCGGAAGCAGGTCGCGACCACCGTGGAGGCGGCCGACGCGATACGAGCCACGGCTCGCGCCGATGCGCGACGCGCAGCCACCGCCGACCGCTCGTGGAGCGCTTTGCAGCGAGACATCGACGACGCCCACTCCCGGCAAAGCACTCTGCTGACTGCGACCGCCAGCGAGGTCGATGCCTACTTCGCAGCCGACCGACGTGTGGAGGCGGACTGCAAATCCGCTGGGGAGGACATCGGGCCGCTCCAGCCGTAACCACGCTGTTGTTCCGCCGTGGTCCCAGCGCCCTCGGTCAGTTCCGCCCGGTCACACTTTCACCGTAAGGGGGGCGTCCGCTGAGTACCGCAGACAAGGGTGATGGATGGGTCCGGTCGACGGCGGGTGTCGTCGCGATCGGCGGTGGGGGTTGGATTCTCGGTCATCGCACTCCACCGAGGAGACGCCACTGGCCGCTGCGAGAGAACAACTCAGGAACTGATCGCCTCGAGAGTGGTGTCCACGACGGCCCTGTCCGCGGCGCCGACCCCACGTGGTTGGTCACCCGTGATCGTCGCCTCGTGGTAGGTGACCGGCCCGCCGCCCGCCGCCGCTTGCGGACCCCCGAAGGTGGCCTTCGTGCCGCTGATGCTGCGCGGGCCGATATAGATGACCTCCTCGGGATTGTTGGCGATCAACGCGACGTCGGTGCAGATGTTGAGCGGGGCATTCCATCCCACGTCCACGGCGAACGTGACGCCGAGATTCGGGTCGAACGGGGGCCCGTGCGGGGTGACGTTGGCCACGGTCACCGCGGCGGGGCCGATGAATCGCTGGTCGCTGCCGTCCGGCAACTCCTGGGACGCCGCGTTGTACTCGCTCGCCGTCACCACCACCACGGAGTCGGCGCTGACTGCAGGCCAGTTCAAGTTGACCACGTTGCGCCCTGGGTTCATCCTCCAGAATATGCGAATGGCCACGGGAAGAACCTCCGGGAACGTTCGGTCGAGTGGGTAGGGATTGTCCGGATTGGGGCCGGGGACGACCACGTTGATGAGATTGCCTGCTGCGTCACGGCGCGGGAAGTGGGCATCGAGCATCGCCTTGAATGCGGGAAATGGATCGTTCGGATCCCCCGTCAGATTGCGGTAGACCCCCGCCAGCGTCGGGGCCGCTGCCGCGATGATTCGGTAGATGTCGTGCCCGAGCTGGTATGACAGATAGTTTATGAAAAGCGTCGAACAGCCGGACTTCTCATCAGGTTGATGGTCGTGCTCGTCTATGTTGTTGACGTAATCAAGCCGATCACTGTTTAGCCACAAACGCGCCGTGTCGAAGCCGGGCTCGTTGAAGCCGAGATCCGCTTTTCGGAGGAACTCTGCAGAGAGCACCCGGGACAACCCCTCGCCGGCAGAACCCTCGTTGGTGCCGTCGGAGGCGAACCAGCCCTTGTTCTGGGCCAGCATGAACATCTCGGTGACCTCGGCCACGAGCAGGTAGCGGACGACGTCGAGGCCCGAACCGTTGCCCGGAGTGAGGCGGATGGGCGGCCCCCAGCCCGCGCTCGCATAGGGACCCGGGCTGATGTTCACCTCGACAGGCGTGCCCACGGTGAGACTGATCCCACCGAACCAGCCGGACATGAGCGCGTAGTCCTGTTCGCAGACCGCGAGGAGGCCGGCAGCCCGTTGCGGCCCGTCCGGGGCGGACAGGCTGTCGTCGTACTGGATCTTGTAGTGCGTCGTCGTTCCGGCGGTCACCAATGTCACGGAGCCCACTCCCGCATGTCGTCTTCGTCATCGGATGACCGGAGCGACCGGCGCCCGGCCTTCTCGGTCCTCGTGAGCCGCCCGTCGAAGAGAGCCCGACGACACTTGTCACGGATCTCGCTGATCGCGGCAGGCATGCTGTGCACCTCGAGGCCATCCGGGCGGGATGTGAGCCCGTACCGACGGTGAGCGATCGGGGCTGCGAATCTTCCGAGGGCTCCCGTACAGGATCGGGTGGTGCCGTCACCGCTCCGTCACCATGACATCAAGGAGCTGCAGCGTGGAATCTAGCGACGAAATTGACCCATCGCATCACCCTTGTTTGCCGTACTCAGCACGAGGCCCTCCTTACGGTGGAAGTGTGATGGATCCCTAAAATAACGGGCCTTTGCTGCCGATTACCGGGCTAATGACTGAAATGCCGAAGTGCCCGCGTGGTTGCCCCTCGGTGAAGGTTGTGCGCGACGGCCCGCAGCGCACCGGAGGGCGGCACCGCCAGCGGTATCGCTGCGTCAAGGCCGACGGCACCTTCCACCGCTTCGTGGGCGAAGGCAGCTTGAGTCGGACCCGGGGTGACGGCCATTCCTAGGAGGAATGCGATCGCCCACTGGAGGCCGATGGGCGGACCGGCGGCCCTGTGGGGCAGCCGCTACCTCGTGAAGGAAGTCGCGACTGCGCTGTGGTCGCTCGCAGGCAGGGTCTCCTACACCGACGCGGCCTCGCGGGTGCGTCGGCGGGCGTGGGGTGACGACGGGGCCGCACAGCGCGCCGAGACGACCGTCGCCTCGGGCCAGATGGTCGCGGACTGGCTCTCGAAGTTCGGCCCAATCGTGGCCGCGCCACACGCCGAAACCGAGTGGCCCGAAACGGTCGTGCTCGATTCCACCCGCTTCATGTAAACCGACCGCTTCACCGGGACGTCGAACCAGCTGTTCTGCGTCTTGGCGGCGTGGGGCTACCCCGCCGGCGCTCAACGCGGACGCCTGTGGCTGCTTCGCGCCTACCCGCTTCAGGACCGCGCAACCTGAGAGAAGTTCCTGGGCGAACTGCCCGGCCGACCCGAGCTGGTCGTCATCGACCGCGGCTACGGGGCCATCGGGGGTGTCCAGGCCCGGCGGGGCCAGGGCCGCAAGGGCATGCCCATCCACCTGTGTGAGCACCACCTCTACGAGAAGGGAAAGGCCGCCCTGGTCAAGGGCGGCCACAAGGGATTCGGAGACCCCCTTCAGGAGGCATTGGCGGCCGCGCTGGCCAGCCCCGAAGGCTGGGATGAGTTCTACCGGCTGGCCGTGGAGGCCGGCGGCGAGGCCGCGCGCTGGGCCCGGCACTGGAACAAGCGGATGCGTGTCCAGACCAAGCGCCGGGCCTCCATTCCGAAGCACTACGCGAACGGTGCCGCTGAGGCTCCGCTGGAGGAGGTGAAGCGCATTCTCAGCAAGCGCCGGTGGACCTTCCGCAACGCCGACCGGATGAACGCGCTGCTCGAGTTCGTCCGCATTCGCTACAACCGCGGCGCCACCGAAACTGACTTCACGACCACGCTCCGCAGGGCGCTGTCGAAGGGCGCGTCCCCGGCCAGCGTCCGACATGACCCGCGCCTGCCGGGACGCCGTGTCTCGACTTCCAGCTTGCGCGCCTGGATGCCTCAGCCACCGGCCCGTCACCAGCCCCGATTCCCGGCCAAGAAGCCCGCCAGCATCACACTTTCACCGTAAGGGGGCCCGGCCGTCAGTAGCTGCGAGCCCGTGCCCGACCGGCGAGCTCACCTACCTCATGTTGCTCCCAGCGTGGTCACCGCTGCTTGCCGTCGCGGAAGAGCGCGACGGCCTTCTCGATGCGTCGCTGACGCGTCTCGGCGGTCTTGGCGGCGTTGATGTTGTCGACGTGGTATCGCTGCAGGCTGTTCGACAGCTTCTCGAAAAAGGCTGCCGTGCCCTCCTCGCCGGCGAGGGCGACGGCGAAGTCGGCCGGGACGCCGACCTCACGCGGAGTGTCCGCGACGGTCAGCGTCACGCGGATCGGGTCCCCGCCACTCAGTCCCGTGGCGGCACGAACGGCGGCACTGATACCGATCATGTGCTTCCCGCCCATCACGGCCGCGGTGGAGCGGTACTCGTGACCGTTGACGTTGACGAGCACGGGTGGGCGCTTGCCTGCGTCCAGGCGTTCGATGACCTCGACCGGCACGACGATCCCGGTGTTGTTGCCGCTCGAGGCCACCGTCGTCTCGAATGTCGCGCTCTTCGGCTCGGTCGCCATCATCCCGTCCTCGTCTCCTGCTGCACGATTTTCGAGTAGGCGTCCACCACATCGGCGACGACATCGGCGTGGGTGGCCGTGCGCGGAGCCTCCGACATGAGCCTCGACTCGACCGCGTAGTCGAGCTCTTGGCCCGGTTTTCGTGGCCCGTCTCGCCACCCTCTGCCCGTCCAGTACGTGTCCATGAGGATCCGCACGGCTCGGTCGTCGGGCGTCTGCACCCGCTGGACTGTAGGTGCGCCCGTGCAGCGGGGTAGCCCGCCGGGCGTGTGCGGCGCGGGTTTCCTGAAGCCGGCTTGCGCCTCTTGAGCGGCCCACTGCTCGGCACCGCGGCCTGATCTAAACGGGGGATAGACCGCGGCACGGGCCCTCGGAGATGCGTTGTGACCGGCCGATCAGGGAGTGGTTGTCGGTCGGTCGCCCGTTCGACAGGCGCTACTTCGCCCCGGCCTCGTCGAGCTGGGCCAGCAACTGTGCCGCCCGAAAGAACTTGTTCTTGCCGAGATCAGCAACCGTCTTGACGTTGAACGCCTTCTTGAGCAGGTCGGCGTCGCCCTCACTGACCCCCTGTAGCGCGCTTACCGGCGCCTTCAGCACCTCGGCCAGCGACTTGTTTTCCCATTCCTTGTCGAGAAACGCGTCCAGGTTCGCTTCTACCGCCACGTCCGCCTCCGGTCGATCATCGGTCCGATGGGCGAGCATGGCACGGAGCCAACCGCTGTGCCCCTCGGTCGTGCGCCCCTCCCGATGAGCCCCGCCGATCAGCGACTCGGAGTGAAGCGCAGGGACTCATGTGATCAACCCGCGCGTGATGGCGACGTCGACCTGACCGTCGGACACCGGATGGACCATGGACGTGGTCCTGGCCGGCGGGCGATGTGGTCGCCCGCCGGCCGGCTCAAGTCGCGGGCATGGCTCGGACGGTGAGGAAGATCAGGGTCGAGTCGGAGAGATCCCCGCTCGTCGGGCCCCGTTGCTCGGCGAAGAAACCACAGGCTCACCGGCGCAGACGGGGCCACTCGGCCGAGTGGTCTGACGCGATGTGCCCGCGAGAGCTACCCGGGCGTCGACGAGATCAGCGCCAAGGCCTGGCCGGAGATGAGGGCGGATGTGGGGTTCCCTGGAACCGCTCTCAGGGGGATGGCGTTCCCCCGAGAACTGGCGGCCCGAAGTCATCAAGCACTCAGCGACCACGACCGAGTCCAGGCAGGTGAGGCGACCATTCCCGACGTGGCAGTCGCCCTGACTAGGCGGCGTGGAACTACTCCGACCGGCAGGGGCTGACGAAGAGACCCTCGAAGGTGCCGCTCACCCGCTGTTGAGGGATGCCGTCAGAGCCCGGGTCGATCCGCAGGCGGTACGCGCCCACGACGCGGCAGTCGGTGAATCGAGGTTCGCGGGGGCGACAGACTGTGCCGCACAGTTGCCCTTCGAGGACCGCGTCGCGGCAGCGCTGGCACTCACCGAACGCCGGCGGTCGGTGCGTTCCCGCGTTCGTGATCCCGGACATTCGTCCGAGAATCAGCCCGGCAGTCGACGCCCAGCGGAAGTCGCCACTGTGCATGCCGCGTTCGTTGCCGTTGTTGTCGAACACATGTGCAAGATCGCGGATCTCAAGTGTGCCGTCCAGCTCGGGCAGACGGTCACAGTCCGGATGGGAGCCCAGCTTCAGGGTGAGCACCTGCAGGCTTGTCAGCGTTGCGCAGTCCGGCTCACGGCACTGTCGGCGCTCGCTATCTGGTGGCCCGAACTCGGCCTCGACGTCCTTCGAGATCGGCTCGAGGCAGACGGTGCGGCGGAGGATGGCGCAGGGGTCGAGGTCATCACATCGGTGGGTCATGACCTGAGGAGCAGCTGGGGGCTGCGTCAGATACCTCGGTCGGTCGGCCGGTCCTCGTCCGGGCCTGCCGGGTGCCGACAGATGGGCAGGCCCGTAGGCCGCCCGCGGATCGAGCGCCCCTCGCGACGCAGCCACCCCGCTAGGACGCCGCCATCCCGCTAGACCCTTGCCCTCCGGATGGGGCGGACGCGGTCATACGCGGCGCCGACGGCGAGTCCGTTGAGCACGCCCATCCCGAGCACCAGCGCGTAGGAGCGGATGATGAGCGCGGGCGGCGTGCTGGCGGCGAGCGCGTAGACCGGTCCCACGATCCCCCTCGGCCGCCGAGGGTGCGTGTCACCGACCCGATCGTCAGGCCGAGGACGAAGCGCTCGACGAAGGCACTGGTCATCGCTACCCGCTTGTCCCGCCCGGTCGGGAAGGCCAACGGAATCATCGAGGCGGTATCCACTACGGCGCAGAGCAGCCCCGCGGTTAGCGAGAAGCGGTGCACCGGCTCCTCCGGGATCGACGCGGGCAGCAGCACCACCAGCGTCGCAAAGGTTCAGGAGCGCGGGAGGCCCAGGTCCGCCAGCGCCGCGGTGACGGCGTCGTCGTGCAGCAGGTCCAGCACCAGCAGTCGGTGCACGAGGACGCCGCGGCGGGTCAGCCGGAGGTCGGCCATCCGCAGTCGGGGGAGGACCGAGCCGGGGCGGTGCTGGGCGACCGGAGGGTCGAGCAGTCCCGCCCGTTGCAGGTCGGCGACGTCTTCCCGGGCGCCCCAGGCCGTCCACGCGCGGGGTTCGTCCTCGAGCGGCGCCATCGGCAGTGGCACCCGGTCGCGCCGGCCGACGCCGGCGAGCAGGGCCAACTGCCGCGAGCTCAGCGACTCGGCCATCCGCAGCGCGCGCCCGAGGAGTTCGGCGTCGACGTCGGAGGAGACCGCGGCCTCGGCGAGGAGATAGCCGAGGTGGCGCACCCGGCGCTCGTCGGTCGAGCAGCGAGCCGCCGCCACGACCGTCTCGGTGACCTCCTCGGCCACCGGCCGGCTCCCCGGCCGGGGCTCGAACCACCCGTCGGAGCGCACCGCGCGGCCGTTGCGCTGCAGGGTGGCAGCGTACTCGACGGCGAAGGCCAGGGCCGCCCCCGTCCGCACTCGTTCCCGCGGCACGCTGAGGGCCGCTGCCTCGCCGGCGACGGCGCGCAGGCAGGCGGCGAACCGCGCGTCGACCTGCACCACGGCGGCCTCGGGCTCGAAGACGACGGTGGCCGCCGCCCGGCTCATCGAACCGGCCACCGGACTCCCGGCCTCGACCAGCGCCCGGCCGGTCACGGTCTCCTCGGATGCGGTCACGAGGTGATCTTCGTCGGTCCGGCGCGGCTTCTGCACACCGGCGGCCCGCCCCCTCACCACAGCGGGTCACCCGCGGTGAGGGAAACGGAACACGGGTTCCCCCGCGGGGCGACGCGGTCGAAACCGGCCCTTGCGACCGTCGGTGCATGGCCGCACCCACCCGCCCTGCCACTTCTTCCGCAGCGCCGAACACGGTCGCGGCCCCACTCGAGACACCTGCGTCCGGTCGCGGGAAGTGGATCGAGGACTGGCGGCCGGAGGACCCGCAGTTCTGGGATTCCACCGGCAAGAAGGTCGCCCGCCGCAACCTCTTCTTCTCGATCTTCTCCGAGCACGTCGGCTTCTCGATCTGGAGCCTGTGGTCAGTGCTGGTGCTCTTCCTCCCGGAGCCGGTGTTCGGCGTCGACCCGGCCGGGAAGTTCCTGCTGACGACGCTGCCGACGGCGCTCGGCGCCTTCGTCCGGCTGCCCTACACGTTCGCCGTGGCCAGGTTCGGCGGCCGCAACTGGACGATCATCAGCGCCGCGCTGCTCCTCATCCCGACCATCGCCATCGCGATCGTGCTGAAGCCGGGAGTCTCCTTCACGACCCTGCTGGTCATCTCGTGCCTGGCCGGCGTCGGCGGCGGCAACTTCGCCAGCTCGATGGCCAACATCAACGCGTTCTACCCCGACCGGCTCAAGGGCTGGGCGCTCGGCCTGAACGCCGGCGGTGGCAATCTCGGCGTCCCCGTCGTCCAGTTGGTCGGGTTGCTCGTGCTCGCCACGGTCGGCGTGAACCACGCGCGGGTCATCCTGGCTGTCTACATCCCGCTGATCGTGATCGCCGCCGTCGGCGCAGCCCTCGTCATGGACAACCTCGCGACGGCGCGCAACCAGCCGCGGGCCATGCGCGAGGCGACCGGGGAACCGCACACCTGGATCATGTCGTTCCTCTACATCGGCACGTTCGGCTCGTTCATCGGGTTCTCGTTCGCCTTCGGCCAGGTGCTGCAGAACCAGTTCACCGGCTCTTTCGCCACGCCGCTGGCCGCCGCGTCCGTCACCTGGCTCGGCCCGCTGCTGGGCTCGCTGATCCGGCCGGTGGGCGGCACGCTGGCCGACCGGTTCGGCGGGGCGCGCATCACCTGCTGGAACTTCGTCGCCATGGCGCTCGGTGCCGGCGTCGTCTGGACGGCGAGCCAGCTGAAGTCACTGCCGCTGTTCGTCGTCGGCTTCGTGCTCCTCTTCGTCCTCAGCGGCATCGGCAACGGCTCGACCTACAAGATGATCCCGGCGATCTTCCGGTCACAGGCGCAGCAGTCGGTGGCGGTGGGCGGGGACTCCCGGGCGGCCGACCGGAAGGCGCTGCGCATGTCGGGCGCCCTGATCGGCATCGCCGGCGCCATCGGCGCGTTCGGCGGCGTCCTGGTCAACCTGGCCTTCCGGCAGTCGTTCCTGACCACCGGCAGCGGCGACTCCGCCTACCTGGTGTTCATCGCGTTCTACGTGGTCTGCGTGGCCGTCACCTGGATCGTGTACCTGCGCCCGCAGGCCCGGATGGCCGGCGTCTGACGGACGGCGTCACCGCACGCTGCCGCTCGTGCTGAGCTGACGGGCGACCTCGTCGGTCCACGAGTCGATCGCCTGCCAGTCACGGGAGTCGCCGGACCGCCCGCCCCTCATCCGGAAGTTCGGCCGCTGCAGCAGAAATTCGACCACATCGCGCTCCCACTGCCCGGAGTGGACGGGCTGCCGACAACGACGGCCTTGAAGCGCCGCACTTCCTCGCGACCCAGCAAGGGGTCCAGGCGCAGGTCCCGGGGTGGTCACGCGCCTCGCCGCGATCCGCTCGGCCACCCCCGCGGGTGGACGGGGTCAGCTGGTCAGAGTGCCAGCCGATAGCCCCGCTTGACGACGGTCTCGACCACCGGCGCACCGAGCGCTGCGCGCAGCCGGGTCACCGCCATCTCGACCGCGTGCCCGTCCCCACCGCCGGGGAGGGAGCGGATCAGGTCGGAGCGAGGGACGACGCGCCCGGGCCGGCGGGCCAGCTCCCGCAGTACCGCCATGGGCCCCGGCGCGAGCTCCACCACCCGGCCGTCGAGGACGGCGGCGAAACCGCGGACCTGCAGCGAGTGGGCGCCGATCTCCAGGACGGGGTCGCGCTCCGGCAGCCGGGCGACGACCTCGCGGGCCAGCGCCCCGAGCCGTGCCCGCTCGGGCTGGTGGCTCGGCACACCCGCGGCGTCCAGCGGGCCGGCCGTCACCGGACCGACCGCGATGGCCAGGACGCGGTCGTTCAGCGCCGCGACCATGTGGGCCTTCTGCCCCAGCTCCTCGGCGACGGCAAGCAGGCCGGCCGCGGCCGGCGCGCTGGTGAAGGTGACCGCGTCCACCCCGCCGGCCACGATGGTCGCGACGAGCTTGCGGACCGGGGCGACGTCCTCGGGCAGGACCCAGCGGTAGACGGGCACGGTGAGCACCTCGGCGCCGCTCGCACGCAGGCCGGAGACGAGGTCGGGCAGCGGGTCACCGTGCAGCTGGACGGCGATCCGGCGGCCGTCGAGCGGGCCCTCCGCGCCCGAGAGCAGGTGGGAGAGCACCTCGGCCGAGGACTCCGACTCCGGCGACCAGGCGTCCACCAGCCCGCCGCCACGGATCGCGCCGCGGGCCTTGGGGCCGCGGGCGAGCACCCGGGCCGGCAGCAGGTGCTCGACGAGTGGCAGGTCCCAGGCGTCGGCGGCCTCGAGCCAGCCGCGGAAACCCACGCCGGTGGTCGCGATGACGAGGTCGACCGGCCGGGCCAGCACCTCGCGGGTGGCCGCCACGAGCTCGGCGTCGTCGGACAGCGGCACGATCCGGATGGCCGGCGCATAGACGACCCGCGCACCGCGGCGGTCCAGCAGCGCGCCGAGCTCCTCCTTGCGCCGGGCAGCGGTCACGGCGACCGTGAAGCCGGCCAGCGGCAGGCTCGCGTCGTCGGGCACCGTCTCGGTCACGCCCCCATCGTGCTGCGCCGGCGTTCCGGGTGTGTGTCCTGGCGATGAGATTCATCGCACGGTCGGTCAGTCAGAGGCAGCAATGGCTCCGGTGGGGCAGGGCGCGGCGCCGTCCACCCGCACGTCGGCCCGTGCACGGGTGTCCTCCCGCGCGAACTCCGCCGCCTCGGTGCGCTGCCAGGCGCGCCACTCCGGCTCGAGGACGGCGCCGTCGCGGGTCAGGCCCCGGGTGAGCCGCACCGCGGGCGGTGCCTCGACCCAGATCCGGAGCGTCGTCCACGCGTCGAGCGCGCGCGGGCTGCTGCCGCATCCCTCGACGACCAGCACCTCGGCCACGGGGACCGCGACCGGCTCGGCGCCGAAGCGCCCCGCCGCCCAGTCGTAGCGGTGGTAGCAGCCGGGCCGTCCCTCCGCGAGCGGCCGGAGCACGCCGGCGGACAGTCGCGCGACCGCACCGGTCAGTGTCCACCCGGAGTAGAGGTCGTCCATGTGCAGGAGCTCAGCCCCCTCCAGTGCCGCGGTGAGGCGCCCCGCGAAGGTGGTCTTGCCCGACCCCGCCGGGCCGTCGACGCAGACCAGCCGGGTCATCCCGAGCCGCGGTGGGGCCGCCAGTACCTGCTCCGCCAGCTCGGCGGGGCTCACCGGACGGTGAGGGTCCACGTGGGTGCCGGGCTGCCGGTGCCGGTGATGTCCCCCCGGCTGGCCAGCAGCCGGAGGTGGGCGTCGGTCTCGGTCACGGCGAAGATCCGCATGTGGCGCTCGTACTGCTCCCACGGACGGGACCAGGTCAGGTACCCGGCCAGCTGCCAGGCCGTGCGGCCGGGGTTGGCCCGGATCGCGTCCCGGAGCTCGCCGAGCCGGCGCTCGTGGTGGGCGGCGAGCTCGTCGGTCCGGCTCCGGAGGCCGCGGAACCGCCATTCATGGGCGGGGAGCACCTCGTCGGGCTCCGTCGTCCCGACAGCGGCCAGCGACTCGAGGTAGTCGCGCAGCGGGTCGGGCGCGCCGCCGGCCATCGTCGAGATGTTCGGCGTGATCCGGGGGAGGACGTGGTCGCCGGCGAAGAACAGGCCGGTGCGCTCCTCGGCGAAGCAGAGGTGGCCCGGCGTGTGCCCGGGGGTGTGGACGGCCCGCAGCGACCAGCCCGGCAGGTCGGCCAGTTCGCCGTCCTCGATGAGCCGATCGGGGACGGCGGTCCGGCGGATCGTCTCCACCTCCTCGGGCCGGCCGACGTCGCTCTCGGCGTCGGCACGGGACGCCCCGAGGGCGAGGAGGAGTTCGACCTGCCGGCGCACGAACTGTTCCGGGTCGCGGCCACCGGGGCGGTCGATGATCGCCACGTCGGCCGGGTGCATGGCGATCCACGCGCCCGAGGCCTCCCGGACGCGCCCGGACAGACCGTTGTGGTCGGGGTGCATGTGGGTGATGAGCGCGCCGCGGACGTCCGCGATGCCCGCGCCGATCGACGCCAGGCCCTCCGTCAACGCCGTCCAGCCCTCGTCGCTGTTCCAGCCGGTGTCGATGAGGCCGAGGCCGCCCCCGTCCAGAGCGAAGACGTACACGCTGACGTAGCGCAGCGGGCCGGACATGGGCACCGGGATGGACCAGAGGTCGGCGCGCAGCTGCTCGACCGGGGGCAGGGTGCGCGCCTGCCAGGCTTCGTGCTGGGCGCTGCCGGAGATCTCCACGTCTCGGCACTCTGCCAGCCCGGTGCGGCCGGTCCGGGCGCCCTCCGGGAGCTCGGGCCGGTGGGCTGCCACCATGGGGGCATGAGCGACGACGCTGCCCCCGCTCCGCTCTCGGCCGTGCCCCGGCTGATGCGGCTGGTCTGCGCCCTGCTCGGGGCGGTCGTGGTGGCCGTGATGCTGTACGTCGCGGCCGGCCTGAAGGAGACGACGAACACCGTCGTCAACTACCGCGTCTCCGACCAGGTGGCGATGGTCGGCCTGGGGCTGGTGCTCGCCGCCGGGATCCTGTTCCTCGGCCGGTCCCGGGTGGACGCCGACGCCGACGGCATCCGGTTCCGGAACATCGCCCTGGGGCATGCCCTGCCGTGGACGGCCGTCCGGGCGGTCGCGTTCGAGCGGAAATCCCCCTGGGCCTCGCTGATCCTCGAGAACCACGACGAGGTCGCGCTGCTGGCCATCCAGGCGGTCGACGGCGAGCGCGCAGTTGCCGCCGTCGAAGGGCTGCGGGCACTGCACGCGGCGGCCCGCGCCAGGGATCCCCAGCCGCCGCCGTTGCTGTACTGACCGGCCCGAGCGGTGGCCGCCCGGCCGGGCGGACCTCCCTGTTCCGGTCGGATCCCGACGCGTGAGGGAGCTGCCGTCGGACCGGCGGGCACCCCGGGAATGATCTGTTCGGCTCCGACGATGTAGTCTGGGCGAGCCTCCTCCGCTACATGAGGCGCGCGAACCAACCAGCGGCCCCGCCCCGGGCCGCTGATCCAAGAGGAGCCCGCTCCCACCTGACGCCGTCCAGGCGCTCAGGTCCCCGGATCGCGAGAGTCGACCACTCGTCGCTCTCGCGTCGCGCACGCGTCCTTGACGCGTGCCGTTCCGGAGAGTGGGCCCCGTGAGCTGATGCTCGCGGGGCCTTCGTTCTCTCCGGCGCCGGGACGGGCCAGCGACTCCTCACAGGCAAGAGCAGAGGAGAGGCCATCACCGAGCCCCGCATCAACGACCGTATCCGCGTTCCCGAGGTCCGCCTGGTGGGTCCCGAGGGCGAGCAGGTCGGCATCGTGTCGATCGGCGAGGCGCTGCGCCTGGCCCAGGACTCGGAGCTCGACCTCGTCGAGGTCGCTCCCATGGCCCGGCCGCCGGTCTGCCGGCTCATGGACTACG
>JAOPWM010000256.1 GCA_025965695.1 Blastococcus sp.
GGAGGTCTGCATCGTCGTTGTGTCGACCTCGATGAAACCCCGCCCGTCCACGCGGACCCCGGCCTCCTCGGCACCGATGTCCTCGGTCGCCGGGCGGCGGCCGATGGAGACCAGGACCTGGTCGACCTCGAGCTTCTCCGAGCCCTTCGGTGTCTCGAACGGCACGATGACGCCGTCGTTGGTGCGCTCGAGCGCGCCAACGCGGGCCTCGGAGTGGATGTCGGTGCCGCGTCGCTTCAGGGAACGGGCGAGCACGTCGGCGACGTCGCGGTCCGGGCCGATCGGCAGCACGCCGTTCGGCAGCGCCTCGAGCAGCGTCGTCTGCACGCCCATGTCGGTGTAGACCGACGCGAACTCCGACCCGATCACGCCGCCGCCGATCACCGCGATGCGCTCGGGCAGCCGGTCGGCGTCGCTGTTGGTGGCGTGGTCGGAGGTGACGACGCGCCGGCCATCGATGTCCATGCCCGGGATGGCCCGGGGCACCGAGCCCGCGCAGATGATCGTGCCCCGGCCGCGCAGGGTGTCCCCGTTGACGGCGACGGCGCCGTCGGCGATGAGTCGTCCCCAGCCGTCGATGACGGTGACCTTCCGGCGCTTGAGCAGCCCCGACAGTCCCTTGTGCAGCTGGCCGACGATCCCCGCCCGGCGCCGGTTGGCCGCGGGCCAGTCCGGCTCCGGCTTCCCGTCGGGCAGCCGCACCCCGTGCTCCGCCGCATGGTTGACGGTGCGGAACACCTCCGCTGCGTGCAGCAGGGACTTGGCGGGGATGCACCCACGGTGGAGGCAGGTGCCGCCGACCTTCTCCTTCTCCACCATCACGACGGACAGCCCGGCCGAGGCGGCGTAGAGCGCCGCCGCGTAACCGCCGGGACCGCCGCCGAGGACGACGACGTCGTAGTCGCTCATCAGGCCCGGGCCACCTTTCTCAGGGTCTCCGCGATCTGCGCCGGTTGCGGTATCACCGCGTCCTCCAGCGGCGGGCTGGTGGGCGTCGGTGTGTTCAGGGCACCGATCCGCACCACCGGCTGGTCGAGGTCCCAGAACGCCTCTTCCTGGATGGTGGCGGCGATCTCGGCGCCGTAGCCGAGCCGCTTGGCCGCCTCGTGCAGGACCACCGCCCGGGAGGTCTTCCGGACCGAGTTGACGATCGTCTCGACGTCGAGCGGCACGATCGTCCGGATGTCGACGACCTCGACCGAGATGCCGTCCTTGTCCAGCTCCTCGGCCACCTCGAGGCCCTGGGAGACGCCCGCGGAGTAGGTGATGAGCGTGACGTCGCGGCCCTCGCGGACGACCTTGGCCACGCCGAGCGGGATCGGGTCCAGGGACAGGGGACCAGAGGCCCGGAGCCGCCGGTAGAGGTACTTGTTCTCCAGGTACAGAGTGGGGCTGTTGTCCCGGATCGAACTGACCAGTAGTCCGGCCGCATCCTCCGGCGTGCCGGGCATGACGATCTTGATGCCGGGCACGTGCGCGAAGTAGGACTCGACGCTCTGCGAGTGCGTCGGGCCGGCCCGCAACCGGCCGCCGAACGGCGCGCGCATCGTCACCGGCATCGCATCGCCGGTCCGCCAGTGGTGGCGGGCCAGCACGTTGATGATCGGGTCGAACGCGCAGGAGATGAAGTCGGCGAACTGGAACTCCACCACCGGCCGGAGCCCGACGAGAGCCGCGCCCGCGGCCAGGCCGGTGAAACCCGTCTCGGCGATCGGGGTGTCGACCACACGGCGCGCCCCGAACTTCTCGAGGAAACCCTTGGTCACCTTGAAGGCGCCACCGAACTGGCCGACGTCCTCGCCGATGATGAAGACGTCCGGGTCACGATCCATCTCGCTGTCGAGTGCCAGGCCGACGGCCTCCAGATAGGTGGCCTGGCCGCTGTCAGTCGGCATAGACGCCGTCCTCGATCCCGCTGGGCTCCGGCATCGGGTCCGCGAGCGCCTTGCGGCGGGCCGCGATCGCCAGCTGCCGGGCGTCCTCCCTGACCTTCTTGGCCGCGTCGCCGTCGAGCACGCCTGCGTCGATCAGCACGTTCTCGAACAGCTCGACCGGGTCCTTCTTCGACCACTCGTCGTACATGTCCTTCGGCACGTAGTCGGCCGGGTCGTGCTCGGCGTGGCCGTGCATCCGCATGGTCACGCCCTCCACGATCGACGGCCCTTCCCCCGCCCGTGCCCGTGCGACCCCCTCGGCCACGGCGTCGTGCACCGCCAGTGCGTCGGTGCCGTCGACCGTCACCCCGGGGATGCCGTACGCGACGGCCTTGATCGCGAAGGTCTCGGAGTTGGACTGCATCCGGAGCGGCGTCGAGTAGGCGAACTGGTTGTTCTCGATCACGAAGACGTTGGGCAGCTTCAGCACGCTGGCCATCGTCAGTGACTCGTGGAAGTCCGCTCTCGACGTCGACCCGTCGCCACAGAACGCCAGACAGACCCGGTCCTGGCCGCGGTACTTGCTCGCGAAGGCCATGCCCGTGGCGACCGGGAAGTTCGCCGGGATGTGGCTGGGCAGGTTGTAGATGCCCAGGTCCAGCCGGCCGTAGTGCAGCGTGCCGTCGCGTCCCCCGGTCGGCGAGGTCGCCTTGCCCATGAAGCTGGCCATGACCTGCCACGGCTCCATACCGCGCCACAGGTGCGCGCCGAGGTCGCGGTGGATGGGGGCCATGTAGTCGTCGGTGCGCAGCGTCGACGCCGCGCCGACGCTGATCGCCTCGTGCCAGTGGCCGGTGTACAGGCTGCCCAGCAGGTCGCCGCCCTTGTACATGGCGACCATGCGGTCCTCGACCGCGCGGGTCAGCACCATCACCTCGTGGATGCGGCGCAGCAGCACCGGGTCCCGATCGGCGATGGCGGTTCCAGCCGGTGCGTCCGGCTTGCGTCGGGTCCTGGTGGCCATGGCCGTGGCCTCAGGACTCGAGGAGGAAGTCGCGGACCTGCCGGTTGAAATCGGCGTTGCGCTCGATCATCGACCAGTGACCGCAGTTGGCGTACACGGAGAGATCGGCGTTCTGCAGGATTCCCTCGAGGTAGTAGGAGTTCGAGACCGGGATGACCGCGTCCTCCCGGCCGTGCACGATCAGCGTTCGGTGCGGGAGCTTCTTCAGCTCCTCGTCCGGGACGGTCATCTTCTCCACCCAGCGCTGCCGCGGGGCCGGGAACATCGCCGAGAAGGCTTCCTGGAAGCCGGGCTGGATGCTGCCCTCGTAACGCGAGCGGGCCAGCTCGTCGTCGATCCGCTCCTGGTTGAACACGAAGGTGTGCAGGACCTCGCGCATGTTCTCGACCGAGGGCTCGTAGCCCCACACCCGCTCGAGTCCCGGGGTGATGTCGAAAGGGACGCCCATGCTGCCCATGAGCACCAGCTTCCCGACGCGGTCCGGGTGCTGGGTCGCGATGCGCAGCGCGATCCCACCACCGAAGCTGTTGCCGACGAGGTGCGCCTTCTGGATCCCGAGTGCGTCCATCAGCCCGACGGTCTGGTCCGCCCAGGTGTCCAGGCTGTAGTCCACGCCGTCCGGGCGGTCGGAGAAGCCGAACCCGACCATGTCCGGGGCGACGACGTGGAAGTTCTCGGCCAGGCCGGGGATGACCAGGCGCCAGTTCGCGTACGAGGTGACCCCCGGGCCCGAACCGTGGATCAGCAGGACCGTCTCCTCGCCCGAGCCGGCCTCGAGATAGTTCGTCCGGATGCCGTTGGCCTCCGCGCTCTGGCCGATCTCCGGCTTCTCGGTCGTCGTCATTCCTGCGTCCTCTCTCGGTGCTTCCGGGTCGCTGTCACGGGTTGTAGCGGTCACAGGTAGTAGCGAAAGACGAGGTCGGCGACGCAGCAGGGCTTGTCCTGCCCTTCCACGTCGTAGGTCAGCCGGTAGACGGCCTCGGCGCCCTTCCCACCGACCCCGTCGATCGCCTTCACCTCGGCGACCATGACGTGGACTCGGATCCGGCTCCCGACGCGCAGGGGTGCCGGAAATCTGACCTTGTTGAGGCCGTAGTTGAGGACGATCGAGAATCCCTCGACGGTGCAGACCTCCCAGAGCAGGCCGGTGGCCATCCCCAGGGTCAGGAAGCCGTGCTGCACGGTCGCGCCGAACGGGCCCGTCTTCGCGCGCTCCGGATCGACGTGGATCCACTGCTGGTCGCCGGTGAGCGACGCGAACGTGGCGATGTCCTCCTGCCGGACGGTCCGCCAGCCGCTGACGCCGACCTCCGTGCCGGCGCGCTCGCGGAGCCCCTCGAGACCATGGATCACCAGCGGCGTACCGCTGGCGATCTCTTCGACAATCGGTTCGCCCATCGTCGCCGTCCTCCGTCCCGTGCCCCTCGGCGGTGCCGCGGCGAGTCAAACACCGGCACCGGGGGCCGGGCGGGGGCTTCGGCGGGTTTCCTGCTGAGTGGGAGTGACCGTGGGCTCGGCGTCCTCCGGGCACCCGCGGAAGGCACCATGGCCCGGTGGCGGGCGGCAGCACGCAGTGGCAGGGACGGTCGGTCATCAGCAAGGTCGTCTCGCTGCTCGACGCGTTCGGCCCCTCGACGCCGGAACTGTCCCTGGGCGAACTCGCCGGCATCACCGGCTTGCCGGTCTCCACGACGTACCGGCTCGCCTCGGAACTGGTGCAGTGGGGCGGGTTGGAACGCGCCGACCGCGCGGGCTACCGCATCGGCATGCGGCTGTGGGAACTCGGGACCCTTGCGCCGCGAGGGCGCACGCTGCGCGACGTCGCCCTGCCGTTCATGCAGGACCTGTACGAGGCGACGCACGAGAACGTGCACCTGGCGGTGCGCGAGGGAGTCGAGGCGCTGTACGTCGACACGATCTCCGGCCACGGGTCGGTGCCCACGCGCTCCCGTCGTGGAGGCCGGCTGCCGCTGCACGCGACGGGCGTGGGCAAGGTGCTGCTGGCCCACGCCCCGCCCGAGGTGCTCGCGGCGGTCATGAACGGCGGTATGCGCCGGTACACCCCGTACACCGTGGTGGCCCCTGGCCACCTGCGCCGCGCCCTCGCCGAGGTGCGCCGCAACGGCGTCGCCTATGCACGCGAGGAGATGAGTCTGGGTTCGCTCTCCGTGGCCGCGCCGGTCGTGGGGACCGGTGGCACGGTGGTCGCCGCCCTCGCCGTGGTGCTGGACCAGGGGCGGGGGAACCTGCGCCGGTTGGCGCCCGCCGTCCGGACGGCGGCGATCTCGACGTCGAGGGCGCTCCGAGAGCAACGGCTCATCAGCCCGCTCTAGGGGGCGTTTGCCGGCGTTCTCGCTGGACGGGAGCGATTCCTCGACGGTCCAACGGCCCGGTGCCAATCTCCCCGCACCTGGAGGGAGGTGGGCATGGCCGGCGGTGCCATCGAGAGCGGCCGATCAGTGGCCAGCCGCGTCTCAGCGATCCTCATGGCCTTCCGCAGCGGCGGAACGCACTCGCTCACCGAACTCGCCGGCCTGGCGGGACTGCCCATCTCCACCACCCACCGCCTCGTCGGGGAACTGGTGTCGCGTCGCGTGCTGGAGCGCACCGACGGTGGCGGTTACCGCGTCGGGTTGCCCCTCCGGATGATCGGCGGCATCTCGCCCCTGGCGCCACCGCCGCTGCTCGAGCGGGCCCTCGACGTGATCACCGACGTCGCCGCGGTCACCGGGACCGCGGTCCGGGTAGGGGTGCTGGACAGCCGCCGGCTCGCCGTGGCGGTCACGCACCCGGGCCGGACCCCGGCCGACGGATTCACCGAGGATCGGACTCCCCCGCACGCGAGCGCTCTCGGCCGCGTCCTGCTTGCGTTCAGCCCTGACGAGGTGCTCGACGAGGTCGTCGCCGCCCGGGCCGCCGCGGGCAGCCTCCCCATCAGCCCCGAGCGACTGCGCCGGCTGCTGGCCACCGTGCGGCTCACCCGCGTGGCCGTGCACCGGGACGTGAACGCAGGCTGGTGCGAGGTGGCCGCACCGGTGTTCGGCTCCGGCGGGTCGCTCGTGGCCGCGCTCGAGGCCACTCTTCTTCCCGACGTCGGGGCGAGCCTCGAGCAGGTCCGCGGCGCGCTGCTCGTAGCGGCGGGGAGCCTGTCGCGCCAGCTCGCGACGACGCCTCCGCGAGAGGAACCAGAGCTCGACACCGACAGCGACACCGAGGCCGGGTGAGCGCTCATCCCCGGGCGAGCAGCTCGCCGACCTCCAGCGGCCCGGGGCCGGTGGCATACCACTCGTCGACACCGTCCGGCCGCGGCGGAACCGCCCACCACCCCGGAGATCCGCTGCACCTCGAAGGAGGTGATGCCTCCCAGGGAGAGACGCGCTCGGTCGAGCGCCTCGGTGACGGCGTCCTGGATCGAGTCGCCGGTACCGATCAGATCGATCGCCTTCTGCACGCCCACGGCGTCATCATCGGTTCGGCGTCCGCGGCCGAGGGCGGATGCGGACTGCAGTACGTCATGCACGGCGCAGAAGAGAGCGTGGTCGACCGTCGCATCGCGGCGGACTCCACCGGCGAGCCGATCGGCACCACGTTGGTCCACCCTCGAGCCGCGACCCGCTCGGCGGCCAGCGCGGGCATCTCGGGCGCCAGCTCCGCCCCGACCGTCCTGGTCGGGCCGACCCGGCCGATCAGCTGCTCGAAGCACAGCCCGGTGCCGCAGCCGACGTCCACCACGACGTCGCCGTCGGACAGCGGCAGCAGGTCGAGCACCCTCCGCCGGTACACCGCGTGGGGAGCGGTGCAGGAGGCATAGCGCGCCGTCACGGCTGTAGGCGTGGACGGACGCGGAGGGGGTGGGTGCCGGCGGCGTACCGGCAGCTTTCCTGGTCCGGTCCGGCCCCCTCAGGTGGTTCCCGCGGCGGAGGGCTGCGCAGGCGCCGTCGGGCCGCCGGCCGGCTCGGGAGGTGACCGCTGGAAGAGCACGTAGAGGTACACCAACGCCGGCACCAGGACCAGCGCGCCGACGACGAGTGCGACGAGCATCGCCTGTAGCGTCGCGTGGCCCGCGGCCGCATCGTCGATCGTCAGGTCCGGCACCAGGATGTACGGGTATTGGGCGACGGCCCAGCCGAGCAGAATCGTCGTCACGGCCAACGAGGAGGCCAGCCGGGCGGGCACGTACCGCTTCAGCACCAGGCAGACGACGGCGACCACCCCGGCGACGACGGACAGTCCGACCACGGAGACGGCCCGCCCGGTGAGCCCTTCCCACAGCAGCGGGGCGTCACCGCGAAGGATGAACAGGCCCGCCAGCCCGGCGACGCCGGTGACGCCGGCGGTGCCGAGTGCGCGGACCCGGAACTCGTCGGCGAGGTCCTCGGCCCCCTCACGCCGCGCGTCGCCGCAGAGGAAGACCGCCGCGAGGTAGGCGCAGACCAGGACAGCCATGACGCCCCCGAGGGCGGAGGTCGGGTTGATCCAACTGGTGATGACGTTCCCCCGTGCGATGCCGGGTGGCACCCGCCCGGACGCCACGCCACCGACGACGGCGCCCAGGAAGTACGGGGTGACCAGGGATGAGAGCGCGAACCCGGCACCGAGGAAGCGCCGCATCCCGAGCGTGGTGATGCTCTTGCGGAAAGCGAACGCCGCCCCGCGGGCGATCATCCCGAACGCGGCCAGCGTCAACGGGATGTAGAGGGTCGTGACGACGGCTGCGAAGGCGCCGGAGAACGCCGTCCACAGCACGACGAGCACGAAGATCAACCAGACATGGTTGGCCTCCCACACGGGGCCGATGGAGTGCTCTATGAGTTCGCGCTGCCGTGCGCCGCGTCGGGTGCCGCCGGCCAACAGGTCCCAGATCCCGGCGCCGAAGTCGGCCCCGCCGAAGAGCCCGTAGGCGATCAGCCCGACGAACATGATGCCGAGGACCAGCTCCGCGAGCGTCATCGGACGGCCAACTCCTCCGTGTGCTCGTCCGGCGGCGCGGCGTCGACCTCCTGCGGCGCCGGGGTGTCGTGCCCGCGCGCCAGCCGGCGCAGCACGAGCACGGTGAGCGCGGTCAGCGCCAGGTAGATGGCGACGACGGCGTAGAAGCCGAGGAACAACCCTGGTGCGGGGCTCACCGCGTCGGTGGTCCGCAGGATCCCGTAGACGATCCACGGCTGGCGCCCCACCTCCGTGGTGACCCATCCACACTCCAGGGCCAGCGCCGCGCCGACCCCCGAGACGGCGACAGCGCGCAGGAACCACGGTGTCCTGGGCAGTCGTCGCCGTCGCCACCAGGTCCAGCCGAACAGGAAGGCGAGCAGCAGGAGCGCCGAGCCGATGCCGACCATCACGTTGTAGGCCAGGTGCACCACGTTGACCGGCGGCCGCTCGTCGGCCGGTACCGCCTCGAGGCCCGTCACCTGGCCGTTGATGTCGTGGTGGATGAGCAGGGAGAGCCCGAACGGGATCTCGATGGCGTAGTGCAGCTGGTCGTCGTAGTACAGCCCGCCGAGGGAGAGGGGGACGCGGGTGTCGGTCTTGTAGAGGCCCTCCATCGCCGCCAGCTTGACCGGCTGGTTCTCGGCCACGGTGTTGGCGATCCAGTCGCCGACGCCGATCTGCACGGGCGTGGCGATCGCGGCGAGCGTGAGTGGGATCAGCAGGCCGAAGCGATGGTGGTGGTCCCGGCGGCCGCGCAGCATCCCGACGGCGTAGACCGACGCGATCACGAAGCCGGTGACCATGTAGGCCCCCAGCAGCATGTGCACGACCTGCGGCCAGGTGGAGGGCCCGAACATCGCCGCCCACGGCCGGGCATCCACCACGTTCCCGTCGGCGTCGAGCCGGAACCCGGTCGGGTTGTTCATCCAGGCGTTCGCCGCGACGACGAAGAAGGCCCCGGCCGCGCCCGAGATGATCATCGGCAGCGCGCTGAGCATGTGCGCCCGCGGCGACATCCGGTTCCAGCCGAAGAGGTAGATCCCGACGAAGATCGCCTCGATGAAGAAGGCGTAGCCCTCGAGCACGAACGGGAAGCCGTAGATCCCGCCGAAGCGGTCCATCAGCCCCGGCCAGAGGATGCCCATCTCGAACGAGAGGAGGGTGCCCGAGACCGCACCGGCGGCGAACAGCACGCCCATGGCCTTCGCCCACGTGCGGGCCAGCTCGGTGAGTGCCGGGTTGCCGCGCTTGTGACCCCGCCATTCGGCGAAGACGGTGAGGAGGGGGAAGGCGATCCCGAAACAGGAGAAGATGATGTGCCAGCCCAGGGAGAGCGCCATCTGCATCCGGGCCGGGTAGAGGTTCTCCGCGGCATCGGCCACGAGTTGCAACGGCGCCACGCCGACCTCCGCTCCGGACTGGGTGGATGCAGGATGAGTGGTTACCCCAGCCCACCGTGCTCCACGCGGACAGTTCCCACCGGGTGGAAACGGGCAGGCGCCGCCGCCGGCGGGACGCAGAATCGACAGGAGGATCGCCGCCTGCACTTGCCCGCGCATGCACGTCGACGTGGTGCGGGGCCGGACCAGAGGGACTGAGGCATGACCGAACCGACCGACACATTCGCCGAGCTCACCCGCCGCGGTCACGAAGTGTTCACTGCCGCCGTCCGGGCGTGGGATCAGGCCGCCCGGTCCATCGCCGAGGCGGCGCGGCGTCCGGAGAGCCGGCTGCCCGACGTACAGGCGTCCCTCGAGGCCGCCTTCGGCTTCGCCGCACAGATGCTCGCCGAGCAGCGCGACTTCGCCGCGACGCTCATGTCCGCGGGCCCGCGGGTCGCCACCGCCAGCGGCCAGGAGGCGGCCCCGGATGCGGAGCCCGAGGAGCCCACCGGTCCAGACGTGGCGTCCGCCCCGGGCACCCTCACGCCGACCGCTGCGCCCAGCGCGGACACCACCGCGACCGAGCAGGCGCCGGTGGCCACGGCGTCCCCGCCGGACGGCGCCATCGCCGCCCCGGCGGCCGAACGCGCGGCCCCCACCGAGACGCCCGCGAAGAAGGCCACCGCGAAGAAGGCCACCGCGAAGAAGATGACGGCGACGGGCGAGACGCCGGCGAAGAAGACAGCGGCGGCGCGGAAAGGCAGCCCCGCGAAGAAGATGACGGCGACGGGCGAGACGCCGGCGAAGAAGACAGCGGCGGCGCGGAAAGGCAGCCCCGCGAAG
>JAOPWM010000270.1 GCA_025965695.1 Blastococcus sp.
CCCGGTCCTCTTCTACGGGGAGGAGATCGGCATGGGGGAGGATCTCGACGCCGAGGGGCGGCTCGCCGTCCGCACGCCGATGCAGTGGACCGCCGGCCGCAACGGCGGCTTCTCCGACGCGCTGCCCCGCCGGCTGCCCGGGCCGGTGGTCAGTGGCGGCTTCGCGCCCGAGTTCGTCAACGTCGCCGACCAGCGCCACGACCCGGACTCGCTGCTGTCGTTCATGACGCTGCTGATCCGGCGGTACCGGGAGTCGCCGGAGCTGGGCTGGGGCCGGTTCACCGTCCTCGAGCAGCCGCACCCGTCGGTGCTGGCCCACGCCTGCGTCTGGGACGACGGCACGATGGTCGCCGTCCACAATCTCGGCCCCGAGCCCCGGACCGTGCCCCTGACGCTGGAGGACTGCGACGCCACGCACCGGCTGGTGGACCTCCTGCAGGAGGCGAGCACGCCGGTGTCGGACGACGGCGCGGTCGAGCTGGCGCTCGAGGGCTACGGCTACCGCTGGCTGCGGGTGGTCGGCCCCGACAGCCGGCGGCTCGTCTGAGAGATCGGCCGGAGCACGCCTGTCGGTCCCGGAGCCGGGGGCGATCGGTTCGTACCGTCCGAACGTGCGCATCCACCGGGCGAGCCCGATCGCCCTGTTCGCCGTCCTCCTCGCGCTCACCGGCTGCACGTTCGATGGGCAGGTCGGGGGCCCGGCGCAACCGACGCTCACCTCGGTCGGGCAGGGCGACGTTCCCGCGGGAACGCTCGACCCGACGGCGGCCGCGACCGCTCTGGCCGCGCTGCCCGTGGCCGAGAAGTCGGCGCTGGACGGGTACGAGCGCGGCTGCGGCCAGGGGGAGGGCTGCGTGTTCGGGCCGGCCTGGGCCGACGTCGACCACAACGGCTGCGACCAGCGCAACGACGTCCTGCACCGGGACCTGACCGAGGTGCAGGTGCGGGCGGGGACGCACGACTGCGTGGTGATCGGCGGCGTACTCGACGACCCGTACACCGGCGCCAGCGTGGTGTTCGAGAAGGCCGACGCCGCGCTGGTGCCGATCGACCATGTGGTCCCGCTCGCCGCCGCCTGGGTGCAGGGGGCCGCGGCGTGGACGCTGGACCGGCGCCAGTCCTTCGCCAACGACCTGAACAACCTGATGGCCACGACCCGCGCGGAGAACTCGGCGAAGGGCGACTCGACCGCGGACGAGTGGGTGCCTTCGGACCCCGCCTACGGCTGCTCGTACGCCACCGTCGTCATCACGGTGAAGGACCGCTACGCCCTCGCGGTCAGCCCGCCGGAGGCCGCTGCACTGGAATCGCTGCTTGCCAGTTGCTGAGGCGGGCGCGCCCACCGGCGTGGCATCACGCTGCGTGTGCGGGTCGCCGGGGCGCCCTGCCCGGGCCGCGGGGTGTCTGCGCCTAGCGTGACGGATGAGGTGATCAGACATGAGTGAACGCAAGGGAAGTTCGTCCCTGGGTACCGGGACCGCCGAGATCCCGGTGGTCCGGCCCGCCGCCGCACCGGAGTCGGGCGCGGCCCCGGCCGCCCCGCCGGTCCGGCCCCCTGACCCGGCGGAGCCGAACGTGGCGGCCGAGAACCACCCCGAGGACGACCTCGTGCCCGGCAAGCACGGCACCGCGCCGGTGACGGTGCGGCCCACGCCCCGGATGCCGCGACGCGGCCCGCTGACGGTGATGGGGCCCTGGGCGCCGGTCGCCGGGGGGCTGCTGGGCCTGCTGCTCGGCGTCGTCACCGTGCTGCTCCTGGCCAGGACGGCGGACACCTTCGCGGACCGGCTCGCGCTGGCCTTCGTCGTCCTGGGCCTGGGCATGCTCGGCACGTCGGGCATCCTGCTGGCCGACGAGGTGCGGATGATGCGCCAGCGGGCGCGCGACGCCGTCGTCCGGCCGGCCTGGGTCGAGGCGACCGCCGGCCTGCTCAATGGCCTGACGCCCGCTCGGCTGCTGCTCGCGGCCAGCGCCTTCGTGCTCTTCCTGGGGGCCTACGTCAGCCGCTGATCTCAGCTGTAGGCCTGGATCGCGAGATGGACGGCGAGGGCGAGGCCGGCGATCGCGATGATCCGCCGGAGCGCCCCCTGCGGTGACCGGCGCACCACCCGCGGGCCGATCCGGCCGCCGACGAGGCAGCCGATCGCGAGCGGTAGCGCGGCCGACCATGCCACCGAGGCGAACACGACGTAGCCGGCGGCGGCCACCGTGTTGGCGACGCCGAGGATCACGTTCTTCATGGCGTTCCCGCGGGGCAGGCTCTCACCGGTGCCGAGCAGGTACAGAGCGAGCAGGAGGACGCCGGCAGCAGCCCCGAAGTAGCCGCCGTAGATGCCGACGGCGAAGGTGCCCAGGGCCAGCCACCACGGGTCCCGCGGGACGGGGTGCTCCCGTGCTCCCTCCGCGGCGAGCTCGCGGGGCGGTCGCTGGACGAGGATCGCCGCCGACGCCCCCGCGATCAGGAACGGGACGATGCGCTCGAAGGCGGCCGCCGGCGTGAGCAGAAGCAGCACCGCGCCGGCCGCCCCGCCCAGCACGGCGGCGCCGGCGAGGGGGAGGAGCCGGCGGCTCTGACCGCGCAGTTCGGGCCTCGAGGCGCTCACGGACCCGACGCTGCTGAGCACGAGCGCCACCGTGTTGGTGATGTTCGCGGTCACTGGCGGGAGGCCGATGGCCAGGAGCGCCGGATAGCTGATCAGTGAGGCCAGGCCGGCCACGCTGCCGGTGAGGCCCGCGCCGATCCCCGCGAGGACGAGGAAGCCGAACTCGAGGAGGCTCATCGCGTCAGCAGCACCGCGATCGCGATCAGCCCGAGGATGACGATCGCGGTGCGCAGGACAGCGGACGGCAGGCGCCGGCCGAACCGGGCGCCGGTGTAGCCGCCCAGGATGGCTCCGACGGCGATGAGTCCGGCCGCCCGCCAGTCGACGCGGTCGGTGGCGACCACCACGTAGGCGGCGGCCGCCACGCCGTTCACCGCGGTGGTCAGCACGTTCTTGATCGCGTTCAGCCGCTGCAGGGATTCCCGCAGGAGCAGCCCGAAGATGCCGATCTGCAGGACGCCCTGGCTGGCGGCGAAGTAGCCGCCGTAGGTGCCGGTGACGTAGGCGCCGGCAACCAGGGCGACCAGTCGGCCGGGGCCGATCCGCTGCACGGTGTCGTCGTCCCCGGTTGGCCTCCTGTTCCGGAGCGTCCGCTGGAGGGCCGGCTGGGCGGCGACGAGCACGACCGCGAGTCCGACGAGCACCGGCACGATCGCCTCGAAGCTCGATGCGGGGAGGTGCAGGAGCAGGAACGCGCCGGTCAACGCGCCGAGTGCAGATGCAGGAAGGAGTTGCAGGAGCAGGCGCCGTTGCCCGAGGAGCTCCCGGCGATAGCCGATGGCCCCGGTCAGGTTGCCCGGCACCAGACCGAGGGAGTTGCTGACCGTGGCGGTCACCGGCGGGAGGCCCACGGCCAGCAGTACCGGGAAGGTGACCAGGGTTCCCGAGCCGACGACGGCGTTGATCCCGCCGGCGGCGAACCCGGCGGCGGCCACGGCGACCATCTCCCAACCCGTCATGCGTCCATCGCGATGGAGCGTCGCACGGCGCCCGCTACTGCTGCCGGTCGGAGCCGAGTGGCTCAGCTCACACCTCGGCCTGCGGATAGCCGCGCGCCGCCGCAGCGTGTCTCGGCCTCGATCGCATGAGCGGCTGCCCCGACGGTGTTCCGCCGCCTGCGCCAGCGCTGCCACCGGGGAAGCGGCGAACTCACATGGTCAGCGATGGGGGAACACAGTTGGTCGTCAGGCGCACCGACGACCGTGGGTGGCTCCGATACCCAGGGGTTTCCATGACAGCCGTCGTCGTCCTGATGTTGTTCCTGGCACTGCTCACCGTGGCGGATCTCCTTCCAGCCCTCGCCGAGCCGCACCGCCCTTCCTGACCATCGCTTCAGGACTGAGCGGTGGACGGGGCGTAGATCCGTCGGACGCCGAGCGCCCTCGCCGTCGTCCCGTCGTCCCGTCGTCCGGCATGGCCTGTCGCCACCTGCCCCTCCTCCATGTGGACGGCTGGGGCGCTACTGCAGGTTCGCGTGCCGCCGCTGCATGGCGTCGCGCGTGTGCGGATCGCCGGTATCCAGGGCCAGGACTGCGGCGTCGAGGACCAGCAGCGCCGTCTGCTCGAACAGGCTGCCGCCGAACTGGACCGAGGCGAGCGCCGGAATCTCGAGCGCTGTGTCGGCGAGCCGGCGCAGCGGGCTCGCCGGGGTGGCCGTGAGGAGCACGACGGCAGCGGACACCCCGCGCGCGGTCTCAGCGAAGTGCAGGCTGAGCGGAGTCGTTCCCGAGGCTGAGAAGACGAGCAGGGCATCCCTGCCGGTGATGGCCGGTGCCGTGGCCTCGCCGACCATGTGGGTGCGGTGCCCGAGGTGCATCAGCCGCATGGCAGCCATCTGCGCCACGAGGCCGGAGCGGCCCTGCCCGGTGCAGAACCACCGTCGTTGCGGGATCCGCAGTTCGGCGAGGAACCGGTCGAAGTCCAGGGCATCGACCCGGGCCAAGGTCCGGCTGATCTCGCCGGCCACCACGTCGATGGGCCCCTGCGGCCTGGCTGTGCTCATCGGTTGGCGCTCGCCGGGGTGATCGCGCGCCCGACGACGGCGTACCGCGCGCCGGACGCGGAGATCTGGGCGAGGTTGGCGTGAGTCACACCGCCGTCGACGCCGACCGGCAGCCCGTGGGCACAGGTCGCCTGGACGAGTGACAGCCGGTCGAGGTCGGCTCGATGCCCCGGTTGCCCGGGTGGGGTGAGCAGAACGAGGACGCCGTCGGCGCCGGACTGCCCGAGGCGCGAGGCGTCGACGGCGTCGTGGTGGACGGCCAGCCAGACCTCGTCGGCGTGGGTCCGGCTGCGATGCACCAGCTCGGCGAGGTCACCGAGGCCGTCGCACTGCAGGCTGATCCGGCTGATGCCGCCGGGGAGGCCGGGCAGTTCCGCCGAGGGGTCGTCGACCATCAGGTGCACGTCGAGCCGGATGCCGGGAATCCCGGCGAGATCGTGCACCTCCTCGACGCTGACCCCCGCCTGGCCGCGGTAGGAGCCCTCGATGCGATCGGCGTGCACCCAGTGCCCCGCGGCGGCGAGGGACCGGGCGAGATCCGTTCGACGCACGAGCGGGACGGCGATGACGCTGCCGGCGAGCGTGACGCCGACGGCGGCGGCGTGCGCGGAAAGCGTGGGCATCACGGTCGATCCCCTCCGCGCCAGGCTGCGGCGGCGAGGTAGCGGGGGAACAGCTCGGCTACCGCACCGCTGGATCGTGGGGCGGCGTCGGGCACGAGAGGTGCCGCCCTCGCGTCGCGTACCGCGCGGACGTCGTCCCCGCCGAGACAGGCGGCGGCCTGCAGCGCGGCGCCGTCCGCCACCGCCTCGACGGAGGTGGAGACGTGGACCATGGCCCCGGTGCCGTCGGCGAGCAGCTGCCGGTACGCCGGGGACCGGGACGCCCCGCCGGTCACGATCACGCGACCCGTGGTGTCCGCGCCGGCCTCGGACAGCGCGGTCGCGCCTCGCAGGAGTCCGAACAGCACGCCGTCGACGGCGGCCCGGGCGACCTGCTCGCGGGTGGTTGCGGTGGTGAGCCCGGTGAGAGTGCCGGTGGCGGCCGGCAGGTCCGGCTTGCGCTCTCCGTCGAGGAAGGCCGCGAGGATCGGGGTCCCGGCCGGCTCGGCGGCGAGGGCGAGCCGGGCGAACTCGTCGTGGTCCACGCCGAGCAGGTGAGCGAACGTGTCGGTGACCTTCGCCGCGTTCAGTGTGGACACCAGCGGCAGGTAGCCGCCGGCCGCGTCCGCGACCCCATCGACGGTGCCGGAAGGGTCGTGCGTCGCGGTGGCGCTGCTGGTGAAGACGACGCCGGACGTGCCGAGGACATAGACGACGTCCCCGGGCCGGGCGCCCAGACCGAGCGCGCCGGCGTGCTGGTCGCCGGCGCCGGGCCCGACGACGGTGTCGCGGCGCAGCCCGAGGGCCCCGGCCGCCGCGTTCGATACCGTGCCCGCCGCGATCGACGGGCCGAGCACGGTCGGCAGCATGGGCTCCCAGTCCATGTCGGGGTCGACCAGGCGCAGGAGCTCGTGGTCGTAGCTGTTCCGGGTTGCGTCGAAGTAGCCGGTGCCGCTGGCCTCGGACCGGTCCGTCACGGTCTTGCCGGTCAACCGGAAGGTCAGCCAGTCGTGCGGCAGCAGCACCGTGACGGTGCGGGCGAAACTCTCCGGCTCCCGTTCCCGCAACCAGGCCAGCTTGGAGACGGTGAACGCCGCCGTGGGCACCGACCCCGTCCGCCGCGCCCATTCGACGGCGGGCATCCGCTCGAGAAGCCGGCTCATCTGCGGCGCGGAGGTCGTGTCGTTCCACAGCTTGGCGGGACGGACGACTGCGCCGCTGCCGTCCAGGGCGACCAGCCCGTGGCACTGGGCGGCGACACTGATCGCGCGAACATCTGTGGGCGCCGCCTCCGCGTCGGCGAGCGCAGCGGACAGCGCCTGTCCCAAGGCGGTCCACCACTTCTCCGGGTCCTGCTCGCTGACCGGCGGGAAGGTGGGCGGGTGGGCGGCCGCACCACGACCGACGACCGCGAAGTCGTCCTCGTCGTGCAGCACCACCTTCGTCGACTGCGTGGAGGAGTCCACGCCGGCGATCAATCCCATCGCGCTGCCTCGCTCCGGAACGCCGCCACGGTCGCGAGCGCGCCCACATCGACAAGGGACGCGCGGGCCTGGAGGAACGCGGAACGAAAGCGCGGCGCGTCGACGAGGTCGCCGAACAGGCTGCGGTCTTCGAGGAACGCCGCCGGGTTCTCGGGCTGCGCCGCCGCCCGGCGGGACAGCTCGGTCGCCCGCCGGTCCACGATTTGCAGCGGGCGCCCTTCGTCATCTCGCCCCTCGCACGCGTGAGCCCACGCAGCGCAGGCGACCGCCGAGGCGCGTACCGGGCGGCCGGTCGCAAGATTGTCGACAACGACGGGCAGCAGCCATGCCGGCAGCCGGTCACTGGAGTCGGTGCGGATGCGGTCGAGCGTGTCGGCGATGGCGGGGTTGCGCCAGCGGTCGAGCAGCGCTCCCTTGAACGCGTCCAGGCCGAGGCCGGGCACGACCTCCAGCGTCGGGGCGGCCTCGGCGTCGAGGTACGCCGTCAGGTAGGCCGCGATGCCCGGGTCGGCGGCGGCCTCGTGCGCATACCGGAAGCCCGCCAGGACGCCCACGTGGCACATCGCCTGGTGGCCCCCGTTCGCCAGCCGCAGCTTCATCTGCTCCCACGGCCCCACGTCGGCGACCACCTGCACACCGGCCTCGTCGAACGGCGGCCGCCCCGCTGCGAAGTCGTCCTCCACCACCCACTGGAAGTACGGCTCGGCGACCACGGGCCACGCGTCCTCGACGCCGAGCGTGTCGCGGGTGCCGATCCGGTCGTCCTCACTGGTGACCGGGGTGATCCGGTCGACCATCGAGCTCGGGAACCGGACCTGGTCCGCCACCCAGGCGCCGAGATCGGGGTCGAGCAGGCGAGCGAAGGTGGTGAAGCTGTCGCGGGCGATCCGCCCGTTGTGCGCGAGGTTGTCGCAGGACATCACCGTGAAGGGACCGAGACCGCGGTCCCTGCGCCGGCGCAGGCCGGCGACGACCAGCCCGAACACGGTTCGAGGCGACTGGGGGTGGGACAGGTCATGCTGCACGCCGGGATCGGAGCTGAGGAAATCTCCCGAGACCGGGTCGCGGTTGTACCCGCCCTCGGAGACGGTGAGGGAGACGATCCTGGTGTCGGGTGAGGCCAGTCGCTCCACCACCACATCCGGGTCGTCGGGGGCGTAGAGGTAGTCGACGATGCTGCCGATCACCCGGGCCTCGCGCGACCCGTCGGCGTGCTTGAGGACGAGGGTGTAGAGCCCGTCCTGTTCGGCCATCACCGCTGCCATCCGACGGTCCTGCTCGAGCACCCCGATTCCGCAGATCGCGAACTCGCGAGCCCGCCCGTCGCTGAGCAACCGATCCACCACCATCGCCTGGTGCGAGCGGTGGAAACCGCCGACACCGAGATGCACGATGCCCGTGACCAGACCCGCCCGGTCGTACTCGGGTACGGGGACACCCCGATCCTTGATCGCCCCGAGCACGGGCGCGTTCAGCCGCGCGGATGCCTGCGCCACTAACCCGCTCATTCGACTGCGTCCAGTGAGACCGTGGGCCACACGAGCCAGCCGCCCAGGCCCTTCCGCCCGCCGTGGATGAACGGCGCTGCATCCCCGAGGTTGAGCCCTCGCACTGTTCCGGTGCTGCACCGCGTCCTTGCCACGTCGCCTCCCGGGCCGGGGTCGTCGAAGTCGGGTCTCGGGGCGGCGGTTCGCTCTTCCGCCTGCCACGCCGCCGCGCAGCGAGCGTATGACTAGGCTGCACAGATGTGCAATGGTGCTCACATGAGCGACATGTCGCGACGGAGGGGGAGGGTGCCGTGAGCGATCCCGAATCCGGCGGGGCCGACCTGCAACGTCGTGTCCTGCTGGCCGAGTTGGCCAAGGCCTACTACCTCGACGACGTATCCAAGGTCGACATCGCCAAGGCCTTCGGGATGAGTCGTTTCCAGGTCGCCCGGCTGCTGGAGCAGGCGCGCGCCAGCGGTGTCGTCACCATCGAGGTGCATGATCCGCGCCTGCCTCGTTCGGCTCGGGAACACGCGCTGGCGGACGCGCTCGGCATCGACACGGCTCGCATCGTCGAACTCGACGAGACAGACGGCGATCTGCGCGTCGAGCAGTTCGGCGCGGTCGTGCTGACCGCCATGAGGGACGCGATCAGGCCGGGCATGACGGTCGGCTTGTCCTGGTCACGCACTCTCGACCGGGCGGCCCGCTTCCTCCCAGCCCTGCCGCCGTGCTCCCTGGTCCAGCTCACCGGCGCCTTCGAGGTTGCCGGGAGCGGCACCTTCAGTCGAATGCTGATGCAACTGGACCGTCGCGCCGGGGTCCAGACCTTTCCGCTGTACGCGCCACTCGTGGTCGACCAGCGGTCGACTGCCCAGGATGTGCGGCGGCAGCCCGTCGTCGCAGACGCCCTCGCGCACGCCGAGGCGCTCGATCTCGCGATGGTCGCGATCGGCGCCTGGCTGCCCGGAGAGTCGGCAGTGTGGGAAAGGGTGACGCCCGAGGTACAACAGGCGTGCACACGCGCCGGTGCCGTGGCCGAGTTCTCCGGCACCTTCCTCGACGCACGAGGCGCGGCCGTCCAGACACCCCTCGACGGGCGGGTCATCGCCGTCGGACTGCCACAGCTCCGGGCCGCCCGCCACGTGGTCGGCTTCGCCCACGGGCCGCGCCGGGCAACCGCTCTGCGGGCCGCCGCGGCCAGCGGTGCCTTTTCCTCGGTGATCGTCGACTCGACGCTGGCCTCCGCCGTGCTCGGGAGCGAGCAGTGCGTCTCAGGAGGCGCCGGCGAGAACGGCCGCACCGGTGGCGTGCCCCACAGGGATCGGTTGCCATAGTCGCCACGAACGACGCTCCGGCAGGGCCGGACGTGCGCGGTGACGCGGCCGGGCTGCTGTCGTCGCCCTGATGGCCACATCCAACTGCTTGGGCAACTGTGCCCGGACTGGCCCCGCTCCCACGCGCTGTCCCAGCGACAGGAGCGTGGGCCTCCGAATCACGTCGCGTACTGCCCGGGTCCCCCTTCACCGTCGGGTGTGACGGCGCGGCGCCTCAGCTCGGCGCCGTCTGCTCCGGCTCATCCGGACCCCGACCCAGCGACCGTTCTTGCCGCGGAGAAGCTCTGAGCGCAGAAGCCCGTCAGGCGTGTAGCCCGTGGCGTTCATGTCGCGGTACGCGGAGAGGAACTCCGTCTCGCGGTCCGTCGGCACGGTGGCCGTCACTGAGGTCAAGATTCTGGGTGGCGTCACGCCGGCCATCCTGTCGCCTGCGTCCAGTCGGTGAAGCAGGATCCTCGCGTCACGCTCCTGGTTGAGGGGGGCCCGTACCCGTGCTCGACGCTCAGTTGCACCGGGTTCGGTAGGCGGCCTCATGCCTCGGCGACGTTGCGCGCTCCCGGTCCCTCGTCGTCCGACCGATCGACCGCCCCGCGTGCATGCGGCCGGGGCGGGTGTCAGGGCCTGTCGGTCGTCCTTCGATCCGGGCATGCTTCCCACACATGACCGTCGATGCCGATCGTCGCTCTCCGCCGTGTGTCCTGGTGATCTTCGGCGCCTCCGGAGACCTCACCGCCCGCAAGCTGCTGCCCGCACTGGCGCGGCTGGCCGGCTACGGGGCGATCCCTCCGGAGGTTGCGCTGGTCGGCGTCGCCCGCACGCCGATGACGGACGACGAGTTCGGGGACCACTGTCGTCGCAGCGTGTCCGGTGAGGGCCACGCGCGATGGAAGGACCTGACCGCGGCCGCCCGATACGTCAGCGGCGGCTACGACGACCCGGCCACCTACCAGCGGCTGGCCGAGGTCCTGGCCGAATGCGATCAACGGCACGGGACCGCCGGCAACCGGGTGTACTACCTCGCAACGCCACCCCGCCTGTTCGGGCCGATCGCGCTGAGCCTCGGCAAGGCGGGGCTGTCCGTACCGGCCGGCGACAGCTTCATCCGCGCGGTCATCGAGAAGCCGTTCGGCTGGGACGAGGCAAGCGCCCGGGAG
>JAOPWM010000289.1 GCA_025965695.1 Blastococcus sp.
TGACATGGCCGCACAGCGTGTCAGGCGGCGGGCTTGTCCTTCGCCTGGGCCCCGATCGAGTTGCGGCCGAACTCCTGGCCGTTCAGCGCGGCGATGTCGCGCTCCAGCTGCGGCACCCGCTTGGCCGAGACCCTCATCGCGACCTTCTCGGCGAGCACCCCGGTGACCAGCTGGCGCAGGGCGGAGACGACGCCGACGGAGCCCGGCACGAACACCCGGCGACCGCGGGTCTCCAGGTTCTCAACGAGCGCCTGGGCGCAGACCTCGACCGACGTGTAGGCGCCCAGCGGCCCGGGCAGCTGCTTGCGGGTCGTGGCGAAGGTCGGCAGCGCCTCCTCGGTATCGCGGACGAGGTCGGTGTCGATCCAGGTCGGGTGGGCGCTGGCCACGGTGACCCCGCGGTGGGCAACCTCCAGCCGCAGCGCGTCACCGAACCGCTCGAGCCCGGCCTTGGCCGCGCAGTAGGCGCTCATGCCCGGCAGCACCGTGAAGGCCGCGGCCGAGCTGATCAGCAGGATGTGGCCGTTCCGCTTCGCGATCTCGGGCAGCGCCGCGTGCGCGGTCAGCATCGATCCGATCAGGTTGACCTCGATGGTCCGCGACAGGGAGTGCGCCGACGCCGTGTTGAGGGTCGTCAGCGGCGCGATGCCGGCATTGGCCACGGCGATGTCCAGCCCGCCGAAGGTCTCGACGGTGCGCCGCACCGCGGCCTTGAGCGCCTCGGGGTCGGTGACGTCGGCCTCCACCCACAGGTGCTCGGGCCCGAGATCGTCGGCCACCGCGGCGAGCCGCTCCGGCTCCAGCCCGACGAGGGCCACGCGGGCGCCCCGCGCGGCCGCCTTGCGGGCCAGCTCGGCGCCGATGCCGCGGGCGGCCCCGGTGATGAGCACGGACTTGCCTGCCAGAGATGTCGGGCTACGACGCGCCACCGATTGCTCCCCACGATCCGAGCGCTCGAATTGAGCACTGCTCGGAACCCGTTGTAGCTTGTTGAGCACTGCTCAGCAAGCCGGGATCTGCGAAGGAGCCGATCGGTGACCAGCACGCTCGAGACCCAACCCGCCGTCGCGGCGCCGGCCGCCGCCGCCGCCGTCCGTGAGGTGCGCGTGGCGATCATCGGGTCCGGTTTCGCCGGCCTCGGCATGGCCGTCGCCCTCCGGCGGCGCGGCGAGCAGGACTTCGTCGTCCTCGAACGGGCCGACGACGTCGGCGGCACCTGGCGGGACAACACCTATCCCGGCGCTGCCTGCGACGTGCAGTCCAACCTCTACTCGTTCTCCTTCGCCCCCAATCCGGACTGGCCGCGCTCCTACTCCGAGCAGCCGGAGATCCAGGCCTACCTGCAGGCCACCGCCGACCGCTTCGGCGTCCGCGAGCACTGCGTCTTCGGTGCCGACGTCACCTCGGCCCGGTGGGACGACGCGTCCCGGCGCTGGCAGGTCCGGACGACGGCCGGCGAGTTCCGCGCCCAGGTGCTCGTCTCCGCGGCCGGCGCGCTGGCCGACCCGACCTACCCCGACATCAAGGGCCTCTCCGACTTCGCCGGGACGGTGATGCACTCGGCGCGCTGGGACGACTCCCACGACCTCGCCGGCGAGAAGGTCGCCGTCATCGGCACCGGCGCCTCCGCCATCCAGGTGGTGCCGGCCATCCAGCCGATCGTCGACAGCCTCGCGGTCTACCAGCGGACGCCGGCCTGGGTGGTCCCCCGCACCGACCATCCGGTCAAGCCGATGATGCGCACGCTCTACCGGTTCGTCCCAGGCCTGCAGAAGGCCGTCCGGTCGGCGCTGTACCTGTTCCGCGAGTTCCTGGTCATCGGCATGGCCAAGCGCCGCCGCTTCCTCGAGCCGGTCGCGAAACTGGCCCGCGCCCACCTGCACAGCCAGGTGCGCGACCCGAAGCTCCGCTCGGCGCTGACGCCGGACTACACGATCGGCTGCAAGCGCATTCTGATCAGCAACGACTACTTCCCCGCCGTCGCCTCGCCGAACGCCGAACTGGTCACCTCGGGCATCACCGAGGTCCGGGAGCGCTCGATCGTCGACTGGGACGGCGTGGAGCGCCCGACCGACACGATCGTGCTGGCCACCGGCTTTCACGTGACCGATCTGCCGATCGCCGAGAAGATCACCGGCCGGGACGGCCGCACCCTGGCCGACGTCTGGTCCGACGGCATGGTCAGCAACCGCAGCAGCACCGTCGCCGGGTTCCCGAACCTGTTCCTCCTGGTCGGCCCCAACGTCGGGGTCGGGCACACCTCGATGGTCTACATGATCGAATCGCAGGTCGCCTACGTCGACGACGCCCTCCAGACCATGGACGCCGAGGGCCTGGCTGTGCTCGAGACGACGGCGGCGGCCCAGGAGGCCTACCGCCGGCTGATCGCCGAGAAGTCGAAGGGCACCGTGTGGCTGGCCGGCGGCTGCGCCAGCTGGTACCTCGACAAGCACGGGCACAACACCACGCTCTGGCCCGACTTCACGTTCCGGTTCCGCAAGCTCACCCGCAAGCTCGACCGGGAGAACTACGTCGGCACGCCCGCCGCCGCCCCCGCCCACACCCCGGAGGTGGCCGCGTGACCGCCGCAGCGCCCACGGCCTCGACGGCCTCGACCGTGTGGCGGCGGGTCGCCGCCGTCCGGACCCTCGACGGCGCCGAGCTGCACGCGACGATCGACGGCTCCGACGACGCCCCGGTCACCCTCGTCCTGGCACACGGCTGGACGCTGGCGCAGGCGGCCTGGGACGACGTCGCCGACCTGCTCGCGCCCCGGATCGCCACGGGCGATCTTCGGCTGGTCCGCTACGACCAGCGGGGGCACGGCCGCTCGACGTGGGGTTCTCCCACCCACCCGACGACAGACATCTCCATCGACCAGCTCGGCCACGACCTCGGCGCGGTGCTCGACCAGCTCGTCCCGGCCGGGCCGGTGGTGCTGGGCGGGCACTCCATGGGCGGCATGACGATCATGTGCCTGGCCGCCTCCCGACCGGAGTTGTTCGGCGACCGCGTCCGGGGCGTGGCCCTGGTGTCGACGTCGGCCGGCGACCTCAACCCGGAGCCGCGCAACCGGGCCGAGAAGATCCGCCAGCGGCTGACGCCGGGCGCACTCGCCGTTGCCCTCGCGGGGGCGCGCGCCATCGAGCGGATGCGCCGGCTGCTGCCCCCGGGCCACCCCCGGCACCAGAAGATGGTCCGCGATCTCCTCTACGGCGCCGATGCGACGGAGGAGATGGTGCTGGCCGGGGCCGAGATCATGCACGCCTCGACGGTCCGGGCGTTCACCGTGTTCCTGCCTGCGCTGGGTGAGCACGACAAGCGCCAGGAGCTCGCGGCACTGACGAACGTCCCCGTCGAGATCCTGGTCGGTGACAGCGACAAGCTGACCCCGATGAGGCACAGCCGGCAGATGGCCGACGTGCTGCCCGACGCCGCCCTGCACGTCGTGGAGCGCACCGGGCACATGCTGACCCAGGAGCGCCCACGGCTGGTCACCGACGCGATCGAGCGGCTGCTGGCCGCCGCCGGCGCCGAACGGGCGGCCGCATGATGGGCCGGTGACCGCCTCCCCCGCTCCCGAGCCGGGCCCGCTGCGGCGCTCGGCCGGGGACCGGCGGGCGCAACTGGTGCAGATCGGGCTCGAGCTGCTGCCGACGACGCCGGTCCAGGAGCTCACGATCGACGAGGTGGCCCGCCGCGCCGGCATCAGTCGCAGCCTGCTGTTCCATTACTTCGCCACGAAGCGGGACTACTACACCGCCGTCACCCGCGCGGCCGCCGACCTGCTCTGGGAGCATCTGCTCCCCCGCCCGGGCACCCCGCCCGAGGTACAGGTCACCGGGATGCTCGACCGCTACGTGGGCTGGGTGGAGACCTTCCGCGAGACCCATCTCGCCTTCGTGCGCGGCGCGGCCGGCGGGGACCCATGGGTCTCGGAGGTCTACGAAGAGACGCGCACCCGGCTGGTCGACGTGGCGCTCGCGGCGCTCGGGCTGCCCGACGATGCCTTGCGGCGGCAGCTGGTGCTGGCCTGGTTCGCGTTCACCGAGGACCTCGTGGGTCAGTGGACGCGGGAGCCGACGACGATGACCAGGGACGAACTGCTCGTCCTGCTGCGCGACGTCCTGGACCGCCTCACCACCCGCTGAACAGACTTTCGGCGCCGAAAGTCCGGACCGTCGTACGGACTTTCGGCGCCGAAAGTCCGTAATGGGGTTCGGTCAGCCGGCGAGGGACGTCGGGGCGCGGTCGGCGGACTCCTCCGGCGGCGGCTGCAACTGGGCGACCACCTCGGGGGCACTGGACCCGGTGGCGTCCATCGACTTCTTCACCGTGCCGCCGTAGACGTCGACGTACTCCTGGCCCGACAGCGTCATGATCTCGTACATGATCTCGTCGGTGATGGACCGCTCGACGAACCGGTCGCCCGAGAGGCCCTCGTAGCGCGAGAAATCCAGAGGCTTGCCGAAGCGCACCTCGACCCGGGGGATCTTCTTCCCGAACGGCAGCTTCCTGCTGCTGTAGATCATCGCGACCGGGATGACCGGGGCGCCGGTCTCCAGCGTCATCCGTGCGACGCCGGTCTTGCCGCGGAAGAGCCGGCCGTCCGGCGAGCGGGTGCCCTCCGGGTAGATGCCGAGCACCTTGCCCTCGTGCAGGATGCGCAGCCCCGTCTGGATCGCGTCCTCCGCGGCCGAGGCGCTGGACCGGTCGATCGGCACCTGCCCGGCGCCGGAGAAGAACGCCCGCTGCAGGGCGCCCTTGATGCCGGTGCCCGTGAAGTACTCGGCCTTGGCGAGGAAGGTGACCCGGCGCTTGAGCGACAGCGGCATGTGGATCCAGTCCGCGGCCGACAGGTGATTGCTCGCCAGGATCGCCGCACCGGTGGCCGGAACGTGCTCCGTGCCTTCGGCGCGCGGACGGAAGACGGCGTGGACCACCGGGCCGATCGCAATGAACTTGAGGAACCAGTAGAACAACACGCCTCCCTCGTGAGCTGCCAGACTAGGGAGCCCGACGGCCGAATAACAATCGGCCACCACCTGTGAGCTTTCTGATGCCTGCTGACCGGTGCCGCCGGCCGCCGAGGAGGACCCCCGTTGTCTGGACCGACCGTGCCCGCCGACGTTCTGCCCGGCGCCGAGCCGTTCGCCTTCCCCGGCGGAGACGGGCCCGACGGGCGCACCGGCGTCCTGCTGGTCCACGGGTTCACCGGCACCCCCATGAGCATGCGCCCGTGGGGTGAGCACCTCGCGGCCGAGGGCTTCGCCGTCCGCTGCCCGCTGCTGCCCGGCCACGGCACCCGCTGGCAGGACTGCAACACCAGCTCGCACAACCAGTGGACGACGGCCGTGGGCGAGGCCTACGACGCCCTCGCCGCCGAGTGCGACCGCGTCTTCGTCGCCGGGCTGTCGATGGGCGGCACGCTGGCCACCCGGCTGGCCGAGATGCGGCCGGACGACGTCGCCGGTCTGATGCTGGTCAACCCCGCACTGCTCACCCAGCGGCTGGACGCGAAGCTGCTCCCGATGATCGCCAAGATCACCGGCAGCTGGGCACCGATCGCCAGCGACATCAAGAAGCCCGGCGTCACCGAGTTGGCCTACCCCAAGCTGCCGACCCGGGCGATGATGCAGCTGCGTCAGCTCTGGGCAGCCACCCGGGCCGACCTCGCCCGGGTCACCACGCCGGTGATCGTCTTCCACAGCGCCGAGGACCACGTCGTCGAGCCGATCAACACCCAGGTACTGCTGGACGGGATCTCCAGCACCGACACCACCGAGGTCGTGCTGCGGGACAGCTACCACGTCGCCACCCTCGACAACGACGCCCCGGCGATCTTCGCGGGGTCGGTCGACTGGATGCGTGCGCACGTGCCGGCGGAGTCTCCGGCGGAGAGCCCCACGGCGGAGACGGCGGAGACGGCGTGACCGAGCGTGCGAGGTCAGGGATGAGGCCAGCACGCCCCGTCACGGTGCCGCCGAGCGCCGACGAGGAGGCATCGTGACGGGGCGCCGGGGACGCCGGGACAACGGGCTGGACGCCTCGCTCTGGAGCCCGGTGCGCGACGTCGATCCCCGGATCGGCGAGCACCTGCTCGACCTGCTGCAGGCCGTCGGCATCGCCGCCTACCTGGAGCCCTCCGCCGACGTCGAGCCCTACACGCGGTCGGTGAGCCTGCCCAGCCCGCCGTCGGACCGGCTCTTCGTCGACCGTGCCCGGCGTGCCGAGGCCCGCACCGTCATCGATGAGCACGTCCCGGCCGGCGCGGAGACTTCCGATCCCGCAGGAGCCCACGAACAACGGCCGGAACCCGCGCGCGGGCCCGAACGGGCCGTCGTCCGCCGGGACGTCGACGAGGACGCCGAGTGGGCGCGGATCGTCGCCGCCTTCGAGGCCGAGCACGGCCGCAACGTCGTCGACGATCCGCCGTCCCTGACACCCCCGCCGGCTCCGCACGAGGTGCCCATCCTCGACCGCCCGGACGAGCACTACGAACCCCCTCCGCCCCCGCCGATGCCCGTCCCGGCTCCGGCCTCGCTGTACGCCGTCCTGCTCGTGGTCCTCGGGGTGCTGCTCGTGGGCGCGCCCAGCGTGCTGCGGCTGTCCACCGACGTCGGCCTGATCCTCGGCGTCGCCGCGATCGCCGGTGGCGTCGCGATGCTCGTATCGCGGATGCGGGACCGCTCGGACGACGACGGCGACGACGGCGCGGTTGTGTAGGAAGCACAGCTGGCTGTCGTCGCGAGTGGGGCCCGGAGGGCTTCGCGCAGCGGCGACGACGCGGCTCAACGCTGCCGGGGGACGGCTCGTGGCCGCGGTGTCGTCCGGAGGACGACAGTGTCATAGTGCGCCGTGAGCTCCCCCACCCACCACGCAGAGACCGTCACCCTGACCGGGCACCTGATGGACACCGGGATCCTCGCCCGAGTCCTCGACGACGTCCTCGAGTACGGTGGCGACTACCGCATCGAGAGCCTGGAGCTGGGGCGCGAGCACGAGGACAAGTCCCGGGCGCTGGTGGAGATCCGGACGGACGACGCCGAGCTGCTGGACCGGATCCTCATGCGGGTCCAGATCCACGGCGCGAACGCCGTCGACCCGGGTACCGCCAGCACCCGTCCCGCTCCGGCCGACGGCGTCTTCCCCGACGACTTCTACTCGACGACCAACCTGGAGACCCTCGTCCGGCTCGACCGGGAGTGGCTGCGGGTGCGGCGGCCGGAGATGGACTGCGGCCTCGTCGTCACCGAGGAGGACGGCCGGCCGGTCGTCGACACCGTGCCGGTCAGCGACGTCCGGGCCGGTGACACGGTGGTGTGCGGCGCACACGGCGTGCGGGTCGAGCTCCCTCCGGCGGCTCCTCGCGGCGAGGAGGACGACTTCGGGTTCATGTCCTCGGCGGTGTCCAGCGAGAAGCCCCAGGCGCTGCTGGTCCGCCAGATCGCCGAGCGGATGCGCGAGGTCAAGGCGGCCGGGCAACGGGTCCTGTGGGTGGGCGGCCCCGCCGTCGTCCACACCGGGGCCTCACCGGCGATGGTCCGCCTCGTGAACGCCGGCTACGTCGACGTCCTCTTCGCCGGCAACGCGCTGGCCACCCACGACATCGAATCGTCCCTGTACGGGACCTCGCTCGGTGTCGACCTGGCCAAGGGCTCGGGCGTGCCGCACGGCCACGAGCACCACATCCGGGCGATCAACACGATCCGCCGGGAGGGCTCGATCGCCGCGGCGGTGAAGTCCGGCGTCCTCACCGGGGGCGTGATGCACGCGATGGTGCAGGCGGGCAAGCCGTTCGTGCTCGTCGGCTCGGTCCGCGACGACGGCCCGCTGCCCGACGTCTACACCGACGTGATCGAGGGCCAGCGCGCGATGCGCGCCGAGCTGCCGAACGTGGGCTTCGCGATCATGGTCGCCACGATGCTGCACTCGATCGCGACCGGGAACATCCTGCCGGCGTCGATCCCGCTGGTGTCGGTGGACATCAACCCCGCGACGGTGACCAAGCTGGCCGACCGCGGCAGCGCGCAGGCGATGGGCATCATCACCGACATCGGCCTGTTCCTCGAGCAGCTGGCCCGCGAGCTCGCGCCAGAGTGAGCGAGCTGCCCGAAAGGGTGTCGTGACGAGCGGGGGCCGGAGGTCTCCCTGAGGAGCGCCGGCAACGGCTCAGCACAGCCGAGGAACGGCTCGTGGCGGCGGTTTCGCCCGGTAGGGCGACGATGTCTTACGCCTCGCCCTCGCTGACCGCGCGGCGGACCAGATCGGCGCCCCCGACGATCCCGGCCTGCGGGCCCAGCTCGGCGACGACCACCCGGGGGCCGGGACGGAAGCCCCGCCCGGGAAGGGCCCGCTCCAACCGGTCACGCGCCGGGCCCAGGACCATGTCCCCGAGCTTGCTCACGCCGCCGCCGATCACCACCACCTCGGGATCGAGGACGGCGGCGAGGTCGGCGATGCCCTGCCCCAGCCAGACCCCCACCTCGGTGACCAGTTCCAGGGCGAGCGGGTCGCCGTCGGCGGCGGCCCGGGCGACGTCCTCACCGGTCAGCCGGTCGGGCTCGCAGTCCACCCGCTCCAGCAGCCGGGCAGCGGCGGCCGGCGACGTGCGGGCGACCTCGCGGGCGGTCTGCCCGAGCGCGGTGCCGCTGGCGTACTGCTCCCAGCAGCCGCGGTTGCCGCAGGCGCACAGCCGGCCGTCGGGGACGACCCGCATGTGCCCCCACTCCCCCGCGACCCCGTGGGAGCCGCGCCGGAGCCGGCCGTCCAGCACGATGCCTCCGCCGATCCCGGTGCCGAGCGTGATCATCAGCGCCAGGTCCGCGCCGCGGGCGGCGCCGTAGCGGTACTCCGCCCAGGCCGCGGCGTCGGCGTCGTTACCCACCCACAGCGGGCGCTGCAGACGGCCGGCGAGGTCCTTGCGGAGGGCGGAGTTCCGCCAGGCCAGATGGGGGCTGAACAGCACGGTGTCGCCGGTGCGGTCGAACCAGCCCGCCGCTCCGACACCGACGCCGACCAACTCGCCCTCGTGCCCGGCCGCCAGCTCCTCGACGACGGCGACGATCGCGTCCTCGGTGTCGCTGACCGAAGCGCCAGGGGTCGCCCGGCGCGCGGTGGCCAGGATCGTGCCGTCCGGCGCGACCACACCGCCGGCCACCTTCGTGCCGCCGATGTCGATGCCGAGTGCGGCCAGCCGGGTCGCGTCCGCGTCGGTCACGCGATGTCGATCCGCTGGACGGCGGGCGGATCGCCGTCCTCGGCCTCGTCGGCCTCGGCGGCGGCCTCCGGTGCGTCACCGCCGGCTGCCGCGGCGAACGTCCGCAGCGCGGCCGCGGTCGCGGTCAGGACGTCGGCGAGAGCCGCCGTCACCTCCGGCCGTTCGCCGCGGACCACCGCGGCGACCTGGCAGATGGGACACCAACGGCAGTCCGAGGCGTGGGCGGCATCGGCGGGGGCGCCCTCGGCGAGTCCGCCGCGCAGGGTCTCGAGGAGCCGGCGGCCCTGCTCGATCCAGTCGGTTCCAGGGTTCATGGTGTCCTTCCCTCGGCGGCGAGGAGATCGGCGGGCCAGAGCTGTGGATCGGGCCGGAAGCCGACCACGAGACGGGCGAGCGGCGTGCCCGGATCGACGAGCCGTCCACCGGTCACCTCGCAGCGACGCAGCAACGCGTCGAGCCGGATCGACCGGCGGGCCTCCCCGACGCTGAGCACGAGGTCGTCGACCCAGCGGGTCAGCCGCACTGCCGCGCGCTCGGCGAAGGGCAGCGGCACGGTCAGCTGCCAGGCCCCGTCGTGCCGCTCGGCGACCGGCGCCTCCGCCGCGGCCGCCACGGGAGGCACGAAGCCGTCGAGCAGATCGGCCAGGCCCTCGACGTCCCCGGGCGCGACCGCGTGTTCCGGGACCCGGTGCAGCGGCGCCACGTCGGCGAGCTCACCCAGGACGGCGTCCTGCTCGGCAGCCCGCCGGGCCGACCACCCCCCCGCGTCCTGCAGTGGCAACACCCGGGTGAGCACCGCACCGGTGGGCAGCCCGTGCAACGCCAGCGTGGTCACCGCCGCCCGGAGCGACGCGACCGTCGTGCGCCGCGGCTCGGCGACCAGGCAGACCGTCGTGAGCCCGGCCAGCCGGTTACGGGCCAGCAGGGCCTCCACGACGGGCACGGCCGCGAGGGCGGCGTCCACCGGTCCCCGCTTGGCGGCCCCGGTAGCGACGGCAGCAGTGCGGACGGCGCCCAGTGCCCGCATCCCCGGTGGCATGAGCTGGTCGAGCCACCACCGCAGCGCCGACGGGAGCGCCACCAGCGCAGACATGGCCTCGAGCGGCCCGGCGTCGAGCACGACGAGGTCGGCCTCGGCCCGGGAGAGCTCGGCGAACACTGCGAGATCGGCAGTGCCCGGGAGCGGCACCACGGAGCTCTCCGGGGGCAGGGTCAGGTGCGGGACGACGGCGCCCACGGCTCCGGACGTGCCACCCCACAGCCGCTCGAACGTGGCCTGCGCATCCACGCGGACGACGTCCAGACCCGGGACGTCGTCGAGGCCCGGCACCGGCGGGGCCTGCCGGGAGAGCAGGAGGGTACGGCGCCCGCCACGGGCGAAGCGGACCGCGGCGGCCGCGGCCAGCGTGGAGGTGCCGGCCCCGCCGGGGCCGGTCAGGAGAAGCGTGCGCACGGACGGCCGCTTGTCGACCACTCAGCCCTCGACGCGCTTCTTGAGCTCCTTGAGAGCCGTGTCCAGGATGACCTTCTCGGCTTTGCGCTTGATCATGCCGAGCATCGGGATCGAGAGGTCGATGGTGATCGAGTACGTGACCTCGGTGTGCCCGTCGGTCTCGGTGAGGCTGTAGGAGCCGTCCTGCCGCTTCTGCATCTGGCCCTTGACGAGGGTCCAGGTGACCGTGCGGTCGCCCTCCCAGGTGTAGTCGAGGACGTAGTCGTCCTTCACCGCACCGGCGTCGAGCACGAAATGCACGCGGCGGGCCCGGCCGTCGTCGCCGGTCTCGACGACCTCGACCTTCTTCGCGGCGGCGACCCACTGGGGGTAGGAGGGAAAGTCCGCGATGACAGCCATGACGTCGGCGGCAGGCGCATCGACGGTGATCGACTGGGTGGACTGGTCTGCCATGGGCAGCAGGCTAGCTGTTCGCTGCTGTTCGCCGGGTCGCCAACTCGACACTCTGCTACTCACGAGTAGTTAATTGCGGCTAGATTTGCCGTGACGACCCCGGCCGGGGCCGCAGGCGACGGTGCCCGCGGACGGGCGGGGAGGAGAGGACCAGGCGTGCGCGAGTTCA
>JAOPWM010000293.1 GCA_025965695.1 Blastococcus sp.
CCGTCCGCGTAGGTCCGTCCCGGCACGCACCCATCCGACGGCGACCGCAGGTCGGAGAGTGCTGTGAGGGGGCCCGGCGATCCAGCAGGGGGTCGCCGGGCCCTCGCGCGTCGCAACGTGAGTTCCCCTGCGCTCGTCCCGGCCGTCCGGCGTCGGGACCAGGTCATCCGAGGAAAGGTGGTCAGGACATGAGCCTGCTCGCGGTGGGCCTCTCGCACCGCACGGCACCCCTCGCAGTTCTCGAGCGCGCCGCGGTGGGCGCTGACGACGTGCCCAAGCTGCTCGACGAGCTGCTCAGTCACGAGCACGTCGCCGAGGCGCTGCTGCTCTCCACCTGCAACCGGGTCGAGGTCTATGCCGAGGTGGACAGCTTCCACGGCGGTCTGGCCGATGTCGCCGCGGTGCTCGCCCGCCACGGCGGCTGGGACGTCGACGACCTGGCCGGTCACCTCTTCGTGCACCACGAGAGTTCGGCCGTCGAGCACTTGTTCCTCGTGGCGGCAGGGATGGACTCGATGGTCGTGGGTGAGGCGCAGATCCTCGGACAGCTCCGGGGCGCCTACGCGACGGCAGGCGACCTCGGAACGGCGGGCCGGGTGCTGCACGAGCTGGTCCAGCAGGCGTTGCGAGTGGGCAAGAGGGCGCACGCTGAGACGAACATCGACGCTGCCGGCGCCTCCGTGGTGTCCGAGGCACTCGCCGACGCGGCACTCGCGCTCGGCGGTCTGCGGGGACGGCGTGCCCTGATCGTGGGCGCCGGGTCGCTGGCCTCCCTGACGGTCGCCGAGCTCCGCCGCTCCGGAGTCGCCGAGGTCGTCGTCGCCAATCGCACGCCGGAAACGGCGGACCGACTGGCCGCAACCGTGGCCGCCGCGGGCACGCCGGCGCGTGGCGTCGGAGTCGACGCGATACCGGCCGAGCTCACGGCGGCCGACATCGTGATCACCTGCACCGGGTCGCTCGACACGGTGATGACGACATCGATGGTCGCCGCCGTCGCCACGCCATTGGTGATCTGTGACCTGGCGCTGCCGCGTGACGTCGAGCCAGCGGTACGTGAGCTGCCCGGTGTCACCCTCGTCGACCTCGAGGACCTGGCCGACCGGCTGCGCCGAGCCGAGGCCGGCACCAGCGTCGAGGACGCACGCACGCTGGTCGCCGCGGAGGTGCGCCGCTACCTCGCCACGCAACGCTCCGCGGAGGTCACCCCGACGGTCGCCGCACTGCGGCGGCGCGGGTCGGAGGTCGTCGACGCCGAGCTGCTCCGGCTCAGTGCCCGCCTGCCAGGGCTGCCCACCGAGGTCCGTGCGGAGCTCGCGCGGACGGTGCACCGAGTGATGGAGACGTTGCTGCACACCCCGACGGTGCGGGTCAAACAACTCGCCGAGGGACCGGCCGGCAGCAGCTATGCAGAGGCGTTGCGTGAACTGTTCGCCCTCGACCCGCACGCGGTGTCACGCTGACATGCAGTAACTGACGGGGCCCCCGGAGTCGGTGCTGAATGGCAACGACCGCAAATGCAGGACTCCCCCACGTCATGAGGTCAGGCGACGAGGCGAGCGCCGAGCTCTTCGGCGTCCCCTCCGAGCGTGGTGGCTGCCACGAGCCGTGTCGAGCGTGGCCACCAGGTCGACGTGCCCGGCGAGACCGTCGCGCGTCAGTGCCAGCGCGATGATCACGCCACCCAGACTGTGACCGACGAGGTGAACCTTGCCTGCGCCGGTAGCGGCGAGCACGTCCTCCCCGGTCTCGACGAGCCGGGCGGCGAGGTCGTCGACCGATGACGCCCACGGCGGGTAGCCGAACAACACGACTGTCCGCCCGTCCGCGCGCAGCGCCCTTCGCACGGCGGACCAGCTGGTGCTCGAGCCCGCGAAGCCGTGCACCAGCACCACGGGCGTTGCCGCGCGGCCCTGGACGCCGACGGTGGTCGGGGACGGCTGAGGCCCGCCGGTTCGTCGTGCGGTGTCCGGGGCCATGTCATGGGCGAGGCTCGAAGGAATCCCCCACACCGCAGCAGCCGTCGCCCTGACCTCACGGACCGCGCCGATGGTGGATCTGCCGATCCGAGAACGCCGGCCCGTTGGCGGCATCCCACGGCGCGCCGTCGGTCGGCCCGGCGAGAGCCTGACCGGCGCATCCCCGGTGCCCGGGCGGTCGACGACGGCGACGGCGACGGCGACGAGGCGGGCCGGCGATGACTGTGACCGTGTCATGCCGCGCTCCCTGGACGCCCTTTGTCAGCGACCCGAGGAGGGGCGAGCGCCGGGGTGTGGAGCATCGCCGCCGGCGGCTATCTGCGGTTATGGCCAGGAGGCGACCCGGATCCCTGCTACCTGTAAGGCCGGTAGGAGAAGGCTGTGTCCGGTCCCGGTTGTGCGCCTCTCCCGTGGATACCGACGGGGATCCCGCAGGACGGTTCAGCGCCCGACCGGCTCACCGATTCGGTCACGAGCGTCACCGGGCGGTCGGAGCAGCCTCGTGATGGCGGTGGCCGACAAGGTCGGCTTCACCAGGAACCCGACTGCCGGACTCGCTTCGATCAGGTCGGCGAAATCGTCCTGGGCGTGGGCGGAGATCAGGATCAGCTGCCCGGGATCGACCGACGGGTCGTCGAACAGTCGACGAGCCACCTCGAAGCCACTTTCCGCGCCGAGGCCGATGTCGATGAGCGTCACGTCGGGATGCAGGTCAGCCAGGCATCGGACGGCCTCGGCACCCGTCGAGGCGACGCCGACGACCCGGAGGCCCTCCTGCTCGAGCAGCGCTCGAGCAGCCCGCAGGAAGCCCGGGTTGTCGTCGACGATCACGCAGCGCAACGCCACGAGACCAGGGTAGGAGCGCGGCGGCGGCGGGCAATTCCAGCTAGCCGCCATACCTTGCGTCATAGTCGGCCAACTCCTCAGTGGACGATCTTCAGGGCCAGCGTGGGCGGGCACCCGCGGGCCACCAGGTCCGCGATCGCGTGCCAGTCGACGCGATCGGCGAACAACACGGCGTGGGCCGGCGGAACACCGAGCCGCCGGAGCCGCTCCTCCCGCCACTCACGGACGATCCGTCGCTCGTCCCTGCGCGAGTCGAACGACGTCTCGAGTTTCGGCGACGATGTCATCGGTCGGTCCTCCTGAGGCGCCGGATCGGTGGGACCCACAGCGTGCGCCGGGGCCACGGGTCCGGTCATCGCCACCAGCCGGGATCCGCAGGTACGGCTGGCGGGACTTCCTGATTCCTGCAAGCCGGTCCTGCTGGTCGGGATGCGCGGCGGATCCCCGTGAGCCGTGTCGCGCTCGGCCGGCGGCTTACGGGTGGCCGGTAGACGAGGACGCCGGGTAGTGGCCATCCGCGATTACTGGGGACCGTCATGACACCGGAGCCACGTGCGACCAGGCTTTCAGCGGGCCCGGCCGAGGGCGGTCCGAACCGTCCTCGGCCGGTGCGACCACAGTCCCGGTGGAATCCGGGTTCCCCAGGGAGGGCGCAGTGGGCGGCTCGCGGGAACGACTGACGACGGGCGGCCGACCATCACCGTCCGAGGGCTGGGCAGGATCGGCACCACGCCCGATACTTCTTCCTGTGGCGGGCGACCGCGGGCGGGTAGTGGTGGCGGACGACGACGTTCTGCTGCGCGAGGGCCTGGGCAGCCTTCTGACCGGCTCCGGGTTCGACGTCGTCGGCCAGTGCGGGGATGCGACGCAGTTGCTCGCGCTGGTGCGGGAGCAGCGGCCCGAGCTGGTGATCGTCGACATCCGTATGCCACCCACGCGTACCACCGAGGGGCTGGACGCGGCCCGGGTGATCCGCGAGGAGCTGCCGGAGACCGCGATCCTCGTCCTGTCCGCGCACGTCGAGGTGGAGCAGGCAACCGAGCTGCTGGCCAGCGGACAGGGCAGCGGGTACCTGCTCAAGGACCGCGTGAGCGACGTCGATGACTTCCTCGCCACCCTGGACCGGATCGTCAAGGGCGCTTCGGTCGTCGATCCCGCTCTCGTACACGAACTGCTCGCCGCCCGCCGGGTCGAGGACCCGTTGCGGGTCCTCTCGCAGCGGGAACGCGAGGTGCTCGCGCTCATGGCCGAGGGCCGGTCCAACGCCGGCATCGCCCATCAGTTGTGGGTGACCGAGGGCACGGTCGAGAAGCACGTGCGCGGCATCCTCATGAAACTGCGCATCCCCGAGGCCTCCGACGACCACCGTCGCGTCCTCGCCGTTCTCACCTTCCTCGACAGCCACTGACCGACCGCCACTCCCCCGCCGGCCGATTCCGGCTCGCCAGTAGTCGAGGCCTCGGGCCAGCAGGCACCTCGAATTGCTGGTGACCCCGACGACGGAATGCGCGGTCGCGCCGAGGCTGGAAGCACCGAGCCGCCCTCCGCGTCGTCGCGGGCGGCGCACCGCCGCCGGGTGATCCGGACGCGGCGTCGCATCGGTCACGAAAGGACCACCATGGAGAAGGCACCGCTGGGAACCACCCTGCTGGGTAAGACCGGCCTCGACATCACCCGCGTCGGTTTCGGCGCCTGGGCGATCGGGGGCGGCGGCTGGGAGTTCGGCTGGGGACCGCAGGACGACGACGACTCGATCGCCGCGATCCACCACGCCCTCGATCTGGGCGTCAACTGGATCGACACTGCCGCGGCCTATGGCTTCGGGTGCTCGGAGCAGATCGTGGGTCGCGCACTGGAAGGACTGCGCGGCGACGAACGCCCGTACGTCTTCACGAAGGCGTCGCTCGTCGAGGGCCCCGGGCGGACGGTGGTGCACAGCCTCACGCGCGACTCGATCCTGCGCGAGGCAGAGGCGAGCCTGAAGCGGCTCGGGAGTGACGCCATCGACCTCTACCAGATCCACTGGCCGATCCCCGCCCCGGACATCGAGGAGGGCTGGGCGGCCCTCGCCGAGCTCAAGGAACAGGGCCTCGTCCGCCACATCGGAGTCTCGAACTTCAGCGTCGCCCAGATCCGGCGAGCCCAGCAGATCGCTCCCGTCGAGACCGTGCAGCCGCAGTACTCACTGATCGACCGCGACGCGGAAACCCAGCTGCTCCCCTTCACCGAGCACGAGGCGATCGGCGTCATCGTCTACTCGCCCATGGCCTCGGGCCTGCTGAGCGGTGCGATGACCCGGTCGCGGATCGCGCAGCTGCCCGACGATGACTGGCGCCCGCACGACCCGCGTTTCCAGGAGCCGCGCCTGTCGCACCATCTCGCGCTGGTGGAGCGGCTGCGGGCGGTCGCAGATCGCCACTCCACGACCCCGGGCGCGGTGGCGATCGCCTGGGCAGTCGGAAACCCGGCCGTCGACGGGGCCATCGTCGGTTTCCGCCGGCCCGACCAGGTCGATCCCCTCGTGCGGGCCGCGAATCTCCGGCTCGACGCGAGCGACCTCACCGCGATCGAAGGGAAGAACTGACGATGGAAACCTCGACACCGACGATCGGCTTCGTCGGCCTGGGTCACATGGGCGGCTCGATGGCCGCCCGCCTGCTCGCCGCCGGGTATCCGGTGCACGGCATGAACCGGACCCGCCGACGGGCCGAGGACCTCATCGCCCATGGCCTGCAGTGGCACGACACGCCGCGCGAGGTCGCCGCGGCCGCGGACGTCGTCCTCACGTCGGTCCCCGACGACGACGCGCTGCACGTGGCCGCAGGAGGACCGGACGGCATCCTCGCCGGCCTCACCGCCGGAATGACGTGGGTGGACGTGAGCACCGTCAGCCCCACGGTGAGCCGGGAGATGGCCGCGCAGGTGCGGGCGGCGGGCGCCACCATGCTGGATGCCCCGGTCTCGGGCAGCGTTCCTCAGGTACGTGCCGGAACCCTCACGATCATGGTGGGCGGGGACGCCGACGCGTACAGCCGCGTCGAGCCCGTTCTGCGCGAGCTCGGCACGTCCCGGCACATCGGCTCGAACGGGCAGGGCCTGGTGCTCAAGCTCGCCGTCAACATCAGCCTCGCCGTGCAGATGCTCGCCCTCGCCGAGGGCCTCCTGCTGGCCGACCGCTCGGGGGTCGACCGACGGCTCGCGCTCGAGGTGATGATCGGTAGCGCGATCGGTTCCCCCATGCTGAAGGCCCGCGCGCCCCTCGTCCTCGATCCGCCCGCCGAGGCCTGGTTCACCCTCGGCCTGGTGCAGAAGGACGTCGAGCTGGCCCGCGACCTGGCCGACGGTCTCGGCGTGCCGCTCCCCACCGCCGACCGCGCCGACGAGGTGCTCGGCCTGGCCCGCGTCCTCGGCTACGAGGGACGCGATCTCGCGGCCCTGTTCCAAGTGCTCGAGCAGGTGACGGAGAAGCGGCGGAAGGCCGCCTGAGGCCTGGACGCAGCCCGACGAGAGGGACTCGGTCATGATCGACACCGCACTCGCCGCCGGCGCCGGTCCCCGGCGCTGGCGGGCCCTGTCGGTGAGCCTGGTCGGCGCCTTCATGGTGCTGCTCGACGTCAGCATCGTGAACGTCGCCCTGCCGTCCATCGAGCGCGAGTTCGGTGTCTCCGCCGGGACGGTGCAGTGGGTGGTGTCCGGCTACGCACTGACCTTCGGGCTGGCCCTGGTACCGGCCGGCCGGCTCGGCGACACGATCGGCCGACGCCGCATGTTCCTGATCGCCCTGTCGGCGTTCGTGCTCACCAGCGCGCTGACCGGCGCGGCCCAGACGACCGGGTGGCTGCTCGCCGCCCGGCTGGTGCAGGGCGTGGCGGGCGGCATGCTCATCCCGCAGAACGTCGGCCTGATCCAGGACATGTTCCGCGGGGCGGAGCGGGGCCGGGCCTTCGGCATCCTCGGCAGCGTGGTGGGGCTGTCCACCGCCGCCGGGCCGGTGGTCGGCGGTGTGATCCTGAACCTGGCCGGCAGCCAGGACGGCTGGCGCTGGGTCTTCTACGTCAACGTGCCGGTCGGCCTGGTCGCCCTGGTGCTCGCCGCCCGGCTCGTGCCGGCCACGAGCACAGCGGGCGCCCGCGGCACACACCTCGACCTCGTGGGCTCGTTGCTGCTCGGTGCCGGCGTGCTCTGCCTGCTCCTGCCGGTGGTGTCCAACGAGTCGGGTGGCGCGGGATGGCTGTGGTGGCTGTTCGCCCCGGCCGCGCTCCTGCTCGCGGCGTTCGCCCGGTGGGAGGTGCGTACGGCAGGCCGAGGTCACGCCCCGCTGCTGGACCCACAGCTGGCGAGGACCGCCGGCTTCCCGACCGGCTCGGCCATCGCACTGGTCTACTTCACCGGATTCACCGGCATCTGGGTGGTGCTGGCTCTGTTCTTCCAGTACGGCCTGGGGTATTCGCCGCTGCGCTCAGGGCTCGCCGTGACCCCCTTCGCGCTCGGCAGTGCCGTGTCCGCGGTGTTCGCCGGGCGTGCGGTGCCCCGGTTCGGCCGATGGCTGAACGTGACCGGCCTGGTGGCGGCCGCCGTCGGGATGATCGCCACCGCGCTGGTCCTGCACAGCGTCGGCGGCGACGCGGCGGCGTGGGCGACCGCGGGGCCGCTCCTGGTAGCCGGGCTCGGCGGCGGGATGGTCGTCTCGCCCAACACGACCCTGACGCTCGAGGCGGTGCCCGCGCGGATGGCCGGCGCCGCGGGCGGCGCGCTGCAGACGGCCCAGCGGATCGGCTCCGCCATCGGAACGGCCCTCCTGGCCACCGTCTACTACCACGCGCTCACCGGCAGCGGAGGCCGCTTCGCGGCCGCGGTGTCCGACGCGCTGCTCTGCGCCGCCGGTCTCATGCTGCTCGCGCTGGTGATAGCGGTCGCGGAGGTGATCGAACCGACGCCACCGCTCGCTGTCGCCCGGGACGCCGAACGAGAACGGCGCAGCCGCTCCCGCGACGGGACGCGAGGCCGCGATGCCGTGATGCCCTCGGCCGGCCGGCCGAGGGCGTCGTCCCCCGCCTGACCGTGACGACCGTCCCCGACCCGAGTGCCGGCAGCACAGCAGCGCCGGAGACCCGCCCCGGTCGGGGGGCGTCGACCAACCGCCCGCTGTCCTGCTGATCGCAGGCGGCATCGACGACCTGTCACGGCGCCGAGCGGGCAACCGGAGGAGCTGATTCCGCGGGTTCGCCCGCCTGGGGCCCGCCGGCAGGTCTGAGCGGAAGCACGACCTGCACAGCGGTGCCCGCACCGAGCGGGCTCTCCAGCGTGAGATGGCCGCCGAACGCCTCGACGCGGTCCGTGAGCCCGACGAGTCCGGAACCCCGCGTGAGGTCGGCGCCGCCGCGCCCGTCGTCGCGGACGCAGACCCGCAGAACTCCTTCACCACTCTCCACCTGGACCTGAACCTCGGAGGCGCCGGCGTGCTTGGCCGCGTTCGTGAGTGCCTCCGCGATGACGTAGTAGGCGGCGAGCTCGATCGGGTTGGGCAGCCGGCCGTCGACGCCGACGTCGAGGCGGACGGGGACGGCGGAACGGCGGGCGAGCGTCTTCAACGCGGGGCGCAACCCACCGTCGGCGAGGGCGGGCGGGTTGAGGCCACGGGCGATCTCGCGCAGTTCGTCCAGCACGTCATCGATATCCGCGGCGAGCCCGTCCAGAAGGGCGGTCAGCTCGTCCGCCGCCGGGGGCACCGCAGCCTGCGCAGCGCGGATCTGCAGGGCCAGGGAGACCAGACGTTGCTGGACGCCGTCGTGCAGATCGCGCTCGATGCGACGACGCGCGGCGTCGGCGGCGGCGACGATCCGCGCGCGTGATGCGGCCAGCGCGGCTTGGGCGTCGGCGTTGGCGATCGCGGTGGCGACCAGCTCGGTGAAAGCGGCCAACCGTGACTCGGTGTCCGCCTTCAGCGGGCTCTCGTAGGTCGATGCCACGCTCATGACGCCCCATAGGCGACCCTCGACGCTGATCGGCGCGCCGACCGACGTGCGCACACCCGCGGCGAGCACGATCGCCGGCGCGGGGCCGGCATCCTGACCGTAGTGATCGACCCGAGCCGGTCGGTGGCTCTCGAACACCAGGGTGTGCACGTTCCGACCCCCGAGTCCCATCTGAAACCCCATGGGCACGGGAAAGGCGGCGCCCGTCCTGGTCCAGGCGCCGAGAACCGTGGCCGCACCGTCCCGGCCGTACCGGCTGAGCACCGTGAACTCCACGGAGAGCACCCGGCCGACCTCGGCGGTGACCGAGGCGAACACTTCCTCCGCCGGGGCCGCCCGGGCGACGAGCGTGGCCACCCGGCGCAGCGCGGCCTGCTCCTCGGCGAAGTTCCGCAGCTCCACGCGGGTCTGCGCGTTGGCGAGGGCGGTGCCGACCAGCTCGGTGAACCCCGCGAGCCGCGTCTCCGTGTCTGCCGGCAGCGCCTGCTCCAGCGCGGACGTGACGCCGATGACACCCCACAGCCGGCCTGCGACGCTGATCGGCACGCCGACCCCCGAGCGGACACCGGACGTGCGGGCCATCTCGACGCCCACCCTCGAGGCCTGGCTGTAGTCGTCGATCCGCGCCGGACGGCGGGTCCGGAACACCAGCGTGTGCAGGTCCCGTCCGCCCAGCTGGAATCTTCCGCCGACGGCAATGGGGGGCACCGCCCCGGTCCTGGTCCAGGTGCCGACGACCGTCGCCGCGCCGTCCGGGTCGTAACGGCTCAGGAGCGTGACCTCACTGGAGAGGACACGCCCGACCTCGTCGGTGACCGCGGCGAACACCTCCTCCGGCGGAGCTGCCCGAGCGACCATGGTGGCCACCCGGCGCAGCGCGGCCTGCTCCTCGGCGCGGCTGCGCAGGTCGACGCGGGCCTGGGCGTTGGCGATCGCGGTGGCCACCAACTCGGTGAAAGCGGCGAGTCGGTCCTCGGTGTCCGCCGGCATCGGCCGCTCCTGGCCGGATGCGACCGCCATGACGCCCCACAGCCGGCCCTCGACGTCGATCGGCACGCCGACCGCCGAGCGGAGCCGCCAGCCGCGTGCAGCGGCGGCGACCTCCCCCGAGGCGTCGTCGTAGTCGTCGATCCGCGCCGACCGGCCCGTCTGGACCACCAGCGACACGACGTTCCTGCCGCCGAGACGCACCCGGGTGCCGACCGGGAACGGGACGTCGACGTCTTCCAGGTTGCTCCACGCGCCTACGGATATCTGCGCGTCTTCCGGCTCGTAGCGGCTCAGGATCGTGAAGTCGACGTCCAGCAGCCGTCCGACCTCCTCGGAGACCACCGCGAGCACGCGCTCCGGCGCCGCCCCGCCGGCGACGAGCGTCGCCACTCGGCGCAGCGCAGCCTGCTCCTCGGTGATGCGCGCGCTCGACCCGACAGTCGTCAGGACCTCCGCTCCGGCGGCGGCCTCTGCGCCGCCTGGCCAGACGCCCACTGGCTGTCCCAGCGTGCTCGCCTCGGTG
>JAOPWM010000312.1 GCA_025965695.1 Blastococcus sp.
TGCGGCAGGAGATGCGGGGTGCCCGCACCGGCGAGGAGCCCTTCTTCGACCGCGGCCCGGGCTACGCCACGCTCTCCGGCGGCGCGACCTTCAACGAGTTCGACGTCCTCTAGCCGCAACTGGACCGTGATCCGGGCTCCGCCGGATGTCACGCCCGGGGTGCGACAGGCTGGGACGGCATGTCGAGGGCTATCGCTGTCATCCGGCGGGTTCCTTGGCCGGGGAATCGCCGGCCGTGGATCCGTCGGTCGTGCTCTGCGCGGTCGTTCCGCCGCCGGAGCCGTCGGGGTTGCACTCCAGGTGCGCGATGACGGCAGCCCCCTCCTGGAAGAGCTCCTTGCCCTCGCGGACCTGGGACGGCGGGTCATAGGTGATCGACGCGACCCTGCAGTCGTCCACGCCGATGTCGCCGGGCTGCCCGTCGACGATCTCCGGGTTCCCGAGGTGGCAGCGGGTGCCACCCTCGCACCGCGAGTCGACGCTGGAGCGCAGGCCGCTGTAGCCGCCACCGATGGAGTCGAAGACCTCCAGGTCGAACGGGCCGCCTGGCAGGGCATCCACGGTCCGCCCCGTGGTGGCCGCGCTCGTATAGACGGCAGCCTGCGACCCGCTGTCCATCCCGCCGGATCCGACAGATCCGCCGGGGCCCCTGACCTGCTCCGCGGCCGAGGCCGCAGCGGCATCGGCGGCCTCGTCGGTGCCGGCGCCGGTGCCCGCGCACGAGCTCAGGAGCACTACCGGCAGAAACCCGAACAGGAGGCGGAACGGCGAGTGACGGGTCATGGCAACTCCAGCGGCCGAGGGCCGAGAGGACGAACGCTTCTCCCGACCCATCCACCGGTCAAGAGAGGGAACGCCGCCGGAATACAGCGGTCAGGCGGTCCGTACCCCGCGGAGGGCTGATCCGCCCGGACGGTCAGTCCTCGATCCGCCAGGAACCCACCGGCGCGTAGTCGCTGTCGTACAGGTCCTGGCGCTCACCGACCGCCAACGGCAGCTGCTTCATGCTGCCGCCCCAGTACCGCAGGATCCGGCCGAGCTCGGCGGCGCGGTGCTCGCCGGCGAGGGCACCGGCTTCCAGGTCGACCTCCAGAACGAATCGCATCGCGTCATCCTCGGCGACCGCGCCGCCACAGGCGGGACCGGCGCCGCCGGGGCGGTTCCGGGACGACGGGCTCGGGCTCCGGCTCTGGGCGGCCCAGCTCCCACTCGGCCACCAGCGCGTCGGCGTCGGCCAGCCCGACCGGCACCACAGGCGGGTCCTGCGGACGGCGCCAGAACAGGCGCACCCGGTCGTTATAGTCCTCGACCAGCGCCCGCACCGCCGCCTCCGAGGGCAGGACGGCCGCCCGCCGGGGAAGGTCCTCGCGTTCCTTCCGCAGCGCCAGACCCGGCGGCAGCATCCCGAAGACGTCGATGTTCTCCTGGCGCGCCTTCTCGAGCACCCAGGCGATCATCGAGTCCTCGCCGGGACGGTGCGGCAGCGGCTTGCCGGCGCCGGCCAGGTTGTCGAAGTCGCCGTGCGCGATACCGCGCGAGATCTGGGCGTCGACCCAGCTCTCGAACGACATCCCCGGCGGCTTGCGTTCGGTCATCGCACTCCCAGTCATCCCTGCCCATCGTGACACCGCGGCGGGCGCCGGGCGCCCGGGGCTGACAGGCTCGGCACGTGCGGACGACGAGCAGCCGAGAGGCCTACCGCAATCCCTGGATCCGGGTGCGCGAGGACCTGATCGAGCGCGAGGACGGCTCGACAGGCCTGTACGGCGTCGTCGAGCGGCCCGACTTCGCGCTGGTCGTCCCGGCGGAGCGGGACGGCTTCTGGCTGGTCGAGCAGTTCCGCTATCCGCTGGGCCGCCGGTCCTGGGAGTTCCCGCAGGGCACCTGGGGCCAGGACGAGGACGGGCGGGACAAGAACGGCTCGGCCGAGGAGCTGGCCCGCGCCGAACTGGCCGAGGAGACCGGCATCCGGGCCGGCGGGCTGCGCCGGCTCGGCCACCTGGACCTGGCGCCCGGCCTCATGACCCAGGGCTTCGACGTCTGGCTCGCCACCGACCTGACCGCAGGCCCCACCGCCCGGGAGGCGACCGAGGCCGACATGCGCTCGGCGTTCGTACCCGAGACGGAACTGCGGGCGATGATCGCCGACGGCCGGTTCACCGATGGGCCGTCGCTCGCCGCCTTCAGCCTCGTGGTCCTCGACCGCGGCTGAACCGGCTTCGGTCAAGAGGCGCCCTGCCGCGTGAGGTCGGCGCGAGGTCCCGATCGGGTGACGCCGCGACGCAGGGTGATGCACCTGGGCGGGTGAGCCAGCAGGCTGTCCGGGTGCCGCTGTCCGTCCCCGGTCTCCCGGGCCTCCCGCCCGAGCTGGCCGGGCCGGTCGCGGTGCAGCTGGCCAGACCGGTGCGCACGATCCCCCCGGCGAACGCACTGTCGGGCGGATGCCTGTACGAGCCCAAGTGGGACGGCTACCGGCTGGTCGTCGTCCGGAGCGGCAGCTCGACCCGAGTGTGGTCCAAGCAGGGCCGGGACCTGACCGACCGCTTCCCCGATGTGGTCGCCGCAGCGCTTGCGCAGGTCCCGCCCGGGACGGTGCTCGACGGCGAGGTCGTGATCTGGAACGGCTCACGGCTGGACTTCGGGCTGCTGCAGCAGCGCATGGTGACCGCGGCCGGGCGCCTGCGCGCCCTCGTCACCGCGCACCCCGCGTCCTACGTCGCCTTCGACCTGCTGGCCGCCGGCGGCACCGACCTCCGCGGCCGGCGGTTGTCCCGTCGCCGGGCCGCGCTCGAGGAGCTCGCCCGGCGTTGGGCCCCGCCGATGCAGCTCTCCCCCGCCACCGCCGACCCGGAGGAGGCCCGGCGCTGGTTCGACGACTTCCGGCCGGCCGGCGTGGAGGGCCTGGTCGCCAAGGGAGCCGGTACCCGGTATGCACCCGGCCGCCGCGAATGGTTGAAGGTCAAGTCCTGGGAGACCACCGAGGTGCTGGCCGGCGGCGTCATCGGTCCGATCGAGCGGCCCGGCCAGCTCGTGGCCGGCCGCTACCGGGACGGCGAGCTCGTCGTCGTCGGCCGGACCAGTCCGCTGTCGCCGCGCCAGTCCGCCGAGCTCGGCGGCGTGCTGCGCCTCGCGGGCGACGGCCATCCCTGGCCCGACCGGATCGGCACGGGCCGGTTCGGCGGCGGCAGGCTCTCGGTACCGCTCACCCGGGTCGACCCCAGCGTCGTCGTGGAAGTCAGTGCCGACGCGGCATTGCAGGCCGGCGTGTTCCGGCACCCACTGCGATTCGTGCGGGTGCGCCCGGACCTGGAGCCCGGCGACCTGCCGCCGATCCCCTGAGCGTTCTCAGCGCATGGTGAGGCCGCGACGGTTGAGCACCCGCCGCTCCAGGGGGGCGAACACCAGCAGCTCGATCGCCACGCCGACCACGAGGATCAGGGTGATCGCCGTGATGACCAGCGACATCTGGGACAGCTCCCGGCCGATGTTGAGCAGCTGACCGAGGCCCTGCCCCAGCTTGGGTGAGTACGTGATCAGCTCAGCGGCCATGAGGGACCGCCACGCGAAGGCCCAGCCCTGGCGAAGGCCTCCCAGGTAACCGGGGAGTGCGGCCGGCAGAAGGACCAACCGGATGCGCCCCAGGGCCGAGAGGCCGAGCACCCGGCCGACCCGGTCGAACAGCGGCGGCACCTGCTTCATGCCGCCGAGCAGGCCGTTGGCGATCGACGGCACGGCGCCGAGGAGAACGACGGTGTAGATGGCGGCGTTCGACAGCTGGAACCAGATGATGGCCGCGGGGACCCAGGCGACGGAGGGCAGGCTCTGCAGTCCGCTGACGATCGGGCCGATGGCCGCTCGCAGCCACCGGCTCCACCACATCGCGAGCCCGAGCAGGGTGCCGATGACCAGTGACATGGCGAAGCCCACCGCACCACGGGTCAGACTCGTCCAGACCGCTTCGGCCGCCTTGCCGTCCTGGACGGTCTCCCAGAACTTCTGCGCCACGTCCCCCGGGGACGGGAGGACGTAGGAGGGCTTGAGTTCCGCGAGGTAGGCCAGCTCCCACACCCCGACGAGGAGTGCGAGGAAGACGAGGGGCGGGAGCACCGATCGGAGGAAGACCCGACCCGGGCCCGGCGCATCCGGCAGGTTCGGCGACGCGTCCAGGGCGTCGAGGCCGGCTTCGACGGCCCGGTTCTGGACGTCCTCCCGGTCGACCACGGTCAGCCCGGGCCTCCCGCCGCGGCTGTCCTCACTGGCCATGGCGGCTGATCTCCCGATGCAGTTCCCGCGTGATGTCGGTGGCCAGCGCGCCCACGCCAGGGGACTCGATGGTGCGGGGCTGCGGGATGTCGGCCTGCCACTCCCGCACCACCCGGCCGGGCCGGGACCCGAGCAGGACCACTCGCTGGCCGAGCCGGGCGGCCTCGCGGACGTTGTGCGTCACGAAGACCACCGACAGCCCCTGCTCGGCCCACACGCGGGTCAGCTCCTCGTGGAGCACGTCCCGGGTGATCGCGTCGAGGGCGGCGAACGGCTCGTCCATCAGCAGGACCGAGCTGTCCTGCGCCAGAGCCCGGGCCAGGGCCACGCGCTGACGCATCCCACCGGAGAGCTCGTGCACCCGCTTGCCACCGTGCCCCTCGAGGTTGACCACCCGCAGCAGCCGCTCGGCCTCGGCCCGCCGCTCCGCGCGGCCGAGGCCACGGGCCCGCAGCGCCAGCTCGACGTTGCCCGAGGCGGTCAGCCAGGGCAGCAGGGCCGGCTCCTGGAACATCAGCGCCGGCCGCTCGGCGGAGACCGAGATTCGCCCCGAGGTGGGCTGGGTCAGCCCGGCGATCAGGTGGAGCAGCGTCGACTTGCCGCAGCCGGACGCTCCGACCAGGCACACGAACTCCCCCGCGGCGACGGTGAGGTCCATCCCCTCGAGCACGGGTGGGCGCCCGCGCTCGAAGATCTGTGACACGCCCTCCACGCGCACCGCGGCGGACGGGGCGGCGGGAACATGCCGCGGCTCCCTCGGCTGGACCGGTGCCTCCACCGTCGCTGATCTCGTACTCATGTCGGTCTCCCTGGGTGGGCTCCGTCGCAGGTCACTGGTCGCCGAGGCCGCCGGCCGAGACCGTGGAGAGGCCCTGGTCGGCGAGGATGGCGTTGAGGGGTCGGAGGTCGTAGATGCCGTCGAGGTCGGTCTTCTCGCTCGTGCCGGCGGCGACGGCGTTCTCCGCCGACTGCTTGAGCGCCGAGGCGACCGGGTCGTAGGTGACCGCGAGTTCGCTCCAGGCGCGGTCGAGCACCGCCGCGTCCAGGGCCTTGCCACCCGCGGCCTCCAGGCCCGCGTTCACCGCGGTCTTCGCGGCGGCAGCGTCGCTGGTGGCCAGCTTCACCGCGGCCACGTGGCCGCGCAGCAGCGCCGCGACGGTGTCCGGGTACTTCTGGAGGAACTCGGTGCGGACGATCAGGTGGGTGGTCACGAACTTGCCGTCGGGCCACAGGTCCTTCTCGTTGACGAGCACATGGCCGCCGCCCTCGAGCACCAGCCGGGACGCATAGGGCTCCGGCACCCAGGCGCCGTCGAGCTCACCGGTCGTGAAGAGGTTGAGGACGTCGCTGTTCGCGGTCGGTGTGATCGTCACGTCACCGCCGCCGTCCACACTGTTCTTCAGGCCCTGGTCGGTGAGCCACGTCCGCAGCGCGACGTCCTGCGTGTTGCCCAGCTGCGGGCTGGCAAGGGTGGCGCCCTTGAGGTCGGCGGAGGAGCTGATCCCGTTCCGGACGACCAGTTGCGCGCCCCCCGAGGCCGCGCCGGCCATGATGCGGATGGCGTCGCCGTTGCTCTGCCCGTAGGCGTTGATCGTGGGGCTGGGGCCGATGTAGGCGGCGTCGAGGGCGCCCGCGAACAACGCCTCGACCTCGTCGGGACCCGCGTTGAAGACCTGAGTGGTCAGTTTCGTGTCGCCGAGCTCGTCGGCCAGGTAGCCCTTGTTGACGCCGATCAGGGCTGCGGCGTGGGTGACGTTGGCGAAGTAACCGAGGCGGAGCTCGTCGGCAGCTCCGCCCGACTCCCCGGAGCTGGAGTTGGCGTTGCCGGTGCCACCGCAGGCCGCCACGGCGACGGCGACGGGCACGAGGGTGAGCAGGGACAGCGTGCGGCGGAGCAACGTGCGGTTGGTCGGCATGGGTCCTCGTCGAGGCGAGGGCGCACGGGCACGCGGACGAGCTCAGGGCATGCGTCGGCGAGGCCGCGCGCCCGGGATGAGAAGGGCGGCGGTCAGGCCGACGGACAGAGAGCGCTGCTGAGCCACCCGTGGTCCAGATGGCGGCGAGCCACGAGGAGGGGCAGCGGAGGCATGGCGAAAGGGTAACCCACATCATCCCCATCAGGTCAGTAGGGATTAAGCCCCTGGTGGGTTCGGTTCGGCCGTCCGGTGGCGGGACCGGCTCAGAACTCCTGAGGCACCCGGCCGAGCGCGACCAGGAGCCGCCGGAGGAGATCAGCCAGCAGCTCCCGTTCGCTGGTCGAAAGCCCGTCGAGCAGCTGTCGCTCGGTCTCCAGATGGTCCGGGAGAGCTGCGTCCAGCGCCTCCCGGCCGGCATCGGTCAGGGTCACCACGACCGCGCGCCCGTCGGCCTCGCTGCGCTCGCGGGTGATCAGCCCCTTCTCCTCCAGCCGGTCCAGCCGCTGGGTGATCGCCCCCGAGGTCACCAGCGCCGTCCGCATCAGGGCCGTCGGGGTGAGCTGATAGGGCTTGCCTGCCCGCCGCAGTGCCGCGAGGACGTCGAAGGACGGCGCGTCGAGCCCGTACCGGGAGAAGGTGGCCCGCTGGGCGAGGAAGACCTCGCGCTGGAGCTGGGTGATCCGCCCGATGATCCCCATCGGCGAACAGTCCAGATCCGGACGCTCCCGGCCCCACTGCTCCAGGATCTGGTCGACCGCATCCTCCACGTCGCTCACCGTAGTTCGCCCGTCGCTCCGGGAAGCTCGTGATCGCGCAGGTGCTCGGCAAAGGTCCGCGCCGGGCGGCCCAGCAGCGCCTCCAGGACCCGGGGACTCCCGGTGAACCCGTGTGCCCGGTAGTGGTCGAACATCAGCCGGCTGCAGCGCGCGGCGTACCCGTCCGGGACCGGTCCGTCCGGGACGGCGTCCACCGCGCGCACCTCCCGGCCCAGCCGCTCGCCCAGCAGGTCCGCGATCCGCGGCGCGGTCAGCGGTTGCGGCCCGGCGGCCTCGAACGTCCCGCCGTCCAGCCCGTCCTCGGTGAGCAGGACCGCGGCGGCCTCGGCGACGTCACGCAGGTCGACCAGCGACTGCGCCTGCTCCAGCCCCCACGGGCTGCGGAACGTCCCCGTCGCGGCGACGTCGGCGACCTGTCCGTCGAGGTTGTCCGCGTAGGCGCACGGCTGCAGCACCCGCCAGGTGAGTCCGCCGGCGTCCAGGGCCTCCTCGACCCGGTCCTTGGCCGCGTGATGCGGCATCGACCGGGCCTGCGGGCGGAGCACCGAGTGGTAGACGACCCGCCCGACGCCGGCCCGCTGCGCCGCGTCGAGCAGGGCGACGGCCCCAGCCGTCTCCTCCGGGTCGAAGTTGGGCCAGATCAGGTACAGCGCACTGGCGCCGGCGAGCAACGGCTCGACAGCCGCGGGGTTGCTGAGGTCGGTGGCGACCACGTCCGCGCTGAGCGCGGTCAGCTCCGGCCGGGGCTGCGAGCTGCCGACCAGGGCCCGGACCCGCTCACCCCGCGACCACAGCGCCCGGACGACGGCCGCACCGGTCTGGCCGCCTGCTGCCGTCACCACGATCACCGGGGTACCTCAGCAGTGAGAGATCGCCCCGTCAAGTGCCCCCCGGGACGGTCAGCGCAGGCGCGTGCTCAGCCGGACGGACAGGCCCTCGTCGGTGGGCAGCACGTCGACGTGGTCCCAGAGCTTGCGGGCCAGCCACAGGCCCATCCCGCCGAGGGACAGATCGAGGCCGTGCGCGGGCGTGAAGCCGCTGAGCGGGTCGCGGTAGGAGGTGCCCCCGTCGCTGATGACACAGATGACGCGGTCGCCGTCCGCCCAGACCCGCGCGGAGACCGGTCGGACGCCGTGCCGGAAGGCGTTCGCGGCGATCTCGCTGGCGGCCAGGTGGAGGTCCTCCTGCTGGTCGCGGTCGGCGACCAGCGTGGCGAGCACGGCGCCGAGCTGGTGCCGGAGGCCGGCCAGCGTGGGCGCGTTCTCGACGGAGAAGACGGGGTCGCCGTCCTCCACCGGGGCCCGGGGCAAGGGCAGGGACGGCACGTAGACGCCCGGGTCCTGGAAACCGGTGCTCACCGACCAGGTCGAACCCCGGACCAGCTGCGGATGGGTCGCCGCGGCGCTCTCCACCACCGCCGCCGGGAGCCGGCGCCGGTCGTAGAGGCAGATCGCCGACACGGGGGCGGCACCGAGGAGCCGGTTGTAGACCGATTCGAAGCGCTGCCCCTCGCGCCAGTCGGCCGGATCGTCACCGAAGTCGACCTCGGCCACGACGCGCAGCCGGCCCGACCCGCCGGTCTGTCCACCGGCGACGGCCCGCTCCAGGTACCGGCGGCACATCGTGAGGGCGTCCGGGGCACGGGCACCCAGCAGGCTGATCCGCGGCTCGGACTCGACGGCCATCGCCTTCTCGCCGAGTTCGCTCGAGAGGAGGGCGACCGTGTCCGGCGGGCAGGTGAGCGCAACCAGATCGCCGGCGCGGAGCCCCGCGTCGAGGAAGGGCAGAGCGGCGGCGAGCAGGTCGTCCTGCGTGCTCACGATCGCGGCCCCGTGGCCGTGGTTCACCACGGCCACGTCACCCGCTGCTCGGGGGGCACGGCGTGAGCCGGGCGTCGAACAGTCCGTCGCTGCTACGTCCACCGGCCCCTCGTCGCGTTCCTACGGCCGGTGGGCTCCAGCCGATCGAACGCTCATTCTGAGACATGCAAGTCAAGAACTCGACATCGGGGGCGCCCCGGCGTGTCAGGGCAATGCCCGCTCGCCCAGCCGCCCGGCGCACGAGGCCGAGCCGAGCCACGTGTGTGGGGCGCCCTGGTAACACCAGCCGAGCCGGGGCCGGCGGGCGCTGACCCACAGCGCGGGGACGCGCTTGTCGCCGGCACGCGAGCCCAACAGCGAGAAGCAGTTCCGTCCGCGCAGCACGCCGGGGTCGGAGACGAGCACGGCCAGCCCCTCGGCGATCGTGAGCGGCGAGCGGCCCGCGGCGGTCATCCGCGGCAGAACCTCGGCGGGCGGCAGGTTCAGGGTGTCCGCGCCCGGGTCGACGTCGAGGAGGAGGTAGGGGCCGGCCGGCACCTGCAGGTCCGGGAGCGGCCGGAACCGCGCCAGGTCGTCGTCGGCCATCGTGGTGAAACCGGACCCACCGACCGAGTGCAGCGCCTCGAGCACCGGGACCACCGGCAGGTGCGGCACGACCAGGACGAAGGGAATGCCCGTGCCGTCCGGTGCGGGGATGGGCAACTGGTCCCTCAGCGGCTCCACCGAGGCGCGAAAGCACTGCTCGGCGAGTTCCAGCTCCTCGGGCAGGCCGGTCATGACGAGCGCGTCGATCTGGCGGTCGAACTCGAACTCCGCCTCGGTGCGGCAGGCGGCAACGGGGAGCGTGGTCATCAGGTCCCTCTCGTGCTGCGCGCGGTGATCAGCAGCGGGCCGGGCGACAATCGGCGACCACTCAGGATCCCCCTGGTCACCGGCCTGCCAGCCTATCCAGGACAGCGCGCTCCGGCCCCCCCGCCGAGCGAACTTCTGCGTCGTCCACCGCTCCGCAGTCCAGCCCGCGGAGCAGCACGCCGGCCAGAGCACGGGCGGTCGCCGGCTCGTCCAGAACGCCGGCGTCGGTCCGGTCGAGATAAGCGGCCACCCGGACAGCGGCCGCCGGGAGCGCGGCACGGAAGAAGGCGTAGGTCGCCGCGTAGCGGGTGACCAGCTGGGCCGGGTGCAGGTCCCAGCCCTGGTAGAAGCCGCGTCCCAGGGCCCGGCGCACCAGCCGGGCGTGCAGCCGCCAGGCCGCGTGCACGGCGTCCCGGGAGCCGACCGGCAGCACGTTGGTCGACCCGTCGACGGCCCGCGCACCGGTGCCGGCCACCGCGACCTGCATGAGCTGCTTGGCGAGGTCTGCGACCGGATGGTCCGAGGCCTGATGTGCCGCGGCGATGCCGAGAGAGGCGCTGTAGTCGTACGTGCCGTAGTGCAACCCGGTCAGCCGGCTGCCGGCCGCGTGCACCATCCGCGCGAGCGTGGCCGTCCCGTCCGGGCCGAGGACCGCCTGCGGCGTCTCGATCTGCAGTTCGAGGTGCACGCTGACACCGTGGGCCGCCTCAAGGGCCTCCAGCACCGGGAGGAAGGCCCGCACCTGCTCGACGTCGGTCACCTTCGGCAGCGTGACGACGGCGCGGCCCGGACTTTCGGCGCCGAAAGTCCCGAGGAAGAGATCGAGCGTACGGACGCCGCGCCGTCGGGTGGGCCCCTCGAGGGACTTTGCCCGGATCCCGACCGACGGAGGTGCGGTCCCGGCCGTGCGGTCGGCGGCCGTGATCGCCGCGGCGCGCAGGACGTCGTCGTCCTCGGCGTCCGCGGATCCCCGGTAGCCGTCCTCCGCGTCGACCCGCAGGTCCTCCACCGGCTCGGTGGCGAGCTTCCTCCGAACCCTCGGCAGCACCTGCTCGACGAGGTCCGGGTGGAGGCCGAGATCGGGCAGGCCGTGCTCGTCCAGTGCGGCGAGCGCCGCCGTCCCCCAGGCCCGCGCCACATCGGGGACGACGGCGTCGGCGGGCACGTAACAGGTGTGCACCGGCTGCCGCTCGGGCCGTTCTCCTGGATAGGCGGCCACCCGGGCGGCGTCGACCGGTGCGAGCCGTCGGTCCAGCTCGACGTAGATCTCCTCCGCGAGCATCAGTCGATGAGCTCGTAGGCAGGCAGCGTCAGGAAGTCCGGAAAGTCGTCGGCCAGCGCGACCTGCTCGAACAGCCTCCGGGCGTCGTCCAGGTTCTCCAGATCGCCGATCGCCGCGACCTCCTCGGCCACGACCCGGCGGACCAGCTCCTCGGTCACCGTGTCCCCCGTGTCCAGCTCGACGCCGGCGTGCACCCACTGCCAGACCTGCGACCGGCTGATCTCGGCCGTCGCGGCATCCTCCATGAGGCCGTGGATGCCGACCGCGCCGTTGCCGGCCAGCCACGCGGCCAGGTACCGCAGGGCGACCTCGACGTTGCCCCGCAGGCCCGCCATGGTGCGGTCGCCGGGAACGCCGGCGACGTCCAGCAGTTGCTCCGATGTCACGTGCACGTCGGGCCGCTGCCGGTCCAGCTGGTTGGGGCGGTCGCCCAGGACGGCGTCGAAGACCTCCCGGCAGGTGCCCACCAGGTCGGGGTGGGCCACCCAGGAGCCGTCGAAGCCGTCACCGGCCTCGCGGGTCTTGTCCTCGCGGACCTTCGTCAGAGCGCGCTCGTTGGCCTCGGCGTCCCGGCGGCTGGGGATGGCGGCGGCCATCCCGCCGATCGCCATCGCACCCCGGCGGTGGCACACGGCGACGAGCTGCTCGGTGTAGGCCCGCATCATCGGCGCGGTCATCGTCACCGCGCCGCGGTCGGGCAGCACGAACTCCGGGCCCGCGTCACGGAAGACCTTGATGACGCTGAACAGATAGTCCCAGCGGCCGGCGTTGAGCGCGGCGGCATGAGTGCCCAGCTCGTGCAGCATCTCCTCCATCTCGAACGCCGCCGGGATGGTCTCGATCAGCATCGTGGCGCGGATGGAGCCGGCCGGGAGGTCGAGGACCTGCTCGGCGTGGTCGAACACCAGCGCCCACAGCCGCGCCTCGAGGTGGCCCTCCATCTTGGGCAGGTAGAGGTACGGGCCGCTGCCGCGCTCGAGCTGCTCGCGCGCGTTGTGGAACAGGTAGAGGCCGGCGTCGACGAGTGCGCCCACCGTCGGCTCGCCGTCGACCAGCAGGTGGCGCTCGGGCAGGTGCCAGCCGCGCGGACGCGGCACGATCGTCGGCAGCTCGCCGTCCTCGCGCAGGCGGTACTCCCGCCCCTCCGGGGCGGTGAAGGACAATGTCCGGCGGACGGCGTCGTGCAGGACCAACTGGCCGCCGACGACGTTGCGCCAGTGCGGGGTGTTGGCGTCCTCGAGGTCGGCCAGCCACACGTTCGCGCCACAGTTGAGCGCGTTGATCGCCATTTTCGGTTCGGTCGGTCCGGTGATCTCCACACGCCGGTCGACCAGCCCCGGCGGGGGCGGCGGCACCTGCCACGCGCCCTCGCGGACGGCCGCGGTCTCGGGCCGGAACTCGATCGTGCCGGCGGTGGCGATCTCGGCCCGGCGGGTGGCGCGGGCGGCCAGCAATGCGTCGCGATGCGCCCCGAACCGGGTCTGCAGATCTGCCACGAAGGCCAGCGCCTCCGGCGTCAGGATCTCCTCGGCCCGCTCGACGGCCGGGCCCTCCACACGCACATCGGCCACTGGACGCCCTCCCGATCTTCGCTGGGCTGGCATCCTCTCACCGTGGCCCGCCTCGACGACTTCAACAACGAGCCGGCCGACCAGGCCGTCCAGGAGCTGCGTGCCTGCAACGCCGCCCCTCGCTTCGCCGCGGAGCTGGTGGCGGGGCGCCCCTACCCGGACGCGGAGACCCTGGTCGTGCGCGCCGAGGAGGTGGCCCGTTCGCTGCCGTGGGACGAGGTCTCGGTCGCCCTGGCCGCGCACCCCCGCATCGGTGACCGCCCGGAGGGCGCCTCGGCCGAGGCGGAGGCATCGCGCCGGGAGCAGAGCTCGATGACCGACGCCGACGCCGGGACGCGAGCGGCCCTGGTCGACGGCAACCGCGCCTACGAGGAACGTTTCGGCCACGTCTTCCTGATCCGGGCGGCGGGTCGCTCACCGGAGGAGATGCTGGCCGAGCTGCGGAGGCGGCTGGCGAACGACGCCGAGTCCGAGCAGACCGAGGCGACCGAGCAGTTGGCCCAGATCAGTGCACTGCGCGTGAGGGGATGGGTGTCATGAGCGTCTCCACGCACGTGCTCGACTCCGTGACCGGCCGGCCGGCCGCCGGGATCGCGGTGCGCCTGTTCGCCGGTGAGCAACTGCTCGCCGAAGGCGTCACCGACCGCGACGGCCGCTGCCGGCTCACCGACGCCGCGACGGGCGTGGGCGTCCATCGGCTGGTGTTCGCGACGGGCCCGTGGTTCGCCGAACAGGCGCGCGAGTCGTTCTATCCCGAGGTCGTGCTGACCTTCGCCGTCCAGGAGCCCGCCGAGCACCACCACGTGCCGCTCCTGCTCAGCCCGTTCGCGTACTCCACCTACCGCGGCAGCTAGCCGCAGGTTCCACGTGCAACATCACCGCAGTGCCGGCCGGGGAGGCTGCTGACCATGGCGATCGTGCTCGGGCCCCATCAGTACGGGAAGGCGGAGGTCCGCGTCGTCGCGGTCGACCGGAGCTCCGCCCGGCACACGCTGGTCGACCTCAATGTCAGCTCGAGCCTCCGCGGGGATTTCACCGCGGCGCACACGGTCGGCGACAACAGCCACGTGCTGACGACGGACTCGCAGAAGAACACAGTCTTCGCCTTCGCCCGGGACGGCGTCGGCACCCCCGAGGAGTTCGGCCTGCGGCTGGCCCGGCACTTCGCCGGCTCCTACGCGTGGATCACCGGCGCCCGGGTGGCGGTCGAGTCCTACGGCTGGGAACGGATCCCGGTCGGCGGGCGGCCGCACGACCACGCCTTCCGGCAGCATGGCGGCGAGGTGCGGACGGCGGTGGTGACCGTGGACGGGAACGACGCATACGTCCTCGCCGGGCTCACCGACCTCGTCGTCCTCAAGACGACCGGCTCGGAGTTCTGGGGCTTCCCGCGCGACCGGTACACCACCCTGGCCGAGACCCACGACCGCATCCTGGCGACCGCCGTCACCGCCCGCTGGCGCTACGACACGGGCGCGGAGCCGGACTGGGACGCCACCTTCGCCGGCGTGCGGGCGGCGCTGCTGGAGACGTTCGCCACGACGCACTCACGAGCCCTGCAGCAGTCCCTCTACGCGATGGGCGAGGCCGTGCTCGAGCGGTTCCCCGACATCGCGGAGATCAGGATGTCGATGCCGAACAGGCACCACTTCCTGCAGGATCTGTCGGCCTTCGGCCTGGACAACCCGGACGTCGTCTACCACGCCGACGACCGGCCCTACGGCCTCATCGAGGGCACCGTGATGCGCGACGACGTGGCGTCGGCCGAGCTCGCCTGGCAGGGCACCCCCGGCTTCTGCTGACCGGTCAGGCGCGCGGCCCGTCGATCCCGATCCCGCCGAACACCACCGCGGCGTGCACGCGCAGGTCCGCGGCGTGCTCGTCCCGGGTGCGCTGCACGGTGCCGTCGGCGCCGATGCCGCCCACGCCGCGGAACCGCCACCACACCCGCCAGTCGGCCGGTACGCGAACCGCGAGCCCGCCCATCACCACCCGCGCGGTCAGGTCGATGCCGGTCGACGGTCGCGGCAGGCCGGTCAGGTCGATCTCGGCGCCCGCCATGCCGAGATCCACGCGGAGCCGGGTCAGCTGGGGGTTCGTCGGCCGGAGCTCCAGGCCGCCGAGGGTCATCACGCGCCGGATGCTCGGGCTGCTCTCGTCGCCCTCGTTCTTGCGCCGCGCCGTCAACCGTCCGGCGAGGGCCAGCAGCGCCTGGACCGCAAACCAGCCGAGCAGCCACGGGAGTGCCCGCCGGACGATGCGCACGGTCCTCGGGTTCGCCATGGGTGCAGCCTGCCCCGCCGCCGCCCGGCTGCCCAGGGGGCGGGGCACCCCTGCCACCATCGGCGCGTGACCGACGAGCGCGAGACGCTGACCTACGAGCTGTTCGGCACGGCGAGCCGGGAGCTGGCCCAGCAGGTGGTGGACGACGGTTACGAGCCCGACCTCATCCTGTCGATCGCCCGCGGCGGGCTGTTCCTCGCCGGGTCGCTCGGCTACGCGCTCGACGTGAAGAACCTCTTCGTGATGAACGTGGAGTTCTACACCGGCGTCGACGAGCGGCTGGACCTGCCGGTCGTCCTGCCGCCCACCCTGGACCGCGTCGACCTCACCGGCGCGCGCGTACTGGTCGCCGACGACGTCGCCGACACCGGCAAGACCCTGGAGCTGGTCCGCGACTTCTGCTCGGGTACGTCGCCGAGGTGCGGACGGCGGTCATCTACGAGAAGCCGCAGTCGGTCGTGCGTTGTGACTACGTGTGGCGGAGGACCGACCGCTGGATCAACTTTCCGTGGTCGACACTGCCGCCGGTCCGCCGCCGCGAGGGCTCACCGGGCCACTGATCGCTCGGCCAGGATGGCCAGTTCGGCCGTCGCCCGCAGGCCAGGAACGAAAGCGGCGGCGGTGGGAAGCCCCCCACCGCCGCCGTCTCTCAGGTCGCTCCGATAGCGCGTCAGTACCGGAATCTCGCGACCGAGCTGTGGGGCGAGGTCGCCATGCCGGCGACCTCGTCGAGGGCGGCCAGTGTCACGCCGAGCGGACGGTCGGACCAGAGCGAGTGCGCCATGAGGGGTCTCCAGGGGCCGTTCCACTCGGTGGACTAGCACCGTTGCCCCGAACTTCGGCCGCTGGTTGGAGCAACTACAGCGGAAATCTCAGAATTTCAGATGTGCCTCCCGCTGGTCGGAGCGGGGTCGTCACTCGGCGGAACCCGGGGCCACCGGAAATCAGCGGCGCGTGGAGACCGCGACCGTGAACTTCGGGGTCTGCCGCGCGACCGCGGTCGGCCCGACGAGCCGGGTGAGCGTGGGCTTGTAGCGCAGCGCACTGTTGTAGACAGTCCACAGCTCACCCCCCGGTCGCAGCGCACGCGCGGCCGCGGCGAAGAGCCGGTCGGCGGCGGTGGTCACGACCGCGGCGCCCAGGTGGAACGGCGGGTTGCAGACGACGAGGTCGACGCTGCCGTCGGGGACCGACTGGGCTGCGTCGTCCCGGATCATCTGGATCCGATCGGCTACGCCGTTGGCCTCCGCGGTGGCGGCCGCCGAGGCGATGGCCGCCGCCGACTGGTCCACGGCCAGCACAGTCAGCTCCGGGCGGCCGAGAGCGAGGGCGACGGCGAGCACTCCCGTCCCGGCGCCCAGGTCGAGAGCAGTGCCGGCCGGCGTCATGCGGTCGAGGCAACCGAGCAGGGTGCGGGTGCCGATGTCGATCTTCGTACCGGCGAACGCGGAGCCGTGCGCGCGGACGGTCAGGCCGAGGTCGGGATGGTCCTGGCTGCGCGGGAAGGACGACGGCGCCGGCTTCGGCCCGCGCGCGACGAGCACCCGCGACTTCTGCCGTGCCAGGCCGGCCGAGACGTCGGTGAAGGAGTCCCGCAGGACGTCGTTCATCGCGTGGGTCATGTGCTTGACCCGCCCGCCGATCAGCACGGTCACGTCGGGGGCTGCGGAGGCCGCGACCACCTCGGCGATCTCACGCAGCGCCTCCAGCCCCTTGGGCGCCTGGACCAGCACCACCCGGGCACCGGCGGCGAGCTCGGCCGACAGCGGGACGGACCGGTACGTGCCGGTGAGCCCCGCCCGCTCCGCGTTGCGGGCCAGGGCCTGCTCGCCGACCAGCAGGTCCTGGGCCACGCGGACGTCCTGGGCGCCGTGCAGGGCGACCGCGCCCAGGGTCAGCGCGCCGTAACCGTCGTCGACGACGGCGACCTCGCCCGGCCCGCACGCCGCGATCAGCTCCGCCGCGGTGTCCAGCAGCAGCCGGTCGGTGGCGTCGACGGCGACGAGCTCGGGCGCCTCGACGTCGGGAGCCCGACGGAGCCGCTCGAAGAACGAGGCCGCAGAAATGGCCATTTCTGCGGTCATCGGGTCAGACGCCCGGGAGGCCGACGGGGCAGGAGACGCCCGTCGAGTGCACCGGGCAATACCCGTTCGGCACCTTGTAGAGGTACTGCTGGTGGTAGTCCTCCGCGTAGAAGAACGTCCCCAGCGGCGCGATCTCGGTGGTGATGTCTCCGTAGCCGGCGGCCTTCAGCCGCTCCTGGAACTGGTCGCGGCTCGCCAGCGCGGCCGCCTCCTGCTCCGGCGTCTGGAAGTAGATCGCCGAGCGGTACTGGGTGCCGACGTCGTTGCCCTGGCGCATCCCCTGGGTCGGGTCATGCTCCTCCCAGAACACCTTGAGCACCTGCTCGTAGGAGATGACCGCCGGGTCGTAGACCACCAGGACAGCCTCGGTGTGCCCGGTGCGCGCCGAGCAGACCTCCTCATACGTCGGGTTCGGCGTGTAGCCACCGGCATAGCCCGCCGCAGTGGAGTAGACGCCCGGGGTCTCCCAGAACACCTTCTCGACACCCCAGAAGCAGCCGGCGCCGAAGACGGCGGTCTGCATCCCCTCGGGGAACGGCGGCTGGATGCGGTTGCCGTTGACGGCGTGCACCTCCGGCACGTGCGGGAGCGGGTCGGGGCGCCCGGGCAGGGCGTCCCCGGCCGAGACCGCCTGCGTCTTGAACCGGGAGAACAACATGCCCCGAGCGTAGGCCCGCGCCGCAACCAGCTCGCGCGCCACCGACCCGCGGCGGGCAGGATCACGACCGTGCCCGTGACCACGCACGAATGGCAGCTGGCGGCCCGCCCGCACGGCGAGCCCGCTCCCGAGGACTTCCGACTGGTGGAAACGGAGCACCCGGATCCCCAGGACGGGCAGGTCGTCGTCCGGATGCTGGTGATGTCGGTCGACCCGTACATGCGCGGGCGGATGCGGGCCGGGAAGTCCTACGCCGCCGCGTGGGAGGTCGGGGAGACGATGAAGGGCGGCGCGGTCGGCCGGGTCGTCGACTCCCGCTCCCCCGACGTCCCGGAGGGCGCGCTCGTGCTGACCGACGCCGGCTGGCGGGACGTCGCCGTCCTGGACGCCTCCCAGGTGCGGGTGCTGCCGGACATGCCGGGCATCCCGCCGAGCTACCACCTGGGCGTCCTCGGCATGCCGGGGCTGACTGCCTGGGCGGGGCTGTTCCGCGTCGCAGCGTTCCAGCCGGGCGAGGACGTCTTCGTCTCCGGCGCCGCGGGCGCCGTGGGCAACCTGGTCGGCCAGTTCGCCCGGCTGCGCGGGGCGGGCCGCGTCGTCGGCAGCGCGGGGTCGCCGGAGAAGGTGGCCTGGCTGGGCGAGCTCGGATTCAGCGCCGCCTTCGACTATCACGGTGGCCCGGTGGCCGAACTGCTCGCGGCCGCGGCTCCCGAGGGCATCGACGTCTTCTTCGACAACGTCGGGGGCGAGCACCTGGAAGCCGCGATCGGTGCGCTCCGGCTGCACGGCCGGGCGGCAATCTGCGGCTCGATCTCCGGCTACAACGCGGTCACCCCACCGCCCGGCCCCGGCAACATGGCACTGCTGGTAGCGAACCGGCTGACCCTGCGCGGGTTCCTCGTCGGCGACCACACCGACCTGCGGCCGCAGTTCCTGGAGACGGTCCCCGGCTGGATCGCTTCCGGCGACCTCGTCGTCCGGGAGACCGTGCGCGAGGGGCTGGAGAACGCCGTCCCGGCCTTCCTCGACCTCCTGTGCGGCGGCAACACCGGCAAGATGCTCGTGCGGCTCGGCGAATCATGATCACCACGGGCAGACGGCTGCTCGTCCGGGTCGTCCGGCAGCCCTGAACGGGTGGTGATCTTGCCCGCGTCAGGGCGCGCTGCGGTTCCGGACACCCGGAAGCGGGCAGTGCGGGGTCATGTGGCTCTTCTTCTCCCGCCGGCTACGCATGTGGCTGATCCTGACCGTCGTCGTCCCGCTCACCACCGGCCTGCTGCGGCGGGTGGGCCGGATGCTCGAGCGGCGCCACGGCCCGACCGGCGTCAGCCGGGCTCTGCTCAAAGCTGGGGACGTCGGCGACCGCGCCCGCGCCTGGGTGCGCGGCGGCGGCCGCACCGCCTGAGCTCCGTGCATCCGAATACGCGCCACCGATCCCGGAATACCTGAGGCCACCCCTGGGTGTCGCCTGCCTGGACGAGAGAAGAGAGACGAGAACCGCTGCGTGACGCACCCCACCATCGATGGCCACGCCCCCCGGGGCGAGGTCCGAGGCATCGCCCTGTTCTGTCACGGCGGGACGGCGACCAGCGTGGCCCCGCCGAAGGAACGCGCCCTGTCGCTGGTGCGGATGCGCGCCATCGAGCAGTTCGTCCGCTCCAGTGCGGCGCACCGCGGGATCAGCACCCACCTGCTCCGCTACCGGGTGGCCGGTTGGAACGGCGCCGCCGCCGATGCCTACAACGACGTCCGCTGGGCGATCGAGCAGCTCCAGGCCGAGCACGGTGCGCAGGTGCCGATCGTTCTCGTGGGGCACTCGATGGGCGGCCGAGCGGCGCTGCGCGCCGGCGGGGACCCGCAGGTCGTCGCCGTCTGCGGGCTCGCGCCCTGGACGCCCCCGGGTGAGCCCGTTCACCACCTGCGCGGCAAGACCATCGCCATCCTGCACGGCCGCGGCGACCGCTGGGTCCCGGCGAGGCTCTCGGCCGACTTCGCCCTCCGGGCCCGCGAGGACGGCGCCTCCGTGGCCCGCTTCACCGCGCCGGGTGGGCACTCGATGCTGCGCGGCGCGCTGCGCTGGCACCGGTTCGCCCGGGACGTCGTCCTCGGGGCGACCGGGATCGAACCGATGCGGGCCGACATCGCGAATGCCATCGAACGACCCGTCCCGGAGGGCCTCGCCATTCCGCTGTGAGGGCCGGTCTTCCCCCTGCCCATGATGCTGACGATGAAGGCCGCCCGGCTCGTCCCGGTGCGGGCCTGACGGCGGCGGGCCTCGCCCGGCACGGACGGCGCCCCTAGCGTCGCGAGCATGCTCGCCGACTGGTCCACCGCAGCGCGCCACCGACCGGTCAGACGGGGACGGAGACCCCGACACCGCCGCGGGTCCGGGCGCCGTAGCGCTCGATCTCACGCTCGAGGTCCAGCGGCGCGGTCATAGCCGCGCTCGCGGTCACCTCGGGGGTGATCAGGTCGGCCGTCAGCAGCCAGGAGACCTCGAACTCGATGCCGTCGGGGTCCTGCGCGTACAGGGCCTTGGTCGTCGCATGGTCGGAGGCGCCGACGAGGGCCCCCGCCTGGAGGAGTGCGTCCCGGATCCGGGACAGCTCGGCGAGCGTGTCGACCTCCCAGGCCAGGTGGTACAGGCCCACAGTGCTCCGGCCGGCCGTCGACGGGCCGGCGCCGGCGCCGATCTGGAACAGGCCGAGGTCGTGGTCGTTCGTGGAGCCCTCCGCCTGCAGGAAGACTGCGGTACCGGGGATCTGCACCTTCGCGCGGAAGCCGAGGATGTCGCGGTAGAAGGCGTGACTGCGCTCGACGTCACGAACGTAGAGGACGGCGTGGTTGAGGCGCTGGACGGGCATGGCGGGCTCCTGCTCTCGATGCGGTGCGTTCACTGTGCACCAAGGTGTATGAGAGTTCAAGTATTCCTCGCCGATCACTCTGCGCCTGTAGGGCTAAGCTCCGCCTCACAACAGAAGAAACCGACAGGGGAGCGCCTCGGCGCTGAGAGTGCGGGACACCGCAGACCCTCGAACCTGATCCGGGTAATGCCGGCGCAGGGAGTCTGGAGGAAGCAATGGCCGAACAGGCCGTCCGTCCGTCGTCCGTCGATGCCGTCGAGCCGGGTCGTCCCGGCGTCCGCTGGCGCACCGTCGACATCGTCGTCGCCGCCGTCCTGGGGGTCGCCTTCGGCGTCGTCTTCTGGGCCTGGAACCTCGTCTTCGGCGTGCTGGCCGCGCCGCTGGACTTCTTCCCGCCGCTCTCGGCCATTCTCAACGGGGTCTACCTGATGCCGGGGGTCGTGGCGGCCCTGCTGGTCCGGAAGCCCGGGGCGGCGGTTTTCGCATCGACCCTGGCCGCGGCCGTCAGCCTGCTGCTCGGCTCGCCGTACGGCCTGGTCATCGTCGTGTACGGCATGGTCCAGGGCCTCGGCGGCGAGCTGGGCTTCCTGCTCACCCGCTACCGGCACTTCGGCTGGGCCACGGCCGTGCTCGCCGGGGTCACCGCCGGGCTGTCGACGTCGATCCTCGACCTGAGCCTCTACTACCCGGTGTCCCAGGAGTATCCGTTCTGGGCCTTCACGCTGCCGTACACGGTGTTCACGGTGATCTCCAGCGTGCTGCTCGCCGGGGTCCTCGGCCTGCTGCTGGTCCGGGCACTGGCCCGCACGGGCGCCCTGAGCTCGTTCGCCGCGGGCCGCACCCGCGTCTGATCCCGGCTCCCCGGTGACCACACCTGGTCCCGCGGAAGCTTGTGCTCTGAGTGCAGGACGCACTCAGAGCACGAGCTCCCATGGACAGACGCCTGCCCGCGTCGTCGCCCGGGGGCTCGGCGTCCGCCACCCCTCCCGGCGGGCCTGGGCCGTGACCGGCGTGGACCTCGTCGTCGAGCCCGGTGAGCGGGTACTCCTCACCGGCGCCTCGGGGGCCGGCAAGTCCACGCTGCTCGCGGCGCTGGCCGGGATCCTGGACGCCGAAGGTGCCGAGGTGGCCGGCGAGCTCACCGTGGACGGCGGAGATCCGCGGGCCGCCCGGGGACGGCTGGGCCTGCTCGCCCAGGACCCCGACAGTCAGCTGGTCATGACCCGGGCCGGGGACGACGTCGCCTTCGGGCTGGAGAACGCCGGCCTGCCCGCGGCCGACATCTGGCCGCGGGTGGACGAGGCCCTGGCCGCCGTCGGCTTCCCACACGGCCGCGACCGGCCGACCCAGGCGCTGTCCGGCGGGGAGAAGCAGCGGCTGGTACTCGCCGGGGTGCTGGCCCGTCGGCCCGGGCTGCTGCTGCTGGACGAGCCCACCGCCCAGCTCGATCCGCCGGGCGCGGCCCTGGTGCGGGCGGCCGTCGCACGGGTGACGGCCGACCGCAGCGCCACGACGATCGTCGTCGACCACGACGCCGGCCCATGGCTGCCACTGGTGGACAGGGTCGTGGAGGTCGTCCCCGGCGGGCTGGTCGAGCACGGCCCCGACTGGCACCCCGCCGCGCGCACCGCTGGGCTGCGGCTCCCTCCGGCGGTGGACGGACCGGTCCTGCTCACCGCGGAAGCCGCCGGCTTCACCTACCGGGGGAGCGCGACACCGGCGCTGCCGGCCACGACGGCGGTGCTGCGGAGCGGGCGCACGCTCGCCGTCACCGGGCCCAACGGCGCTGGCAAGTCCACCCTCGCGCTGCTGCTCGCCGGGCTGCGGGCGCCCACCACCGGCCGGATCGCCGCCGCGAGGGACCTCGCGGCAGGCGTCCGCAGGGAACACCGGGAGCCGCACCGCTGGCGGGCGGGGGAGCTGGTCAGCCGGATCGGCACGGTCTTCCAGCACCCCGAGCAGCAGTTCCTCACCGGAAGGCTCCGCGACGAGCTCGCGCTGGGACCGCTGCGCTCCGGCGAGCACGCCACCGCCGCCCGCGCCACGGCCGAGGAGCTCCTCGAGCGGCTCGGCCTGACCGCCTTCGCCGACGCGAACCCGTACACGCTCTCCGGTGGCCAGCAGCGGCGGCTGTCGGTCGCCACCGCGCTCGCGACCGCACCGCAGGTGCTGGTGCTCGACGAGCCCACGTTCGGCCAGGACGCCGCAACGTGGCGGGAACTGGTCACGCTGCTGGCCGAGCAGCGGTCCCGCGGCTGCGCGATTGCGGTCGTCACGCACGACGCCGACCTGGTCGAGGTCCTCGCCGACGACCGGCTTCCGCTCGCAATGACGACGGGTGAGCGAGCATCGCAGCGAGTGCCGGCGAGTGAGGAGCGGAACGAACCCGGAGCCGAGCCGTGGGCGCTGTGACGTCCCTGGCCCTCGGGCCCACGGCCGGCACCCGGCTCGGCCGGATCAACCCGGTCGCCCAGCTCGGCGCCATCGGCGTCGTCACCCTGGTGCTGCTCACCAGCCTGGACGTCGTCACGCCCGCCGTCGTGGTCGCGGCTGAGCTGTGCCTGCTGCCGGCCGCCGGCCTCAGCTCCCCCTGGGACCTGTGGCGCCGCACCTGGCCCCTGCTGCTCGGTGCGAGCTCGGTGGGCCTGGTGAACGTGCTGCTCTCCGCGGACGCCGGCGTGATCACCGGCGTCGGCCTGGGGCTGCGGGTCGTGGGCCTGGCGCTGCCGGGGGTGCTGCTCGTGGCCACCACCGACCCCGTCCGGCTCGCCGACGCGCTGACGCTGCACTGGCGGATGTCGACCCGGTTCGCCTTCGGGGCCCTGGCGGCGTTGCGGCTGGTGCCCCTGCTGATCGGCGAGTTCGAGTCGGTGCGGCTGGCCCGGCGCGCCCGCGGCGTGGAGGCCGGGCGCAACCCGGTGGCCCGGGCCCGGCTGCTCGGCGGAATCGTGTTCGCGCTGCTCGTGAGCGCCGTCCGCCGCGGGTCCCGGCTGGCCACGGCGATGGACGCCCGTGGCTTCGACTCCGGCATCCCGCGCTCGAACGCCCGCGGCTCCCGCCTGCACCGCCGCGACGCGGCCTTCGTGGCCGGCACCGTCGCCGTCTGCGTCGCCGCGGTCACCTCGAGCGTCCTGACCGGCGCGTGGCACCCGGTCTTCGTCGGATGACACCCGGCGCTACCGTGCCGCGATGACCAGCGACACGACCCGCTACGTGGCGCTGCTGCGCGGTATCAACGTCGGCCGCGCGCGACAGGTGGGCATGCCACGGCTGGCGGAGCTGCTCGGCTGCCGGGGGCACGGGAACGTCCGCACGCACCTGCGTAGCGGCAACGTCGTCCTCGACAGTCCGCTCGGAGAGGCCGAGCTCGTAGCCGACCTGACGGGTGCGATCGAGGAGGAGTTCGGGTTCGCCGTCCCCGTCGTCGTCCGGACGGGCACGGAACTGGCCGCGCTGGTCGCCGGGGACCCGTTCGCCACCGTGGCCACCGACCCGGCGCGCTACCTGGTGACCTTCCTCCCCGAGCCGCCCGCGGCGGACCGCGTGGACGCCCTGCCCCCGGTCGAGGGCGGCGGCGAGTACCTGGTCCGGGGCCGGGAGCTCTACCTCTGGCTGCCCGACGGCATCGCGAACACACCTCTGGCCGCATGGAAGTGGGACCGGCTGCTCGGCGTCGCCGGCACCGCCCGCAACTGGAACACCGTCACCAGGCTCGGCGAGCTGACCGCTGGTTCACCCACACCAGGGTGATCCACGTCGCATCAGGTTTGGACCGGAGGCGCGGAGCCGATACGGAGGTGTTCGGCCGACGACAACGGCCGCAGGCAAGCAAGGGGACAAACGCGTGACAGGGCAGGCGGTCGGGGCGGTGTGGCCGTCCGCGTCTCCGCCCCCTGCCTCGCCCGCGCTGACGTGGAGCCTGCAGGACGTCGCCGAGCTGCCCGGGGTCCGCGCCGAGCTGCGCCGGCACGCGGGTGCCGGGTCCCTCGACCCCGATCTGCTCGACCAGCTGATCCTCGCCCTGGACGAGATGGCCTCCAACGCCCTGCGGCACGGCGGCGGCGAGGTCCGGGCCACCGTGCGGCTCACCGACGACGCCTACCTGATCGAGGTCTCCGACCAGGCTGCGGCCGCCCCGCCCACCCCGGCGGTCGGCCGCGACCCCAGCGAGGGCGGCCTCGGCCTCTACCTGATCGCCGACATGGCCACCGAGCACGGCTGGTACGTCGAGGCGGGCCACAAGTTCGTCTGGGCGCTCCTCCCCCGCGGCTGAGCCGGAGCTCGGGGGCGGTCACGGTGAGGTTCGTTCCACGGGCCGGGCGCGGTACACGCTGGTCCCAGCATTCCGGCCCGTTGCGGGCTGTCGGCAGTGAGTGCCGCCGGCGTCCGCCGCTCCCGGCGGGGAGCTCGAAGGTTGTGACCGGGGCGGGCGCTCCCGGAGGGCTTCCCGGGGAGCGCCCGCCGTCCGGCGGGGGTGGCGGACGAGGAGCTGCGTCCGCCGGCACGTGGTCCACGTGGCCAGGGGACGTCGTCCAGCATCGCTGCGTCCCTCGTGCGGCCGGACCGCGTCCCGGTCGTCACGAGCGCCACCGCCGCAGGATGGTCATCGGCGCCGATGGCCAGGCCCGTGCCGGTCAGAGACCCGCGGACGCAGAGCGTCCTCAACGGGTACCGGTAGGACCTGTTCTTCACCTGAGACGGATCCGGTGGGCCGGCCGGCAGTGCCGCACACGTCTGCGCCTCCCTGGAGGGTCCGCGCGCTGCACAAGGGCGAGTCGGCGGTGGGTCGAGGCGAGAACCGTCGTGCGTCAGAGTCGGTCGGCGGCCGGGAGTGCGCCGTCGGAGGGGAGCCAGGTGGCGGCCGAGATAGGCCTGCAGGCTGTGGACTCAGCGAGGGACCGAGTCGTCGGTCACGGTCACCCAGGGGAAGAGGGTGACCGGTCGCGGCGTGCTCGAGGATGGAGCGGAGGACGGCGTCCAGCGGCTGGCTGCCGTGGTCGCGCAACAGCATTCGGTCAGGCGCGGGCTTGCGCCTACCTCGGAGGCGGCGAGCAGGCCCTTCAAGGGAACGAGCTCCAGACGGAGCCCGGGGACCTGGATCGTCGCGCCGGCGCGGGGGAACCGCGGGCCGGACAGGCAAGCGGATCACCGCGGGCCCGGACCAGTCCGGTCGCCACACCGGACGTCGGAACCTGCGAGGGCCAGCCGGTGGCCTGGGAGCGTTCAGGGCGTCCGCGCGGTCTTACGCCGGGGACGGCCACTGCTCCACGGGGGACCGGCGGCATCCACCGCGGTCCGGTCGACGCCGGACCGTGGGGAGGTAGCGCCGCAGCGGGGGAAGGCGCCGCGGGCTGGATCGTGGGGGTGCTGGGCATCTCCCGCAGCACCACGGGGCGGTCGGCCAACGGCTTGGGGTCCGGCCGGTTGCCAGCGCCCCAGGCCAGGTACTCGCCGCCGGGTCCGGCGCCCCAGAGGGCGATCCGGCGCACCAGGTGGCGCAGCCGCGCCGGACGGCGGGCGGCCGGCAGG
>JAOPWM010000003.1 GCA_025965695.1 Blastococcus sp.
CGGTCGGCGCCGAGCCAGCCGGCGAGGACGCCGAGCGTCGCCCCCAGGGCCATCCCGGCGACGGCCGCGGTGGGCGTGCCCCCCGCAAGCAGGCCGGCCACCCCGCCGGCGAGCTTGGCCACGCCGAAGGATGTCGTCACCACGGCCATGCGCGCGTAGCGACCGGTGCCCTGGAGGACGCCCTCGTAGCCGCCCACGACGGTGTGCGCGACCAGCAGCACGAGCACCCAGACGACGGCGAACGGGTCGGGCAGGTGCAGCAGGCCGACCACCGGCACGATGCCGAAGGCGCCCACCACCGCGACACCCACGGCCCCGGCCAGCGCGGTGGCGTGCAGCCGGTGGATGAGTCGACGGGGATCGCCGCGGTGCCCGCCGAGCTCGAGTGCCGCCGCCGTCTGCAGGCCGGTCGCCGGCACCGCGCCCACCAGTGCCACGCCGAGCAGCGCGGCCAGCTCGCCGTAGGCGTGCGGGGCCAGCGCGCGGGCGGCCAGGACGGTGAAGACGTAGGCCAACGCGCTGGTGCTCATGAGCGCGGCCGACACGAGCGCTGCGGGGACGGCGCGGACCACCGGGGCCGACGGGCCGGCGACGGGCGGACCGAGGGTGGTCAGTTCCGCCACGGGGACCACCTGGTGCTCCGCGCCCGGCCCACTGCCTGCGTTCCCGTGCGGTTACCGGCCGGTACCGTGGCCGCTCCGGCCGGGGAGAGGACGTCGTGGACGCGCAGTGGGCACACCGCGACCGTTCGCCGTGGCCGGCCCGGCTGCTGGCCCTCGGCGTCGCGCTGCTCGTGACGGGCCCGGCGCTCGGCCCCGGCTTCGTGCTGCTGCGCGACATGGTGTTCGTCCCGCGCCAGGACCTGGACCTGGACGCACTCGGGCTCAGCGGCAGTCTGCCCCGGGCCGTGCCCGTGGACGCGGTGATGGCACTGCTGACCGCGGTGCTGCCGGGCGACCTGGTGCAGAAGGCGGTCCTGCTCGGCCTGGTGTTCACCGCCGTGCTGGGCGCCGCCCGGCTGGTCCCCCCGGACGCGGACGGCCGTCGCGGCCTGGCCGCCGCGGTCGCCGGACTGGTCTACGGCTGGAGCCCCTACCTTGCCGAACGCCTGCTCATCGGCCAGTGGACGCTGCTCATCGCCTGGGCAGCTCTGCCTTGGATCACCCGTGCGGCGCTGCGTGTTCGTGCCGGCGTGCCCCGAGCCGTGCCGGTGCTCGTCCTGACCTGCGTTCCCGCCGCGCTCTCCTCGACGGGCGCGCTGCTCGCCGCGGGAGTGGTACTGGCCGTCGTCGGGATCCGCCGCGCCGCCGTTCCGCTCGCCGCCCTCCTGGGCATGGCGCTGCCCTGGCTCGTCGCGGGTGTGCTGTCGGTGTCCGGCGGGGCCTCCGACCCCGACGGCGTCGCGGCCTTCGCCGCCCGGGCCGAGAACTGGGGCGGCACGCTCGTCGCGGTCCTGGGCACCGGCGGGATCTGGAACGCCGGAGCCGTACCGTCCAGCCGCGGATCCGCGATGGTCCCGGTGCTGACGCTGTTCCTGCTCGCGCTGGCCGTCCTGGGCTGGCTCACCCGGGGTGCGTTGCAGGGGGCGGGGCGGGGACTGGTGATCCTGGGCGCTCTTGGCGTCGGCCTCGCCTGTGCGGGCGCGGTACCCGGGGTGGCCGGCGTCCTCGAGGCCGTCGTGCGCACGGTGCCGGGGGGCGGAATCCTGCGCGACGGTCAGAAGTGGGCCGCCTGGTGGGCTCTGCCACTCGCCGTCGGTGCCGGCCTGGGGGCGCGTGGGCTCACCGAGGCCGTGCGGGCCCGCGGCCCCGCCGTCCTGGCCGGTCCGCTCGCCGGAGCCGCCCTGCTGCTGCCGTTGATCGCCGTGCCGGACCTCGTGTGGGGTGTCGCCGGCCGGCTGCAGCCGGTGGCCTACCCCGCCGAGTGGCAGCAGGTGCGCGACGTCCTCGCCGAGGACGACGGGCCGGGTGACGTGCTCGTCCTGCCCTTCGGCGCCTACCGGTCCTTCGCCTGGAACGACGGCCGCCCGCAGTTGGACCCCGCGTCGCGGTGGCTGACCCGGCCGACGGTCGTGGACGACGAACTGGTCGTCGCCGGCCGCTCCGTGGCGGGGGAGGACGCGCGGGCAGCCGAGGTTGCGGGTGCCGTCGAGGACCCCCTCGCGCTCGCCCGGACGGGCGTCGGCTGGGTGCTGGTCGAGCAGGGCACCCCCGGCCGGCCGGTGCCGTCCGCGGTCACGACGCTGCCCCTGGTGCTGGACGGTGCGGACCTCGATCTCTACCGGGTTCCCGGTGCCCGCACCGGCCCGGAACCGTCCCCCGGTCGGGTGACAGCCGTCGCGCTCGCTCACGCTTGTGCACTCGGAGTAGTGGTGGGGGCAGTGTTGTGGAGCATGCGAGGTGCCTCTACGGTGACGCTCCGTCGTCGTCCCTTACGGAAGCGAGTCACAGAATGAAGACGCTCGTCGCTGCGCTCCTCGCGCTCGGCGCTGGAGCCGTGCTCGGGATCGCCGCTGTCGTCGGCATCCAGGCCGCGGTCGGTACCGACACCCTCGACGTGAGCAACCAGCAGCCGATCAACGTCCTGGAGTACGGGAACCGCGGCTGATCCCCGCACCGCGGCGGACAGCGCGCCGGCGAAGCCGCTGACGCTCGCCGCCCAGCTGTACGCCGCAGCGTGACGGGCCGCGGCCTCGCCCATCAGGAGGCGGGCCGGCCCGTCCGTCAGCAGCCGGTGGACGGCCTCTGTCATCTCCTCCAGGTCGTCGACCAGCACCCCGGTCCGCCCATCGAGAATCGACTCGCGCAGACCTCCGGCCGACCGGTAACCCACCGTCGGCACCCGGTGCCCACCGGCCTCGGTGACCACCAGGCCCCAGCCCTCCTTCACCGACGGGCACAGCTGCACCCACGCCCGGGCGAGCTCCTCGTGCTTGGCCTGCTCGTCCAGGAAGCCGTGGAACTCCACCAGCTCTGCGACACCGAGCGCCTCAGCGCGCGCCCGCAGCTCGGCCTCCCACCAGCCCTGGCCGACGATCGACAGCCGCAGTCCGGGCCAGCGGTCCTGGAGGCGGGCCAGCACGTCGACGGCATGCTCGACGCGCTTGTGCGGGACCAGCCTTCCCAGCACGACCAGTCGGGGCTGCACCGACCGGGCGGCCGTGACCGCAAACGGCGGCTCGACGCCGTTGGGCACGACCGTCACGCGATCGGGTGCGATCCCCAGGGTGCCCAGCTCCTCGGCGGTCGCCCCGGACACCGTGACGTAGCGGCAGCGGCGGTAGATGCGCGGCGCGAGGACGGACTCGACCCACCAGCCGATGGCGCCGCCGATCCGGCCGAAGACGATCGGCCACTGTTCCCGGTGCACGTGGTGCACCAGCACGACGACCGGCTGCCGGGTCACCAGCGAGCTGCTGAACGGCAGCCCGTTCTGCACGTCGACGACCATCCGCGGCCGGTGCCGCAGGACGTGCAGAAGGGCCCGGGGGTAGACGCCGAGGCGGCCGCCCCGGCGCACGATGCGGACGCCGCCGACGGTCTCCTCGGCGGGAGCCCGGTCGTGGGCGGCGCAGAACATGGACACCCGCAGGCCGGAGGCCGCCAGGCCCTCCGCAATGCGGTGGACGTAGCGTTCCGAGCCCCCGCCTTCGGGGTGAGCGACGTCCCGCCAGTTGACGAACAGGACATCGATCGACGTTGATCGAATGTGCACCGCGGGAGACTACCGCCGAGTAACTATGTTCCCACCAGCCCATTCACCGCAAAGGACGGGACGCCGCCAAATGGCTCGCACCCGCACGTTGTCGCGCTCGGTCGAGCTGTTCCGGGTGTTTTTGAAGGAACAGACCGAACCCGACTTGTTCTACGGCGTCCTGGCGGCGGACTCCGTCCGCGAACTGGCCGGCTACGTCCCCCTCGACGGGGTGACGGTGCTCGACGTCGGTGGCGGCCCCGGCTACTTCGCCGACGCCTTCCGGGGGGCCGGCGCCACCTATGTCGGCCTGGAACCCGACGCCGGTGAGCTCGCCGCGCGCGGCACCATCGAGCCGGGCACGCTCCGGGCCAGCGGCGAGGCGCTGCCGGTCCGGACGTCATCGGTCGACGTCTGCTACTCGTCCAACGTCCTCGAGCACGTGCGTTCGCCGTGGACGATGACCGCCGAGATGGTGCGGGTGACCAGGCCGGGAGGCACGGTCTTCCTGTCGTTCACGCCGTGGTGGTCCCCACACGGTGGGCACGAGACGGGGCCGTGGCACTACCTCGGTGGGCACCGCGCCCGGCGGCGGTTCGTCCGGGCGAACGGCCGCGAGCCGAAGAACCGGTTCGGGGAGTCCCTGTTCCCGGTCTCGGTGGGCGGCGCGCTGCGCTGGGCGCGGCGGTGCCCCGACGCCGACGTGGTCGCCGCCTACCCGCGCTACCACCCATGGTGGGCGGCCTGGGTCGTGCGGGTTCCCGGACTTCGGGAAATCGTCTCCTGGAACCTGGTAGTCGTCCTCCGGAAGCGGTGAGTGCGACTCGGTACGCGGCCGTACCACGCGTTTGACCGAGTCGTACCGGTCCCGATTAATCCATTCGGGTGACAGGTTTTCACTCTCGGTACGCATCCGTACCAACCGGTATAGCTGTTCGAGCTACCCGCCAGTAGGGTTTGCGCCGCTGTGACGCCGGAGGAGGCGTCGCGCTGAGATGAGGAGCCATCCGCATGCGAGGACGCGCCATCGGGCTGGGCTTGCTGGGACTGGGGGCGTTCGTGCTCGCCGCGGCGCTCTGCGTCCGGCTGTTCCTGGAGCCTGCCCTGGTCAAGCTGCCCTTGGATCAGAAGGCCGACCCTGTCGCCATCGGGTCCGGCGTCGACTTCTTCAGCCAGGGTGAGTTGAAGCAGTACCGCGGTCTCGATGCGACGGTGCGCCAGCACGTCAAGGGCGACCCGACCGCGGACGGGGCCGGCAGCGACGCCGCGGTCTGGAACTTCGGCTCGGTCATGACCGACGCCGACGGCATGCAGCTGGACGCCAGCACCTACCGGGTCTGCCTCGACCGCCGTACCGCCGAGGCCGTGGACTGCCCCTCCGACCACGTGAACTACGACAAGGGCGTGACGATCGAGGGCCTGACTCTCACCTTCCCGTTCGGCACGGAGCAGAAGGACTACCCGCTGTTCAACACGACGACGGGCAAGGCGTTCCCCGCCCGCTTCGACGGTGTCGAGAAGCTCCAGGGTCTCGAGGTCTACCGCTTCGTGCAGACCATCCCCGAGACGGTGCTCCGCGAGGCCGAGGTGCCGGGTTCGCTCGTCGGCTCGACCAAGCCGAGCGTGACGGTCGAGGCCGTCTACAGCAACGAGCGAACCCTGTGGGTCGAGCCCGTCAGCGGCGTCATCGTGACCGCCGAGGAGCACCCGAAGGCCGAGCTGCGCGGGCCGGCCGGCGAGACGGGGCCGACCATGCTCGCGGGCGACTTCGCCGCCGACGAGAAGACCGTCAGCGCCGGCGTCACCCGGGCCGTAGATTCCCGCGACAAGATCAATCTGGTCAAGACGATCCTCCCGCTCAGCATGACGGGCCTCGGTGTGCTGCTGCTGATCGTCGGCGGGCTCCTCGTCCGCCGTCGCGCGGTCGGCACCGGTGCCCACAGGGGGGACGCCGTCGACGTCGACGGTGACCAGCAGCGGGTGCCGCAGGTCCAGTGAGCTGAGGGGAGCGGCCCGCCGCTCCCCAGGTGCTCACGTCCTGGTCTTCCGCCGTGGCAACCCTCCTGACGCGTCCGGGCGACGCAGCGGCCCACCCGGCCGCCGCGGCCCCGGCCGCGCACGACGACCGGCTCCCGCACCCCGCGGGGGCCGGTCGTCGTTCGTTGCTGCTGCACCGCGCGCGCTGGGCCGTCGTCTGCCTGGCCTTCGCGGGACTGACGCTGTCGCAGCAGCCGGGGCGGGTCCTGCCGGACACCAAGCTCGACCTCTCGGTGGACCCGTGGGGCTTCCTCGGCCGCTCGCTGCAGTTGTGGGAGCCCGAGGGTTTCGCCGGGCAGTTGCAGAACCAGACCTACGGCTACCTGTTCCCGATGGGGCCGTTCTACGCGCTGGGCCAGGCGGCAGGGGTGCCCGCCTGGGTGGTGCAGCGGCTGTGGATGGCACTGCTCCTCAGCGTGGCGTTCCTCGGCGTCGTCACGCTGGCCCGGTGGCTGCGGATCGGCACGCCCGAGGGCCGCCTGCTCGCCGGGCTGGCGTACGCACTGGCGCCACGCATGATCTCCGGCCTGGGCGCCACCTCGGTCGAGGTGCTGCCGATGGCGCTGGCGCCGTGGGTGCTGGTCCCCCTCATCGCCGGAGCCCGCGGTGGGTCGCCCCGGCGGGCTGCCGCCCTGTCGGGACTGGCGGTCTTCTGCGTCGGCGGCGTCAACGCCGTGGCGACGGCGGCGGTGCTGCCGCTCGCCGCGCTGTACCTGCTCACCCGCCCCGCCGGACCCCGACGGCGCCGGCTGATCGCCTGGTGGGCCGCGTCGGTCACCCTGGCCACCGCCTGGTGGATCGGGCCGCTGCTGCTGCTCGGCCGGTACAGCCCCCCGTTCCTCGACTACATCGAGTCGGCCGCGACGACCACCGCCCCCACGGGGCTGTTCTCGGCGATCCGCGGCACGACCCAGTGGCTGGCCTATCTGGCCGACGCCCGGGGCCCCGTCTGGCCGGCCGGCTGGACGCTGTTGCACGACGCGCTCCCGGTGCTGGCCACGGTGGTCCTGGCAGTCGTCGGCCTGCTCGGGCTGGTCCGCGGCGCCCTCCCGGACCGCACCTGGCTGGTCCTCGGGGTGCTGGCCGGGCTGGTCCTGGTGACCGCCGGGCATCTCGGCGCGGTCCAGGGGCTGGCCGCCGAGCCGCTGCACTCCGCGCTGGACGGCGTGCTGGCGCCGCTGCGCAACGTGCACAAGTTCGACCCGGTGCTCCGGCTGCCCCTGGCGCTCGGCGTCGCCGCCGTCTGCGGGCCGCTGTTCCGCGCGATCCGCCGCCGCAAACCCCTGGGTGACCCGCGCGACGACCGCCGCCGGCTGGCGACCGTCGCGGCCGCCCGCACCGCCATCGGGGTGGTCGCGCTCGCCCTCGTGGCCACCGCGTCGCCGGCTATCGGTGGCCGGCTGGCGCCGCCGACCGGCTTCGAGGCCGTGCCCGGCTACTGGCAGGAGACCGCCGACTGGCTCGCCCACGCGCAGCCCGGTGGCCGGGCGCTGCTGCTGCCCGCGTCCTCCTTCGGCACCTATGTCTGGGGGACGACGGCCGACGAGCCGCTGCAGCCGCTGGCCGGCTCGGCGTGGGAGGTCCGCAGCGCCGTCCCGCTGACGCCCGCCGCGCACATCCGGATGCTGAACGCGGTCGAGGACCGGCTGGCCCAGGGACAGGGCTCGGCAGGGCTGGCCCGGTACCTCGCCCGGGCCGGCATCTCCCACCTCGTCGTCCGCAACGACCTCGACGCCGGTGCGGCCGGTGCGACCCGGCCGATCCTGGTCCACCAGGCGCTGCGGAACTCCCCGGGCATCACCCGGGTGGCGACCTTCGGGCCGCGGGTCCCGGCGGTCACCTCCCTGATGGGCCGCGCCCTGGACTCCTTCCTGATCTCACCGCACGCCTCGGTGGAGGTCTACGCCGTCGCCGATCCGGCGCCGCGCGCCTACGCCGTGCCGTTGGCCGACGCCGTGTCCGTCGCCGGCGGCCCCGACGGCGTCCTGGCCCTCGAGGACCGCGGGCTCCTGACCGGCCGGCCCGCGCTGCTGGCCGACGGCGAGCGCTCCGGCGCCGGCAGCACGCTGGTCAGCGACGCCCAGATGCGGCGGGAACGCAGCTTCGGCCGGATCGACGCCGCCGCGTCGGCCGCCCTGACCGCCGACGACCCGCTCCGCCTCGAGGGCCGCGCCCGCGACTACCTCTATCCGGGCGCGGAGTTCGGCGAGAGCGTCGTGCGCACCGACGGTGCGACGGTGACGGCCAGCAGTTCGGCGTCCGACGCCGACAGCTTCAGCGGCACCCGGCCGCCCGACCAGCCCTACGCGGCGATCGACGGCGATCCCACCACCGCCTGGCGCCCGGCCGACCGCGTCGGTCAGGCGCAGCCGGTCTGGTGGCGGATCCGGGCAGACCGGCTGATCACCGCCCAGGAGGTCGTCGTCCGGCTGGCCGACGCCCCCCGGTCAGCGGCGGAGATCGTGCTCCGCACGGACAGCGGCGAGCGGACCGTCGCGCTGGCCGGCACGACGGAGCCGCAGCGCCTCCCGCTGCCAGACGGCGCCACTCGGAGTCTGACGCTCAGCGTCGCCGGGGGAGCACCGACGACGGGGACCCTCGCGCTCGCCGAGGTCTCGATCCCGGGCCTGACCCTGTCGAGGACGGTGGTCACCCCGGCGGTCGACGTCGGGGCGGACGCCTACGTGTTCGACACCGCGAACCCCGCCACCGGCGGCTGCGCGGCAGAGGCCACCGGCCGGCCACGGTGCAGCGCCGATCTGGTCCGCCCCGCCGAGGAGCCGGCCGGGCTCGACCGGGTGATCACCGTGGCCCGCCCCGCGGCCTACGACATCGGCGTCACCGCTGTTCCCCGTCCTGGGCCGGCCCTGGACGCGCTCATCTCGGCCGCCGCCCGGCCGTGGGGACCCGTGATCAGCGCCGGCAGCACGGTCGCTCCCGATCCCCGCGCCGCCGCCGACGCGGCGGTGGACGGGGACCCCGAGACGGCGTGGATCGCCTCCGCCGGGGCCTCCCGCCCGAGCCTGACGCTCGCCTGGGCCCTCCCGGTGACCGTCGACCGGGTCTCTCTCGCGGTCACCGACGGCACGGCCGCCTCCGTCCCGACCGCGGTCACCATCAGCGCCGGTGGGCTGGAACAGTCGGCGCGGCTGGACACGACCGGGACCGCGCTGTTCGCGCCGGTGACCACCGACCGGCTGACGCTGTCCTTCCCGATGGTCGACGAGCTCACATCGTTCGATCCGTACACGCGCCAGGTCAGCACGGCGGGTGTCGGGATCAGCGAGCTGCGGGTGGCCGCGGTCCCGGTGGTCCCGGCCGACGCCGCCGTCGAGGTGCCGTGCGGCGACGGCCCGGTCGTGGAGGTCGACGGGAAGCCGCGGGAGACGTCGCTGCGGACGACGCTCGCCGGGCTGCGCGGGCTGCAGCCGGTCGAGCTGAGTCTCTGCGGCGACGACAGCTCGACCGGCATGCTCGACGCCGGCCGGCACCGGTTCGCCGCCCAGAGCACCGGGGCCTTCGCGGTCACGTCGGCGACGCTGGTGCGCCCGGGCACGTCCGTGGACGCCGTCCGGCGCGCGCCCGTCACGGCGACCCGGTGGGACGCGGAGCACCGCAGGCTGGACGTCGGGGCGCGGACCGCGGCGACGCTGCTGGTCCTGCCCGAGAACGTCAATCCCGGCTGGCTCGCCACGTTCGACGGCGAGCGGCTCGAGACGCGCACCGTGGACGGCTGGCAGCAGGGCTACGTCCTGCCGGCCGGCGCGGCCGGGGTCGTCTCCCTGGACTTCGCGCCCGGCACCGCCTATCGGGCCGCGCTCGCCGTGGGCGCGGCGGCGGTGCTCCTGCTGATCGGGCTGCTCCT
>JAOPWM010000074.1 GCA_025965695.1 Blastococcus sp.
ACGCACCGGCGCTGCCCGAGGGCGAGGGGCTGGTGATCGCGGTGAACCCGCGGTCCGGCCGGGACGACTACGACCCGGCCGCCGACATCGCCGAGCTGCTGCCGAAGGCGGAGGTGCTGGAGCTCAGTGAGGACGCCGGGGTCAGCGAGCTGCTCAGCGAGGCGGCGCGGTCGGGGCGGGCGACAGCCCTGGGCGTGGCCGGCGGCGACGGCAGCGTCGCCGCCGCGGCCGCCGTCGCCCTCGAGCACGGCCTGCCGCTGGCCGTCATCGCGGCGGGCACGCTCAACCACTTCGCCCGCGACGTCGGGCTGGAGACCCCGCAGGACACCGCGGACGCCGTCACCTCGGGGCAGGCCGTGCGGGTCGACGTCGCCGAGGTCAACGGGACGCCGTTCCTCAACACCTCGAGCATCGGCGCGTACCCGGAGATGGTCCGCCGCCGCGATCACCTGTCGGGCCGCATGGGCAAGTGGCTGGCGCTCACCGTCGCCGCGGCACAGGTCCTGCGCAGGCAGGCACCCGTCGAGCTCGTCGTCAACGGACAGCCGCTGTCGGTCTGGATCATCTTCATCGGCAACTGCCTCTACACCCCGCGCGGCCTCTCCCCCGCGTGGCGCCCACGTCTCGAGGACGGGCTGCTCGACGTCCAATACCTGCGGGCCGACCTGACCTTCGGCCGCACGCGGGCGGTCCTGGCCACCCTCCTCGGGATCAGCGAGCACGCGCGCAGCTACGGGCACTTCGAGGCCGAGGAGGTCACGGTGATCTCCCGGTCGGGCCTCAAGCAGGTCGCCTACGACGGCGAGATGGGAGAGAAGGCGACCGAGTTCCGGTTCCGTAAGCGCGCCGAGCTCACCGTCTACTGCTGCCGCACGGACTGACGGTGGTCGGCGCGCCGTAACGCCGCCCTTCCCGGCACAGGGAGGACCTCAAGCCGGGCCTGACCCGGTCTGTGGCAGATCAGCGGCCGCTCGAACCTGTGCTGGGACGACTCCGCGCGGATCGACATCCACTACGTCGAGAACTGGCCTCTGCTCCTGGACCCGATGGCCTGTGGCGGACCGTAGGCGCCGTGCTGCGCGGCGACGGCGTACTGACTCTGGCGGGCGGGCATCGGCGCAGATGGCTACGGTCGGCGACAGGATTGTCCGGAGGATCTTCCGGGCAGTGCACAGCTGACGTCTGTCGAGGTACTGAGGGAAAGAGGTCTCCACCATGTTGGTCCGCCGGATCGCCCGGCCGTTGCTCGCCGCCCCCTTCATCTACGGCGGGATCAGCACCCTGCGCAAGCCGCAGGACCGCGTGCCGGGGGCCCGTCCGGTCGTGGAGAAGATCGCGGAGACGGCCGACAAGCAGCTGCCGGTGAAGGTGCCCAGGGACGTCGAGCAGTGGGTGAAGGCCGACGCCGCCGTCAAGGTGGTCGCCGGCGCCCTGTTCGGGCTGGGTCGCCTCCCGCGGCTCACCGCTCTCGCCCTGTCGGCGTCGGTCGTGCCCACCACGCTGGCCGGCCACCGCTTCTGGGAGCACACGGACCCGACCGAGCGCTTCGGGCAGATCTCGAACTTCCTGAAGAATGCCGGGCTGCTCGGCGGCCTGCTGCTTGCCGCGGTCGACACCGAGGGCAAGCCGTCGGTGGGCTACCGGGCCCGCCGCGCCGCGCACGAGGTCGCCGAGTCCACCGAGAAGGGCTACGAGAAGGCCCAGAAACGCGCCGCCAAGGCCCAGAAGAAGGCGAAGAAGGCCGCCAAGAAGCAGGCCAAGAAGGTCAAGCACTGAGCTCCCCACTCCCGCCCGCGGCCGCGCTCCGGAGGATCGCCTTCCTCCTGGAGCGCGCCCGCGAGCCCAGCTACCGGGTCGGCGCATTCCGCACGGCCGCCGCCGTCGTCGACACCCTGGACGAGGCAGAGCTGGACCGCCGCATCCGCACCAACACCCTGAAGGACCTCAAGGGAATCGGCCCGAAGACCGCGGCCGTGGTCGTCGAGGCGCACAAGGGGCAGGTTCCGGCCTATCTGGCCACGCTCGAGGAGGCCCACGCCGAACTGGTCCCGATGGCCGACGACGTCGCCGAGTTCCGGGCCGCCCTGCGCGGCGACCTGCACGTGCACTCCGACTGGTCCGACGGTGGCAGCTCGATCCGCGAGATGGCCGAGGCGGCGATCGCCCTGGGCCACGAGTACGTGGCGCTCACCGACCACTCCCCCCGGCTGACCGTTGCCAACGGGCTTTCGCCGGAGCGGCTCGAGAACCAGCTCGACGTCGTCGCGGCCCTGAACGAGGAGCTCGCCCCCTTCCGGATCCTCACCGGCATCGAGTGCGACATCAACGTCGACGGCAGCCTCGACCAGACCGAGGAGCTGCTGGGCCGGCTCGACGTCGTCGTCGCCAGCGTGCACTCCGACCTGCGGGCGGAGTCGAAGGCGATGACCGCCCGCATGCTCGCCGCCGTGGCCAACCCGCACACCGACGTCCTCGGGCACTGCACCGGGCGACTGGTCATCGGACGGCAGCAGCGCAACGGCACGCAGCGGCCCCGGCCGGAGAGCACGTTCGATGCCGAGGCGGTGTTCGGTGCCTGCGTCGAGTACGGCACCGCCGTAGAGATCAACTCGAGGCCGGAGCGACTCGATCCGCCGCTGCGGCTGCTCAGCCTGGCCGTGGAGCTGGGGTGCGAGTTCTCCATCGACACCGACGCCCACGCGCCGGGCCAGCTCGACTGGCAGAGCAACGGCTGCGAGCGCGCGCTCGAGACCGGCGTGCCGATCGAGCGGGTCGTCAACTCCTGGGCCACCGAGGAGTTGCTCGGGTGGGCCGGCCACCCCGCGCCGTGACCCGGCTGAGCGGAGCGATCTCCGTGGCGGCGGTCGCAGCCGTCCTTGCCCTCGACGCGGTGGCACGGGCCGCGTCTTGGCCCGTGCTCGTGCAGGGGCTGCTGGATGAGCCGGCACACCTGCTCACCGCCTGGGTGTGCCTGACCGCCCTGGGCGCACCCCTGGTGCCCGGCCGGCGCGAGCGGTGGGTCCTCGCAGCCGCCGTCCTCATCGACCTCGATCACCTGCCGCTGTACCTGCACCACGAGGGCTGGGCCGTCGACGGCGGCCGCCCGCCGACGCACAGCCTCGCGCTGGCTCTCCTGCTGTTGCTCGTCGCGTCGATGCCCCGATGGGGCACCGCGCCGGCCGCACTCGCGGTCGGCGTGCTCCTGCACCTGCTCCGCGATCTCGCCACGGGCCCCGGCGTGCCGCTGTTCTGGCCGCTGGGCGGCCTCGTCGGGGTGCCGTACCCGGCCTATGTGGCGGTGCTCGTGCTGGCGGCGGCCGCAGCAGTCGTCCGCCACTCGGGCCTACTGAGTAGAGCCCCGGACACCGCGACGTGAGCAGCGACGCCGGAGGAACCGCCGGGCAGGAGTTCGGTCAGCGGTAGTCCGATCCGGCGGCGCCGCGCACGACGGCGCGTCCTCGCCGGTAGACCCGCCACCCTCTGGTCGCGAGGGAGTCCCGGCGACCGGCGACCGGGGCACCGGTGCCGTCGAGCCACCGGGCCACGTCCCCCGCTGTCGTCGCCCGGGTCACCATCAGCCGCGCCACCGCATACGGATCCCCACCCGGAGGGTGCAGCGCGTTCCGCACGGCCGCGGCGGCCCGGTAGCCACTCTCGCGGGTGGCCCGCCGGACGCGCGGCCCGTTGTAGCCGTGCGGATAGGCGAACGTGTCCACCTCCCGGCGCAGCGCGTCCTCCAGGAGATCCTTCGACCGTCCGAGCTCGTCGCGCAGGGCCGGCCGGGTCAAGGTGTCCAACTGCGGGTGACTGTGGCTGTGGGCACCCAGCTCCACACCGGCCTCCTGCAGCTCGGGCAGCTGCGACCACGAGAGCATCCGGTCGGTCGGCCCCGGCGTCCTGCCCGGGCCACCGGCCAGCCACCCCGTCGTGAGGAACAGGGTCGACACCAGCCCGCGGGCCTGCAGCGCCGGCAGCGCCGCGTCGGCGAAGTCCGCGTACCCGTCGTCGAAGGTGATGACGACGCGTCGCTCGGCGCTGCCCGACGGCGCCGCGGCCTCGGGCGCACTGCGGACGTCGCCGCTGATGAGCTGACCGAAGGACACGATCGTCCGCCCGGCCGCCTGGACAACATCCATCTGCCGCTCGAACTCAGCCGGGGAGACGGCGAAGGGGGCGATCTGGCTCCCCGGGTCCTCGGTGACCGCGTGATAGAGCAGGACCGGGACCACCGCAGGCTCGACAGGCGAAGGGCCGGTCACCGCAGCGCTCCATGAGATGTCCCGGCGCCCCCGATGATCACCCACGGCATGGCATCGGAGAGTAGCCAGACATCGGCGTGGTCGGGACTCGTCCCGCGCCGCATTCTTGGCCTTATATTCGGCGCGTGCCCGTCTCGAACCGCCAGAAGCGCCGTGACGACTCCTGAGGCAGCACCGGTGGACTGGGCCGAACAGCAAGCGGGTCCCCTTCGCCTGACGGTGATCATCTGCGCCTACACACTGGACCGCTGGCAGGCGATACTCGCGGCCGTGGCGAGTCTGCGGGGACAGACTCGGACCCCCGACGAGCTCATTCTGGTGAGCGACCACAATCCCGAGTTGCTGGCCAGGGCCGCCCAGCAGTTTCCGGATGTCGTGTGCATCCCGAACGAGGAAGCGCAGGGCCTGTCCGGTGCGCGCAACACCGGTGTGCGCCGGGCCACCGGCGATGTGGTGGCGTTCCTGGACGACGACGCGGCGGCGGCCCCCGACTGGGCCGAGCGGCTCCTCGAGTCCTACGCCGATCCTTCGGTGATCGGCGTAGGGGGCGGCGTGGATCCCGCCTGGCAGGCACCCCGGCCGTCGTGGTTCCCCGACGAGTTCCTGTGGGTGGTCGGGTGCAGCTACGCCGGTCAGCCGGGGGTTCGCACCGAGGCCCGCAACCCCATCGGCGCGAACATGAGCTTCCGGCGAGCGGTCTTCACCCAGGTCGGTGGATTCGACTCGACGATGGGCAGGCTCGGCGAGGACGCGTCTGGTTGCGAGGAGACCGAGTTCGCCATCAGGGCTCACCGGCTGCGCCCGGGGACGCGGATCGTCCTGGATCCAGCGGCCCGGTGCAGCCACCTCGTCACCGACGAGCGCGTCACCCGTCGGTACTTCCGGCGGCGGTGCGTGGCCGAGGGCCGGTCCAAGGCCCTGCTGAGCCGGCTGGCGGGCGCTGGGCCGGCGCTGTCCAGCGAGCGCGCCTACCTGCGACGGACCATCCCGGCGGGGGTGGCCCGGGGGCTGGGCGACCTCGCCCGCGGCGACGTGACCGGCGCCGGCCGCGCCGCGGCACTGGTCGAGGGCGTCGTGCTGACGGCGGGGAGCTACCTCCTCACCCTTGTGCGGTCGCCGTCCAGCCCCAGGGCGTGAGGCCGTCGACAACACGGAAGCGCCGGCCGTAGCAGGCGTTGCCAGTGCCCGGCTTTCCAGCGGCGCCGAGGAAGCACTTCGATGCGCTTTTTCCTGGCACACTGCGGCTCCCGACCCCCACAGGGGATCGCCACCAGTGGTGGCCGACGGCCTGCCGGGGACAGAGTTCGAACGCGAGCGGGAGGCCCACGGGGTGCATCGTCAACTGGAGTCGCTCTTCGGAGAGTTGAACGACGCGCACGTCGAGTGGTCACTGCTCCGTGTTCCCAGGGACGTCGACCTCCCGCCGGGGGACGTCGACCTCCTCGTGCGACCGGAGCACCTCGCCGCCTTCGGCACGGCCGCCCGAGCGGCCGGTTTCGTAGGGCTTCCCGGGTGGCAGGAGGCGCCGTCCCTCCTCTACATCTCGTTGGACCCGGACGCGGCGCAGTTCCTGGTGCTGGACGTCACCGACCGCGTCGCCTTCGGCCGGCACGGGGAGATCGTCACGCCGTTCGCTGCCGGCGTGCTGGGTCGGAGGGTCCGTGACGGGGCCGTCCTGGTTCCCTCACCGGACGACGCGTTCTGGCTCCTGCTGCTGCACTGCCTGCTCGACAAGGGGTCCGTGCCCCTGCACTACCGGGATCGGCTGATGTCGGCGGCACCCCACGCGCGGCTCGACACCGAGATCCCGCAGACCGTCGATGCCCGGGGTGGGCCGGTGATCAGCGCCCGGATCCTGCGCGACGCCGTTCTCGCTGCCGACTGGGACGCGCTGGCCGGGCTCGGCGGGGGGCTGTCGCGAGCATGGCACCGGTCGGCGCCGGTATCCGTCCGGCTGCACCTGGCGTCGGAGCGGGTCCGCCGGGCCGCGAGCCGCCCGAAGCTGCTCCGGCAGCGGTGGGGAGTGAGTGTCGCCCTCCTCGGCTCGAACGGGGCGGGCAAGTCGACCCTGGCCGAGGGGATCGCCGGCGCGTTCCCTCTCCCGGTGTCGCGGGTCTACATGGGGCTCTGGAAGGGCGAGGACACCGACGCGTCAGCGCGGAAGCTGGTCCTGGCTGCCGCCGCCCGGCCCTTCCGCGCATGGGCACGCCTGCTCCGGGCCAAGGGGTACCAGGCGCTGGGGCGCCTGGTCGTCTTCGACCGGTACACCTATGACGCCCGGCACCCGTCGTCCGGCGCCCGGCCCCCGGCGTCGCCGGCAGAGACGGCCAAGCGGGCCTACATGTGGATGCTGTCCCGCTCGTGCCCGGAACCGGACCTCACCCTCCTGCTGGATCTGCCGGGAGCACTCGCCCATGCGCGGAAGGGTGAGAACACCGTGAGCGAGACGGAGGCCGAGCGCAGCGCGTTCCTCAGCCTGCGCGACGAACTCCCGCTGCACATCCTGGACGCGTCCCGCGACGCCGACGCCGTTCGGGCGCAGGCACTGGAGCTCATCTGGCGTGAGTACTGCAACCGGTGGGCGGACGGCGTCCCCGGCACCCGTGAAGGTGCCGGGGGCGCCGCACTGGTCCGGTGACGAGGGCCACGGCGTCGACTCCGTTGCGGGCAGTCCTGCGGCAGCCCCGCCGCCGCCACGGACGGCGGGCCCTGCCGGAAGCGGCCGCTCTCGTGGCCCCCGTGCTCAGCGACCTGGGCGGCCGGGCAGGTCTCACGGACGTCACCGGCTGGCGCGCGCACGGAGCCAGTTGGACGAGCACCGGAACGGCCACCTTTCCGGTCGGACCGGTGGGCGAAGCGCCGCTCGCCGTGCTGCGCATGTCGTTGACCGGCGCGGAACGGCTGCGGTACGAGACGACCGTGCTGGCGACCCTCGACCGGGCACCGGGCCTGTCCGAACTGCGCCCCCTGCTCCCCACCAGGCGCGCCGAAGGTGCAGCGGGACGGTGGTGGTACGTCCTGGACGAGCATCTCAGCGGCGTGGACGCCACCACGGCGGACGCGCGACTGCGGGGCCACGTCCTGGACAGCGGCGTCGGGGTGGCGAACGCGCTGCACCGCGACACCGCCGTTCCCGTCCTGGTCGACGACGTGCTCCTCCGACGCTGGGTTGACGAGCCGGTCGACGCTCTGGTCCACCTGCTCAGGCACTGGCCCACCGGCTGGCCGTCGGAGCGGTTGGCACGGCTTCGACGGCGGCTACGAACCGAGCTGAACGGACGATGGGTCCACGCCGGGTGGATCCATGGTGACTTCTGGCTCGGGAATCTCCTGGTCGACCCCGCTACGGGCGCCGCCACCGGTCTCGTCGACTGGGACTGCGCGGGACCGCAGGAACTGCCGGCTCACGACCTGCTGCACCTGGCGCTCTTCGGCATCGCTGTGGAGCGTCGGGTGAACCTGGGCACGGTCGTGGCCGAATCGCTGGCGAAGGGCACCTGGCCGGTCGCCTGCGAGGACGTCCTCCGCCACGCACGCTGGTCGTGGGACGACACGATCGGCGACAGCACCGTGCTCCTCCTGTACTGGCTGCGACACGTCGTGCTCGTCGCCCGGCAACAGCGTGACCACGTGGAGCACTCTGTTCTGGCCTGGCGCTGGCACAACGTCGTGCGAGTGCTGCGTTGCCTGTGAGACGAGGTTGCCTGTGAGACGAGGTTGCCTGTGAGACGAGCGAGGGCGGGTGCCGAGGTGCGAGGAGCGGGAGCGGGACCTGCAGGCGGCGCCGAGGCGACGAGGGGCACGGACGGCGCCCGCTTGCTCGCGTCACCGGCCCCGCGCGCGGAGTGGCTGACGCTGCTGGCGGCCGATCCGGAGGCTCTGCCGTTCCAGCACCCGGGGTGGACGGATGCAGCCCTCGCGGTCTCCGGCGGCCGCGACGCGAGCCGGCTCTACGAACTGCCCAGCGGCGTCCGCGCCGTTCTGCCCGCTGTCGCACGCCCGGCCATCGGTGCGCCACGGCACCGCTCCCTCGTGCTGGCCTCCCAGCCGTTCGGCTGGGGCACGGGTGGGCTCGTCGTGCCGGGCAGCGACCTGTGTCCCGAGGACGTGGCAGCGGTGTTCGCCGCGCTCGCGAGGGACGGCGCGCTGGCGGTCTCCCTGCGGCCGGCGCCACGTCGCAGTGCGGCCTACGAGGCGGCTGCGCCGTCCGCGGCAGTGCAGCTCCCGCACACCTCACACGTGCTCGACCTGAGTGGCGGGTTCGACGCGGTCTGGAAGGACCGGTTCAGCGGGAGCGCCCGCCGGGCCGTGCGCAAGGCGGAGCGCGCGTCGCTGACGGTCGACCAGGACACCGACGGCCGCCTCATCCCCGTGTTCGACGCGCTGTACCGCCTCTCCGTGCAGCGATGGGCCGAGCAGCAGCACGAACCGCTCTGGCTGGCGCGGACGCGGGCACGGCGACGGGATCCCGCCCGGAAGTTCGCCACGGTCGCAGCCACCTTCCCCGGGAGCTGCAGAGTGTGGGTGGCCTCGGTGTCGGGGCAGCCGGCGGCGGCGATCATCACGCTCCGGCTCGGCGAGCACGTCGTGTACTGGCGCGGGGCCATGGACAAGGAACTGGCCGGGCCGGTCCGGGCCAACGATCTCCTCCACCGGCTGGCCATCGAGCAGAGCGTGTCGGAGGGCGCGCGCTTCTACCATCTGGGCGACAGCGCGCCCGGCAGCGGCCTGGCCCGCTTCAAGGAGTCCTTCGGCGCGGTCCCGCTGGACTACAAGGCCTTCCGACTCCAACGCCTGCCGCTGACGACGCTCGACGCGGGCGCCCGCCGCGTGGTCAAGCGTGCCCTCCGGTTCCGGGACTGAGCTGCGCGGGATCGCGGTGCCACCGGCCGAGGACGCTCTGCGGCCGGCTGTCGATCAGCCGACCCTGCCCGGGGAGCTCGACTCCTCCGATCGCGTCCCGGCTGCTCCGCGAGCACGGAAGGAGCGGTCGAGCACGTCCAGGACGGACGTATCCACGTCAGTGGCGAACTTGCGCGCGAACATCCTCAGGGGTCCGGTGACCGGTTCCTCGCAGGCGGCCCGCAGAACGCCCAGGTCCGCGGAGGTGAGCCACGGCGGGCTCTTCACCGATCCGTCCGGCCACCGGATGACCCACGCGCTGGCCCGCACACGTTCCTCCTCCCATCGAGGCACGAGGTCGGGCGTGTGCAGAAGCGAGTAGACGAATGTCTCGTCAGGTATCCAGCTGTGGCGCCAGCGGCGGACCAGGCCGGGGCGTTCCTCGACCGCACGCAGCACGGCCTCCACGTGGTGGCGGGCGAGGATCTTGGACTGGGAGCCACCCGCCAGAACGAGGCCGGGCGGGAGCCGGCGCGGAACCGGCAGCACGAGCATGTGCTTGCGCCATGCCGCGTAGCTGAACTGGAGACGCCAGTGCCCGCCGCCGAGCCCCCAGTTCGGCACCGGCATCGGCCGCGACCAGGCGATGGAACGGCCGGGCATGCGCCCCAGAAGCTGTGCGATCTCCTCCGTCGACCTCAACGGGTAGTCCGACCCCGACAGCAGTGCAACGTGCGATGCCCCGGTAGTGGCGAGCGCCTCCCGGTAGCCCTCGAGCTCCGCTGCCACGACTCCCCAGCGCGCCCACGGCGTCCTGAGCCTGGGCATCACCCGCACGCGGTCGGGCAGGTCGGCCGTCATCTGCTCGAAGACGGTGTGCGCGCTGCGCGCGTCGCAGTGCAGGAAGACCGGAAAGGGATCGAGGGCAGCAATCAGCCGACGGACCTGCACAGGATCGTTGTGTGCGAGGACGACGCATGCGAGAGATCCCGCGGTGACGTTCCCGGTCGTTACCGTCCCACTGCGAGGGGTTGCGTCGCCCTGTGACACCGACACAGGGTAAGACGTCGCGGACACGGAAAGGCCGCCATGCGTCGCCCCATTCCGGCCGGTCTACCGGCCACCCGGCACACCGTGCCGCCGGACGCTTACGCACCGCTGCGACCGATCTGGCGGGGCTCTGCGACGGCGACCGATCACCTAGACATGGGCCTGGAACGCCGTGTATCCAGTGGCGACCAGGTGGCGCGACTGAGGGGAGGGGCCTCGTGAGGGCCAGCTACATCCGCCATGTTCCTTCGACGGCGCCCGCCCGCGTGCGTCCGGACGTTCTCGTCCCCGTGTTGCGGGTGGCGGGCGCACCCACACCCACCGCTCCCACCGGCGCCCGTCGCCCGAGTGGCGCCGCAGGCCGTCCAGGCGGCGCATGAGCCTGACAAGGCCGAGTCCGCCGACGTGGAGCAGCACGCGTCGCCGGGGTGGCCCCTTGCGGAACTGGCTCCTGCTGGCCCTGGTCGTCGTTCTCGCGGTCGCCGGTGGGTTCATCGCCTGGCACAAGACGAGCCAAAACGGACACTGGGTCCCTTCCGTGCGCGAGGATTTCTCGAAGGATGTGCCGGTCGGGCAATTCGCGAGCTCGGCATACGCCGATGAGTGGACCGTCTATCCCGACGGCTGGCACGACACGAGCGGCGTCGGCACGTACGCCCCGAAACGCGTCCTCTCGACCGCAGATGGCAATCTCCGCTTCGACATGCACTCCGACGGCGAGGATTTCCTGGGAGCCGCACTGCTCGCCAAGCAGACGAATGGGCAGCGGTACGGGCGGTACTCCATCCGGTGGCGCGCGGATCCGGTGACCGGCTATGGCCTCGCCTTCCTGCTGTGGCCCGATTCGGGGCAGTGGCCCGATGACGGAGAGATCGATTTTCCCGAGGGGTCGCTGGACGGCACCATTCATGCCTACGCGCACTACGCCTCTCCGGACGGCGGCCAGGACAATTTCGACACCGACACCACCATGCAGGACTGGCATACCTCGGTGCTCGAGTGGACTCCTGACGCGATCACGTTCTATCTCGACGGCCGATTGGTGGGGCAGTCGACGGAGCAGGTCCCGCAGTCCCCGATGCACCTGGTCCTGCAGACCGGCACGGCGGGGAGCGACGAGCCGCCCCGCGATGCGCGAGGCTTCATCGAAGTGGACTGGGTGCACGTCGACACCTACGAGAATTGATCGGGACCGCACGCGAACACCTTCACGGCCGAGAAGGCCGCACACCTGCCCGGATGTCCGCGGGAACCGGACGGGCATGATCCGCAGGGACGGTCACGATGAATGCACTCCCGCCGGCCGCTGAGCTGACGAACGGCGACTCCGCCGCGGAGCAGGGCGCGGAACCTGCGCATACCCGGGACCGCCGCGGTCCCTCGTGGTCGTGCCCGCCCGAGACCTCGGCCACGGCTTCGGTGCGGGTCCTCCTCGCCGCGGGCGCCCTCGTTCTCTTTTTCTTCGTCGCGGTGGCCGGCGCCGTCGGATGGGCCGGCGGATTCACAGCGGGGGTGACCCTGTGCTTCCTGATCGGCTTCGGGGTGGCCCCGGCCCTGGCCATGCGCACCGCCGACGTAGCTCTGCTGATGCTGGTATCGGTCGCCGTGAGCATGTCCGTCGCCGTGCTCGTCGGGATGGGCATGGCGGCGACCGGCGCCTGGCACCCCGTGGGGGCCTTCATCGTCTGCGCTGGTGTCAGTGCAGTGGGGCTCCTTGCCCACCTGCGCAGAGACCTCCCTGCCCGGCAGGTGGCGTCCGCCCCGCTGATTCCGCGCGTCACGGCCAGGCGGGCAGCGTCGTGGGTCATGGCCGGAACGGGCCTGCTCCTCACCGCCCTGGACACCCTGGCGCACCGCCGCCCCCCTACCCCGGGGGGACTCCTCACGATCGTGGGTCCCGCCTGGTACGTCGGACTGCTGCTGCTCGTGGCGGCACCGCTGGTGGCGACCCTCCGCCGCGAGAACCCGGGGCCCGCGATCCTGTTGCTCTCACTGCCGGTCGTCCTGTCGCAGGCCATCGCCTATGGCGCCCCCACCGCCATGGCCGCCGCGCGTCACATCGGCGTGGTCGAGTACATCCGGGCGTTTCATCACCTGCAGCGGACCTCGGACATCTACCAGGCCTGGAGTGGCCTGTTCTCCGGGACCGCGTGGTTGTCCGACACGGCGCGGATCCACGACCCCTTGACCACGGTTGCCACCTATTGGCCGGTTCCCCTGAACCTGGTCAGCGTCCTCGCCGTGGGGATCCTCGCCCGCAACTTCGGGTTGTCACTCACGCGCGCCTGGTGGGCCGCCGGCCTCTTCATCCTCACCAACACGTTGAACGTCACGTACTTCTCCCCTCAGTCGCTGGGGTTCTTCATCTCTGTGGTGATCCTGGCGCTCGTCCTCCGGACGTCGAGACTTCGGGGCGGGGAACTCGCGGTCTCCGCCGCGATGATCGTCTCGTTGTCGTGCTGCCTCGCGGTGACCCACCAGATCTCCCCGTACCTGCTCGCGGCCGTACTCGTCGCGCTCATGGCCTTCCGTGTGGTGGGCCCCCGCTGGCCCCTCGCCGCCGTCGTGGTCCCGGCGCTGGCCTGGGCCCTGGTGAACCTCGACCAGGCGCGGCAGTACGTCTCGAGTTCGGCGTTCGGCGACATATTCGGCAATATCCGGCCACCGTCCTCGCCGTTGACCGACACCACCCAGTCACTCATGGCTCGACTCGTGTTCGGACTGCCCACTGTCGTCCTCGTGGTGGTCGGGGCGATCGCGCTCGTGGCTCTCTGGCAGAACCGTGACCGGCGGGCATGGGCCCTCGTCGTCGCGGCTGCGGCTCCCGGAGCCATGGCCCTGGCCTCCAACTACGGACAAGAACTGATCTTCCGGATCACTCTTTTCGCCCTGCCGATGTTGTGCATCTGTGCGGCATTGATCTCGATGCCGCGACGAATCCTCGCCCCCGCGCTGGCCGGTGCAGTCGTCGTCCTGTGCGCCGTCAACGCCTTCGGGCTCACGGGCATGGACTGGGCGCGCACGATCCGGACGGACGAGGCCAGCCAACTGGCGGCCATCGAACGGCAGGCGCCCGTGGGCTCCACGATCTACGCGGTGGGCAGCTTTGCGGCGACGCCCGGTCGATCCACTGAGCACTACTTCGACATCACCTACGACGCGCTCGTGTTCGACGACCCGTCATCCCTGGTGCATGCGAGGCCGAGTTCCCCGGGGGAGGCCGCGAGCGAGGTCGCGGCCGTGGCGGCGGATCTGAGGTTCAGGTGCACCGCTGACTGCTTCGTCGTCTTCTCCGACTCGGCTCGTGGCTCCAATGACCGCTACGGGGTGCAGAGCGTTCGGTACTACAACCAGTTGGCGCAGGCATTCGCGTCCGGTCCCGACTGGGTCACGTTCTCATCGGGCCCGACCGCGCGCGTTTTCCGACTGGTCGGCACTCCCGGGCGCTGACGATCGGTGGCAGGTTCCCGGCTTCGGCCTCAGCAGGGTCGAAGCGGTGGTCCGCGGAAGGTGTACGGGCTAGCCTCCCCGACCAACGGTGCGCCGCACCTGCTGATCCGAGTGGCCCGAAGCAACGTGTGAGGCGGTGGAACACATCACGTCGACAGCGGGGGTGGACGGGCCCTGGCCGGGCCGCCGACAGGTAGTCGAGATCGAGCTCGCGCCAGGCCGCTCGGACCGTTCGCCGTCGGACGGCGGGTTGCACACGGTGACGGGCGAGCCGGTCGAAGGCGGACCCGCCACGGTGCTCGTGCGGTTGCACGGCAGTCCGCTGGCGCGGTTGACCGTGGACATCCCCATGGGCGCCGACACGGCAGACGTGGCCAGGCTCCTCATGCCGACGGTGGCAGAGGAGATCGCCGAGCACCTGCGCGCCGACGGACTGGCGACCCCGGAGAGCGCGGACGAACTGCTGCTCGACCTCCCGCCGGGGCGCTCCTGCGCCGGTCGGCTGGCACTCCCGAGCCCCGTTCCCCGCGTGACCGTGGTCATCCCCACGGTCGGCCGCGAGGACCTCGCCGGATGCCTGCGCTCATTGCTCGCCCAGGACTACGACGACTTCGAGGTCATAGTCGTGGACAACGCGCCCTCGGCCGGCAACCGGCGGGTGCTGGACCGGGTCCTGGACGCGGCCGAGGACCCGGCTCACCGGATACGTCGTGTGGTCGAGTCACGGCCCGGAGCTTCGTACGCGCGCAATCGCGGCCTGGTCGCCGCGACCGGCACGATCGTCGCGTTCGTCGACGACGACGTCCTTGTCGATCCGGGCTGGCTACCGGCCATCGTGGCGGCGTTCGACTTCGTCCCGGGTGTTGCCTGCGTGACCGGCCTCGTCCTCCCGTGGGAACTGGAGACCCAGGAACAGGCGTGGTTCGAGCAGTACGGCGGCTTCGGCAAGGGGTTTCGGCGCCGCGCATTCGACCTCGACGAGCACCGCGGGGATCACGCTCTCTATCCCTATCTGCCCGGGCAGTACGGCACCGGGGCCTGTATCGCCTTCCGCAGAGATTTTCTCCGGGACCTGGGTGGGTTCGACCCGACATTGGGCGGCCGCCGTCCGGTGGTGGGAGGAGAGGACATCGACGTCCTGCTGCGCACGGTGCTCAGCGGCGCTGTGCTGGTCTACGAGCCTCGGGCGTTGCTCTGGTACCAGCCCTACCGGGACACACGGGCGCTCCAGCGGCAGATGGTGATCTACGGGCGGGGCCTCTCCGCCGTTCTCCTGAAGGCCGCGCTCGCCAAGCCCGCCGTCGGATGGGATGTCCTGCGCCGCCTGCCGGCCGGATTCCGGTTCTTGCTGGATCCGGGGAGCGGCAAGAATGCCGGCAAGCATGACTTTCCCCGTGGGCTGGCGCTGCGGGAGCTCGCGGGCGTGCTCAGCGGCCCCTTCGCCTACGCCTGGGCGCGATCGGGCCAGGCGCGCAGGAACGACGGTGCGACGGACACGGCGGCGGTGGCCGAACCCCGGGGGTGACCCCGCCTTCATGCAGGTGACGGCCACGTGGATGAACGTGACCTCGAGGCCGCGCGGACCGCTCGACTACGGACCGCTGACGACAGAGCCCTGGAGTTGAGCTCCGACGTCCTGGGCGGTCGTCGCCGTTTCCACGTGCACGACCCAGGTCGCCCCGACGACGTTGAAGCCGCCCGTGACGACCTGTGGCCCCTGCGTCAGGTAGGTGTCGCGGTCCAGGGCCGAGCGGAAGGTCATCACGTAGACGCGCTCGGTCCCCCGGCGGCAGGTGGCCTGCGCGTCCACCGCGGCCAGGTGCGCCTGACTTTCCAGGTCTGCGCAGCCCAGCGACGAGGCCAGCGCAGCGACCGCCGGAGGCGCTTCGCCCTCGGCGGCTTCGGCCACGCCGCCCGGCGCGGGGCCCGCCGGCGCCAAGGAGTTCGGAGCCTCGGAGACAGACGTCGATTCGCTGCCGCCCGGGCCCGACGACGACGCGGCCTCGGCAGTGACCCCGCCGGAAGCCTCGGTCCCCGATTCGTCCGGACCGGTGCCGGGAGACCCGCCGCCGGCCACACCGACAACCACTGCCACGGCCACTGCCCCGATGGCACCGAGCGCCACCGCGGCGATCCCCACGCGCCGACCGTCCATTCCCCGTCCGATCCTCCGCTGCGACCAACCGCTGTCTCCGCGAATCCCCGCCCGGTTCCGCAGCTGATCTATCCGGCAGCATCGTGGGGGACGGCGCAACGGTCGGGGTGGGCCGTGCTTTCTGTCAAGGCATTCCTGCCCGGGGCACCGTACGGGTCGGGCAGGAAATGTCCACGCCCTTTCATCAATATGGCGGCCGTCCTCATCGGACGGCGATTCGTGCCACAGTGCAATGAACAGGATCCGCTCCGTACACAGATTGAAAAGGGCACGAGAGCCGCGGAGGAATGGATACCCGTGACGGTCCTGATCGCGTAACTTCTCGCGCCGTGAGCGGGGAGCGATCCACCAACGGTGCAGGTCAGGGCGGCATGAACTCCGAGGTCGCCGCGGAACGGCCCGGCGGGTCGGACCGGAAGCGATCATGGGCTCTCCTGCAGCGCCGCCGGCGAGGAGGCATGTTCCGCCACCGGCCGCCTTCTGCTGCTCTGGTGGCCTACCTGCTGGTTCTGGGCACACCCGGCGTCATCCTGGCCATCCAGGTCCTGCCTGACAGCGTGGCCGAGGCTCCCGCTTCCGCCGTCGGCGACCCGGTGATCGCTGTCGGCGGCGACATCGCCTGCGACATCGGCACCAGCCCGTCGGCCAACTCCTGTCAACAGGCGGCGACCGCGAACGTCCTCACCGCCCTGGCGCCCGATGCCGTGCTTCCCCTGGGCGACACGCAGTACGAGGACGCCACCGCCGCTGCGTTCGCGCAGATGTACGACCCGAGTTGGGGTCAGGTGAAGTCGATCAGCCACCCCATCCCGGGGAACCACGAGTATCAGGTCAACGCGTCGCCCTACTACGACTACTTCGGCGCCGCGGCCGGTGACCGCACCAAGGGCTACTACTCCTGGAACATCGGCCAGTGGCACCTCGTCGCGCTCAACGCAGAGTGCGGCAACGTTCCGGGCGGCGGGTGCGCCGCAGGATCGACACAGGAGCAGTGGCTCAGGGCCGACCTCGCGGCCAACCCCGGGAAGTGCACCATGGCCTACTGGCACGAACCGCGGTTCTCGTCGGGTAGCGGTAGCAACAGCCTCTACCAGCCGTTCTGGCAGGCCCTCTACAACGCCGGTGCGGACGTCATCCTCAACGGGCACGCCCACACGTACGAGAGGTTCGCGCCGCAGTCACCCACGGGGACGGCGGACGCAGCGGGTCCGCGCCAGTTCGTCGTCGGCACCGGTGGGGTGAGTTTCCACGGCTTGACCTCGGCGCTGCCCAACGAGCAGGTCCGGTTCAACGACACCTTCGGCGTCATGAAGATGGTCCTGCACCCGTCGGGCTTCGACTGGCAGTTCCTCCCGGTCACCGGCGGTCGGTCGACCGACTCGGGGACGGCGAACTGCCACAACGCCGCCCCTGCCCCGGGCGGAACGGGCCTCGTCAACGGCGACTTCGAGAACAACAGCCTCACCGGCTGGACGAGCACCGGCTCCACCAGCGTGGCCACCACCGGGCACACCGGCAGCCGCTCGGCC
>JAOPWM010000079.1 GCA_025965695.1 Blastococcus sp.
CAGGGGCAGCCAGTTCGGGACGTTCACCAGGTCCTCGTTCTCGACCATCCGCCCGGCGACGTTGGTCTCGGCCCGGTCGTACAGGCCGGCGATGTAGGTGCCGGGGTAGTTCACGTCGTCCGCGTCGGCCTCGGGCAGGGCACCGCGGGTCACCATGTACCCGTTGCCCAGCGCGCACAGCGCCTCCCGCAAGCCCTGCCGGGCGGGGTCGTAGGAGTCGTAGACCAGCGTCCACACGCTGGGCGGCTGCTGGGTGTGCCGCTTCCTGATCTCGGCGGCGGCGCGGCGCTCCTCGAGGCGTCCCGTGGCCAGGGCCCGGCGGGATACGTCGTCCAGCGTCGTGACGACGAGATCGGCACCCGCCTCGAGCAGCATGTCGCGATCGTCCAGCCGGGCTACCCCGAGAGCCGCCATCCCCGCCGCCTTGGCGGCCTGGATCCCACTGGTGGCGTCCTCGGTCACGAAGCAGTCGGCCGGGTCCACACCAAGTTCCTGGGCCGCGGTCAGGAAGATCTCCGGGTCGGGCTTGCCCCTGGGGAAGTCACGGCCGGAGATGTCGGCGTCGAACAGCTGGGCGAGCGTCATGCCCTCGTGGATGAAGTCGCACTCGATCCGCTGCTCGGCAGCGAAGAGGTCCAGGCGGATGCGGTCCAGGAAGAGCTTGGCGTTCTTGGACGACGACGCCGCCGCCACGCGGATGCCCATGGACTTGACGTCGATGATGAACCGCAGCGCGTCCGGGAACGCCATGAAGCGGCCCTCGTCGATGAGCTTGATGACGTGCTCCTGCTTGGCGTCCGCGTACTGGTCGATCCGGGAGTCGATGTCCGGCACCCCGAAGTGCTCCATCGCCGCCCGGGCGCCCTCCATGCGCGGCCGGCCGGCCATGACCTCCTGGTACACGGCCGGCGAGAAGCGTTCAGCCGTCCAGCTGGTCTGGTCGCGGATGTCCCGCCACTCGCTCTCCATGAGCCCCTTGAAGGCCTCACGCCAGGCCAGTTCGTGCGGCGAGTCGACGAGTACGCCGTCCACGTCGAAGATGGCTCCACGGAAGCCTGCTGTCTGGGCCATTGGGGGTCTCCCTCGCTCGGGTGCGACCCGGGCGGTCGCCATGCCGGGGATGCGCGGGCAGCCCGCGCGCGTGGTCAGGTGCCGGGACGGGTGGGGCTCGGTGCTGTGGACGGAACGGCGACCGCGGGGCCGGCCGGCCCCGGGGTCGTCGCACCTGGCGGAAGGGACGTCCCTGGCGCGGCGCCCGTCGACTGCTGGGCCTGCGCGGCCTCGACCTCGGCCCGCGTGGGCGGGTTCGCACCCGGCCGCGAGCAGGTGATCGCGGCGACAAGTGCCGCGTCGTCCAGCACGCTGACCAGGGTCGACTCGTCGACCGCCGCGAGCGCGTCACGACGCACGCCGCCGATCAGGTCGGCGCGGCGGAGTCCGTCGAGCAGACCTGACGTGAAGGAGTCGCCCGCGCCCACGGTGTCCACGAGGTCGACCGGTGTAGCCGGCCGCCGCACCTCCAGGTCGGCCGTGACGGCGTAGACGCCCTGACCGCCGCGGGTGACGACCACGAGAACCGGACCTCGGCCGAGCCAGTCCCGGGCCACCTCCTCGTCCTGACGGTCGGGGTAGAGCCACTGCAGGTCCTCGTCGCTGACCTTGACGACGTCGGACAGCGCGACGAGCCGCTCGATGTCGGGGCGGGCGCGCCCGGGCGTCCCGAGCAGCGCCGGCCGCACGTTGGGGTCGTAGGAGATGGTCACCCGACCCCGTTGGCGCTCCCGCGCGATCAGGTCCTCCACATTGGTTCTTCCGGGTGCCAGCACGGTCGCCAACGAACCGGTGTGCACGCAGCGCGTCTCGACCGGGAGTGGAACCAGGTCGCCGATGTCCCATTCGATCCGGAAGTCGTAGGTCGCGATGCCCGCGGCGAGGCTGGCCACCGCCAGGCTGGTCTTGGTCCCTTCAGCGGGACCGGCGTCGACCCGCACCCCACTGGCCTGCAGGTGGCTGGAAATCATCTCGCCGAACGCATCCCGACCCAGCCGCGTCATCAGCGTCACGGGGTCGCCGAGCCGAGCCAACCCGAGCGCGACGTTGGCCGGGCTCCCCCCGGGATGCGCGACCATGGTCCGGCTCCCCCGCTGCCCGACCAGGTCGACGAGCGCCTCACCGATGACGACGAACATCCGTCCTGCTCCCATCGCCGTTGATGTACGGGCGCGCCGACGGCCAGGTCGGCGTGCCGGGTCAGTGCGCGGCGCCCTCGGTCATCAGCGGGCCTGCGTGCCGGCTGGTGCGCAGGTCGAACAGTGCGTAGAGGGCCACACCGGCCAGACAGACCGCGGGAACGACGTAGGCCTCCGCCGCCCCCACCGTGTCCATGACCTTGCCGTGCACCATGGGCAGAAGGGCGCCGCCGAGGATGGCCATGACCAGGCCGGCGGCGCCGAACTTCGTGTCTCGGCCCATCCCCTGCAGGGCGACGCCGTAGATCGTCGGGAACATGAGGGACAGCGAGATCGAGATCCCGACGACAGCGATCAGTCCGATCATGTTGTGCGAGAGCACGGCCACGAGGGAGAGCGCCACCCCCAGCGCGCCCATGGCGAACAGCAGCTTCGTCGGCCGGATGATGCCGAGCAGGTAGGTCATCACGAATCGGGCGATGAGGAACACGATGAGGCTGGCCTGCAGATACCACCCCGACCTCGCGACGGGCACGCCGACCACGTCCTGGGCGTACTGGATGGTGAACGTCCATGCGCAGACCTGTGCACCCACGTTGAGGAACTGCGCGACCACGCCGTAGCGGTAGTGGCGGTTCTGCCACAGTCGGCCCAGTGCCCCGCCCCGTCGCTCCTCCAGCCCGAAATGAGCGTGCTCGTCAGGGACCTTGATCGTGCGGAACGCGATGAACAGCCAAATCACCAGGAGCGCGAGAGCGATACCGGTGTAGGGCTTGAGCACCAGGGACAGGTCATCCGACTGCGCCTGCGCCAGCTGGGCCGTCGTCATCGACGCCTTCTCCGCCTCCGGCGTGATGTGGGGAAGGATCAGCACCGCCCCGAGCAGGACACCGATGTTCGCGCCGACCGGGTTGAAGGCCTGGGCGAGATTCAGCCGTTGGGTCGCGCTGGCCTCCGGACCCATCGCGATGACGAACGGGTTGGCCGAGGTCTCCAGGATGGAGAGCCCGGACGCCAGCACGAACAAGGCGATCAGGAAGAACCCGTACTGCAGCAGCAGGCTCGCCGGGATGAACAGCAGCCCTCCGACGGTGGCCAGCCCCAGACCGGTGAGCACCCCGGCCTTGTAGCCGTATCTCTTGTTGATCAGGGCCGCCGGGATCGCCAGCGAGAAGTAGGCGCCGTAGTAGGCGAACTGCACCAGCGCCGACTGGAAGTTCGACATGGAGAAGATGTGCCGGAACACGCCGACGAGGACGTCGGTGAGGTTCGCCGCTGATCCCCACGCCGCGAAGCAGGTGACCACGAGGATGAAGGGAACGGTCAACCCCGGGTACACGAGACCGGGCTTGGCGGTCCCCGGGGTCTCGGGTCGCCGCTGGATGACAGAAGGGCCGGCCATGGGGACCCCCTCGCCGACGGGGACCCCTCGCGGCCGCTTTCTCAGCCACTCTCCGGGTCTCACTAGGCGCGGGGAACATTAGCGGGCTGCTCCGGACAGTGCCAGCCAAGCGCTCACGCCGACGCAATGTGCCGGCAACATTCTGTTCCGGTCGAGTTCCGCCTTCGCTGGGGTCATCGCTCGCGACCCTGCGTGGTCACTTCCCGTCCATCAGGCGCAGCTCCGACGGCTCGCGCAGCAGGTCCTCGAGGATCTTGTTGCCCTCGACGTTGTAGGGCTGCTGCATGTGCTCGTCCCAGGCGGCCCGGGAGCGGAACATCTCCAGCATCACCCAGTTGTCCGGGTCGTCCTGAGGCTGCACGAGGTGCATGAAAACGCACCCCGGCTCGTCGAGGGTGTTCCGGCGCATGGACTGCAATTGCGCTTCCGCCTCCGCGAGTCGGTCCTTTCGCGGCTTGATGGTGACGACGAGGAAGAGTGGGCGTTCCGTCTCGGTCATGCCGGGGTTCCTACACCCGCCGGCGCCCGCGCAGCGATCCGCGCACTGCGACCCGGATCCCTTCGTCGCAGCGGGCTCGCACAGGTTCTCCGCGCCCGGACGGAGGAGTACCGTGCCGCTGTCGATCCGGCAGCCTCGGTTCGGAGGGATCATGCACCGTTACCTCGTCGTGGCGAACCAGACGCTGGGCAGCGACGAGCTCGAGACGCTCGTCCGTGAGCGCACAGGCGAGGGTCCCGCCGAGTTCTGGCTGGTCGTGCCGGCCACCCCCGTGAAGGACCTCGCGTCCAACGCCATGCCGATCCCCATGCCGGTCATGGGCGGCGTCTCGACGTTGCCCGCTCCACCGGCCGAAGCGCGCCGACTGGCACAGATCAATCTCGACGCCGCCATCAAGAAGCTGACCGCCGCCGGGGGCACCGTCAGCGGCGCGGTGGCCGATCCCGATCCGCTGCGTGCGGTGGCAGAAGCCGTCAGCGGCCGCGAGTTCGACGAGATCATCGTGTTCACCCTCCCCCCACGGCTGTCCCGCTGGCTGCACCACGACCTGCCCACCCGTATCCAGCACGAGTTCCACCTGCCGGTCACCGACGTGGTGGTCAAGGACGTGTGAGCACGCCGGTCACCAGGGGTACGGCGCTTCTTCCTCGGTAGGTTGCTGTCCGGCCCTGATCCAGCCGGTGCGGGCCTCCGGGCGAGGCGGCACGGCAGCGGCCAGGCAGTACGGACTGCACGGAAAGCGGAGGCAGCATGCCGATCAGCGAGACCCCCGAGTGGCGCGCCCTGGCCGAGCACCACCTGCGGATCAAGGACACCCACCTGCGCCAGTTGTTCGCCGACGATCCCGACCGCGGCACCGTGCTCGCCGTCCGCGCCGCTGACCTCTACCTCGACTACTCGAAGAACCGGCTGACCCGGGAGACGATCGACCTGCTCGTGTCCCTCGCCGAGCGCGCCGGACTGCGGGAGCGCACCGAGGCGATGTTCCGCGGCGAGCACATCAACACGACCGAGGACCGCGCGGTCCTGCACACGGCACTGCGCGACCCGCGTTCCAGCGGCCTGGAGGTCGACGGGCAGGACGTGCGCCGTGACGTGCACGACGTCCTCGATCGCATGGCGGACTTCGCCGAACGCGTCCGCAGCGGCGAGTGGACCGGGCACACCGGTGAGCGGATCCGGACGGTGGTCAACATCGGTATCGGCGGGTCCGACCTCGGCCCGGCGATGGCGTACACCGCGCTGCGCGACTACTCCGACCGGTCCCTCGCCTTCCGGTTCGTGTCCAACATCGACCCGACCGACCTGGCCGAAGCCACCCGCGACCTCGACCCGGCCAGCACACTGTTCGTCGTCGCGTCGAAGACCTTCACCACCCAGGAGACGCTGACCAACGCGAGGGAGGCCCGCCGCTGGCTGGTCGACGGGCTCGGCGGCGACGACAAGGCGGTCGCCAAGCACTTCGTGGCCGTCTCCACGAACGCCGAGAAGGTCACCGAATTCGGGATCGATCCCGCCAACATGTTCGGCTTCTGGGACTGGGTCGGCGGTCGGTACTCCTACGAGTCGGCCATCGGCCTGTCGCTCATGGTGGCGATCGGCCCGACGCACTTCCGCGAGATGCTGGACGGCTTCCACGCCATGGACGAGCACTTCCGCACGGCGCCCTATGAGGAGAACCTACCGGCGCTGCTCGGACTGATCTCCGTCTGGTACATCGACTTCTTCGGCACGCAGACCCAGGCGGTACTGCCCTACTCGCAGTACCTCGCCCGCTTCCCGGCCTACCTCCAGCAGCTCTGCATGGAGTCCAACGGGAAGTCGGTCACCCTCGACGGCACCCCGGTCGACGTGCCTACCGGGGAGGTCATCTGGGGCGAGCCCGGCACGAACGGCCAGCACGCCTTCTACCAGCTGTTGCACCAGGGGACGCTGCTGGTTCCCGCGGACTTCCTGGCTTTCGCCCAGCCCAACCACGACCTCGACGACATGCACGACCTGTTGCTCGCCAACTTCCTCGCCCAGCCGCGCGCGCTGGCGTTCGGCCGGACCACGGAGGAGGTCGCGGCGGAGGGGACGGCGGAGGACGTCGTCCCGCACAAGGTGATGGCCGGCAACCACCCCTCCAACGCCATCGTCGCGCCCAAGCTCACCCCGAGTGTGCTCGGCCAGCTGGTGGCCGCCTACGAGCATCGCGTGTTCACCCAGGGCGTCGTCTGGGGGATCAACCCCTTCGATCAGTGGGGCGTCCAGCTGGGCAAGCTCCTCGCGGAACAACTCGCACCGAAGCTGCTGTCCGACGGGGCTCCGGCCTACGACGCCGATTCCTCGACCGACGCGCTCGTCCGGCTGCTGCGGGAGGGGCGCGGCCGTCCGGCCTGAGCAAGGCGCACGGTCCAGCCGTGCGTAACCACGCTCACTCCGTGCTGGGGATTACTCACCGCGATCGGACCGCTGCCATCTATGGAAGCGCAATCCGATCGAGGAGAACTGATGCAGGCCACTCTGCAGACCCTGACCGAGCACCTCACCAATGCCGCCCGACTCGCCTTCGGCTCCTACCTGCCGTCCAGCCCCCTCACCGGCCTCGGCCGCGTCAGTGAACTGGCCGCACAGCACCCAGCCTTCATCATGGCCCCGGACACCCCTCGCGGTGTCTGACACCTGACGACCCCCGCCCCACTGGCGCCACCGGCCCCGAGTTACCCGCCAGTACTTCGTGTGGGATCGTCCGGGTACACGTCGAGACGGCGGGCACGACGACGAGTGCCACCGTCAGGAAAGAGGACCGATGCGGTTGCAGCTGTCCCCGGAGCTCGAGGCCTTCCGGGAGGAGATGCGGACCTTCTTCACCACCCAGGTGCCGCAGGAGATCCGCGACACGGTCGCGGCCCACCGGCATCTGACCAAAGAGCAGTACGTCGAGAGCATGCGGACCCTTGATGCCGCTGGTCTCGCCGTGCCGCACTGGCCGGTGGAGTGGGGCGGCAAGGACTGGACGCCGCTGCAACGCCACATCTGGCGCGAGGAGATGCAGCTGGCCAACGTGCCGGAGCCGCTCCCCTTCAACGCCAGCATGATCGGCCCGGTACTCGCGGCCTTCGGCAGCCAGGAGCAGAAGGAGCGCTTCCTGCCGAAGACGGCGAATCTCGACATCTGGTGGTGCCAGGGCTTCTCCGAGCCCGACGCCGGCTCCGACCTCGCCTCGCTGCGCACCACCGCCGTGCGCGACGGCGACGACTGGGTCGTCAACGGGCAGAAGACCTGGACGACGCTGGGCCAGTACGCCGACTGGATCTTCTGCCTGTGCCGCACGGACCCGACCGCGGAGAAGAAGCAGCGCGGCATCTCGCTGCTGGTCTTCCCGATGGACTCCCCCGGGGTCACCCTGCGCCCGATCGAGCTGATCGACGGCGGCCGCGAGGTCAACGAGGTCTTCTTCGAGGACGTCCGGGTGCCGGCGGAGAACCTCGTCGGCGAGGAGAACCAGGGCTGGACGATCGCCAAGTTCCTGCTCGGCAACGAGCGGGTCGGCATCGCGCGTATCGGCTCCACCAAGCGGCTGCTGGCCCAGGCCAAGGAGCACGCCCAGGAGATCACCGTCGGCGGCCGTCCGCTGGCGGAGGACCCGTTCACGGCCGCGCGCATCGCCGAGCTGGAGAACGAGCTGGTGGCGCTGGAGCTGACCGCCCTGCGCGTGGTCGCCAACTCCGCGGACGGCAAGCCGCACCCCGCGTCATCGGTGCTCAAGCTCCGCGGCTCGGAGCTGCAGCAGGCCGCCACCGAGCTGATCGTCGACATCGCCGGCCCGCTCTCGGTGGCGTCGTTCGCCGAGGAGGGTTCCGACGTGCCCGACTGGGCGCGCGTCGCGACGCCGTCGTACCTGAACTACCGCAAGGTCTCCATCTACGGGGGCTCCAACGAGGTGCAGCGCACCATCATCGCCGGCTCGATCCTGGGGTTGTGAGATAGCCGTGAACTTCGACTACGACAGCGAGCAGAACGATCTCCGGGAGGCGGTG
>JAOPWM010000083.1 GCA_025965695.1 Blastococcus sp.
GCTCGTGCACCGACTGGCGCTGGACCACGGTCGGCGCCTGCAGCTCGAGGGCGCGGCGGCCGGTGGTCTCGATCGCGCCGCCGCCGTCGATGGGGTTGCCGAGCGGGTCGACGACGCGGCCGAGGTAACCGTCGCCGACGGCAACCGAGAGAACCTCACCGGTCCGGCGGACCTGCTGGCCCTCCTCGATGCCGGAGTAGTCACCCAGGACCACGACACCGATCTCGCGGACGTCGAGGTTCAGCGCCAGACCCCGGACGCCGCTCTCGAACTCGAGCAGCTCGTTCGTCATGACCGACGGCAGCCCCTCGACACGGGCGATGCCGTCGCCGGCCTCGGTGACCGTGCCGACCTCCTCGCGGGAGACATCGGGGCTGAACTCGGTGACGTAGTTCTGAATGGCACTGCGGATCTCGTCTGCGGAGATCGTCAGCTCGGCCATGGGTCGTGTCCTCTTCCCTGCGGGGTCGTGTCTGGAGTGGTTGCCGGGTCGGGCGGTCAGCCGACCAGCCGCCGTCCGGCGGCTTCGAGTCGATGGGCGATGCTGCCGTCGATGACCTCGTCGCCCACCTGGACGACCAGACCGCCGAGCAGGCTCGGGTCCACGGTCACCTGCAGTCCGATGGTCCTGCCGTAGAGCCGGCCGAGGACGTCGGACAGCCGCTGCTCCTGCGCGGCGGTGAGGGGGACCGCCGAGGTCACCCGGGCCGTCGACTGGCCGCGGCGACGGCCGGCCAGCTCCGACAGCCGCTCGATCGCGGTGTTGGCGTGCCCGGCGTGCGGGCCGGTCAGCACGTTGCGCAGCAGCTGCTCGGTGACCGGGCTGACCTTCCCCGAGAGCAGGCGGTCCAGCAGCGCCGCCTTGCCCTCGGCGGGGGCCGAACGATCACTGAGGATGCGGCCGAGCTCCCGGTCGGCATCGACGATGCGGCCGAACCGGAACAGCTCGTCCTCGACGCTGTCGAGCTCCCCGCGCGCGTCAGCGGCGTCCAGGGACGCCTCGATCGCCAGCGTGACGGCCGCATCGACGAGGTCGATCGGGTGCGACCACCGCTGCCGCGCCATGGTCTCGATGAGGTCGAGCGCCGTCGCGGACACCTTGGACCCGAAGAGACGACGGGCCAGCGCGGCCCGGTCCTCGGGCTTGCCCGCGGGGTCCGACAGCGCCCGGCGCAGCGTCAGCTGACCGTCGAGCAGTCGCGCGACGGCGAACAGCTCGTCGGCCAGGCTGAGGAGGGCCGGTCCGGCCGCACCGTCGGCGAGTTCGCTGAGCCGCGCGCGCGCCTGGGCGAGCGCCACCCGGGTGGAGGCCTCCATCAGCGCGCGCTCTCGCCAGACGCCGCCATGCTGTCCAGCTCCGCGAGGAACCGGTCGACGGTGCCGCGGCGGCGGGCCTCGTCGGCGAGCGACTCACCGACCACGCGGCTGGCGAGGTCGACGGCGAGCGCACCGATCTGGCCGCGCAGCTCGTTGACGACCTGCTGCCGCTGGCCGGCCAGCTGCTCCTCGCCGCGAGCGATGATCCGAGCCGACTCCTCCTGCGCCTGGGCCCGCAGCTCCTCGAGGATCTGCTGGCCCTCGGCGCGGGCCTGGTCGCGGATCTGCGCGGCCTCACTGCGGGCCTCGGCCAGCTGGGCGCGGTACTGGTCCAGCGCCGCCTTGGCCTCGGCCTGCATCGTCTCGGCCCGCTCGATGCCACCCTCGATCGCCTCGCGGCGAGCCCGGAAGATCTGCTCGAAGCGGGGCGCGACGAACTTCGCGAACACGAAGAAGACGATCGCGAACGCGATCGTGCCGATGATGATCTCGCCGAGCGGCGGGATGAGCGGATTGTGTTCCTCAGCAGCGAGGATGATCATGCTCGGTGTCCCTGTCTCAGAGTCGGAACCCGTACGCGCGTACGGATCAGGTGCCGAAGACGAAGGGGACGACGAAGCCGATCAGGGCCAGCGCCTCGGAGAGGGCGAAGCCGAGGAAGGCGTAGGTGCGGGTGAGGCCGGCCGATTCCGGCTGACGCGCGGTCGCCTGGATATAGGCGGCCCACACGATGCCGACACCGATACCAGGGCCGATCGCGGCGAGGCCGTAGCCGATCGAGCCGACGCTGCCGGTCACTTCTGCCAGAACGTCCATGCGGGTGGTTCCTCCTGTGTCGGTCGCCCGGGTCGTTCCGGGCGGCTGGCGGGGTCGTGCGGGTGGTGCGGTCTCAGGGGTGGTGCGGTGGTTCTCAGTGCTCGGATTCGATCGACCCGTTGAGGTAGGTGCCCATCAGGACGGTGAACACGTACGCCTGCAGGAAGATGACCAGCAACTCGAAGAAGGTCATCACTATCGCCATCAGCGCCGAGATCGGGCCGAAGATGAGTGAGAAGTTGTCGCGGCTGAGCAGGTAGACGGCGCCCAGAGAGAAGACCACGAGCAGCATGTGACCGGCGAACATGTTCGCGAAGAGCCGGACGGCGAGCGTGAACGGCCGGACGATGAAGTTCTGCAGGATCTCGATCGGCGTGACCAGGATGTACATGGGCTTCGGGACGCCGGGCAGGAAGAGGATGTCCTTGAAGTAGCGGCCTGCACCCTGCTCGCGGATGCCGACCCATATGTAGAGGACCCAGCAGATCATTGCGAGGACGAGCGGGAACGCGAACTTCGACATCGGCGAGATCTGCGCCAGCGGGATGATCGACATCATGTTGTTGGCGAGGATGAAGAAGAACAACGAGCCGAGGAAGGGCGCGAACGGCAGGCCCCTGGGGCCGACGACGTCGCGGGCGATCCCGTCGCGGACGAGCGAGTAGCCGCTCTCGCCGATGAACTGCAGCTTGCCCGGCACGATCTGGGGCCTGCGCACAGCAGCGACCAGGAAGCCGATCAACAGCAGCGTCGCGATCCAGAGGCCGAGTGTGATGCGGGTGATCTCGAAGTCGACGCCGAGGAGGGAGAACGTGGCCAGGGGCGTGGGGTAGAACTCACCCAAGCCGGGGGCCTGGAAGCCATCGCTCCCGGCCGCGAGCGCGTTTCCTAGCACGAGGGCGCTGGAGGTCACCGTTGTCCCTTCTGCGTCCGGGGCCGGCTCCGTCGTCCGCCCGGGGTGGTGCTTCTGCGCTGCCCTCCCGCTGGCGGGGGGGCAGCGCCGTACCTGGCGACCACGAGATAGATCGCCACAGCCATGCCGAAGATGATGCCGACCGGGAAGAACACTCGCGTGTCCCACCACTGGTCGAGCAACCAGCCGGCCCCGCCCCACACGGCCATCCCGGAGATCATCGTTCCGATGACGGCATAGCCTGTTTCGGCACCGCTGCCTTGCCGGGCCGGACTCGCAGGTCGGGGCCGAGAGTTCCCGCGCACGGGCTCGTCCTCGGCCATCGCTCGGGACACTATCAGCCCCGTTCCGCCGGGGTTTCCGGGTCCGGTCGAGCACCGGCATCCGACCGGGGTGACGAGGGCGGCACGGGCGGGGTGACGTAGTACAGCTGCCGGGTCCAGACCCAGCGCAGCTGCACCCCGCTCCAGAGCAGCGCGCCGGCGACGATGGTGAACGCGAGGGTCCGCCGGTCCAGCCACCCGTCCTCCGGCAGCGCGTTGAGCAGGCCGAAAAGGATCACCGCCTTGACGAAGAACATGCCCAGGGCGGCCGGCAGGGTGAAGGTGTCGTCGATCCGCCCCGCCCAGGCGATCACCACCCCGGACACGACGAAGAAGGCGGTGACGATAGCCGCCCCCACCAGAACGCCCGCAGCATCGGACCAGCCGGCGATCAGTCCGGCGACCGGCACGGCGACCGCCGTGCCGGCGGCCGTGGCCAGGGCGCCGACCCGGAGGAAGGAGATGTCCCAGGCTGCGCTGGTCCGGGGCGGGGTCACGGGACCACCTGTCGGTCAGCCGGCTGGCGGGATACCGGGCCGGGTTCGGGTGCGGGGTCGCCGGCGCGCTGCGCCCGGGCGGTGGGGTGCTCGGCCCGGCTGCGCTCGCGCTGGGCGGCCAGTTCGGCCGCCCGCGCTTCCCGCGCCGCCCGGCGGGCCCGCGGACTGAGGACAACGACCACGCCGACCACGAGCAGCACGGCGATGACGATGAGCAACTCGGCCCGGCCGCCGGTGATCGACAGCGCGACGGCGCCGAAGGACAGCAGCGCCGCCCAGAAGTACATGACGAGGACGGCCCGGCGGTGCGAGTGCCCGATCGACAGCAGCCGGTGGTGCAGGTGCATCTTGTCCGGCGAGAACGGCGACCGGCCCTTACGGGTGCGCCGGATGACGGCCAGCACGAGGTCGATGAACGGGATGAAGAGCACCGCGATCGGCACAAGCAGCGGCAGCGCGAGCGGCACCAGGCTCGCCGCGGAGTCGAAGGACTGCGGGTCCACTCCCCCGGTGGCCGTCACCGCAGCCGCCGAGAGCATCAGGCCGACGAGCATCGAGCCGGAGTCGCCCATGAATATCCGGGCGGGGCTGAAGTTGTGCGGCAGGAAGCCCAGGCAGGCGCCGGCGAGCACCGCTGTGATCAGCGCAGGAGCGCTGGCGACGTCGTCGTAGCCGGTGAGGCCCAGGTGGTAGCTGTAGGCGAAGAAGGCCAGTGCGGCGATCGCCGAGACCCCCGCGGCCAGGCCGTCGAGGCCGTCGATGAAGTTCAGCGCGTTGATCGTCAGGACGGTCAGCAGGATCGTCAGCGGTACGCCGACGTCCGGCCCCAGCGAGATGGTCCCGATGTCGGCGACCGGCAGGAACAGGAACGCCAGCTGGACGCCGAGCAGCACCATGACGCCGGCCGCGGCGATCTGCCCGGTGAGCTTCGTGAGCGCGTCCAGCCCCCACTTGTCGTCGAGCACGCCCAGCAGGCAGATGAGTCCTCCGGCGACCAGCACCGCGTAGGTCTGCGAGTCGTTGAAGGTCCGCTGCAGGGCAGGCAGACGGCTGGCCACGAGGACGGCGGCCGCCACCCCGAGATACATGGCCACGCCGCCGCCCCGCGGGGTCGGGATGACGTGCACGTCCCGATCACGCGGGGAGGCCATCATCCGGAAGCGGATCGCCACCATCCGCACCACGGGCGTGGCCAGGAAGGTGACCAGCGCCGCGGTGAGCAGGACGACGGCGTACTCGCGCATAGGTCAGCCGGCGCGCTTGGGCTCGGGGTAGGCAGGGTGCGCGCCGACGAGCTCGCGCACGCCGACGGCGACCTCGGCGGTGCGGCTGCCGTCGGCATCACGGATCGCCGTCCCGATGAGCGAGGCGATCGACTTCATGTCGGTCTCCACCATGCCCTGGGTGGTCACTGCCGGGCTGCCGACCCGGATGCCCGAGGCGATCGAGGCCTGCTGCGGGTCGAACGGGATGGCGTTCTTGTTCAGCACGATCCCGGCGGCATCGCAGCGCTTCTCCGCATCCGCACCGGTCACGCCGGTGTCCCGGAGGTCCAGCAGCGCCAGGTGGGTGTCGGTGCCCCCGGCCACCGGGCGCAGCCCCTCGGCCGCCAGCCCCTCGGTCAGCGCCTGCGCGTTGGCGATGACCTGGCGGGCGTAGGCCTGGTACTCCGGCTGCAGGCACTCCTTGAGGTTCACCGCCTTGGCCGCGACGGCGTGCATGAGCGGACCGCCCTGCATCATCGGGAACGCCGCCTTGTCGATGGCCTTGGCGTGCTCCGCCTTGCAGACGATCGCACCACCGCGCGGCCCGCGCAGGACCTTGTGCGTGGTGAAGGTGACGACGTCGGCGTAGGGCACCGGGCTCGGGATGGCCTTGCCGGCCACCAGCCCGATGAAGTGCGCCGCGTCGACCATGAGGATCGCGCCGACCTCGTCGGCGATCTCCCGGAACGCGGCGAAGTCGATCAGCCGCGGGATCGCCGAGCCGCCACAGACGATGAGCTTCGGCCGGTGCTCCCGGGCGAGGTCGCGGACCTGGTCGTAGTCGATGTGCTCGGTATCGGGCCGCACGCCGTACTGCACGGCGTTGAACCACTTGCCCGAGAAGGACACCTTCGTGCCGTGGGTGAGGTGACCGCCGTGCGGCAGCGCCATGCCCAGCAGGGTGTCGCCGGGCTTGAGGAACGCCCCGTAGGCGGCCAGGTTCGCGCTGGCACCCGAGTGCGGCTGCAGGTTGACGTGATCGGCACCGAAGAGCTCCTTGCCGCGCGCGATCCCGATCTCCTCCGCGCGGTCGACGACCTCACAGCCGCCGTAGTAGCGCCGTCCGGGATATCCCTCGGCGTACTTGTTCGACAACGTGCTGCCCAGCGCGGCGAGCACGGCGGGGCTGGTGAAGTTCTCGCTGGCGATCAGCTGCAAGCCGTTGCGAAGGCGATCGAGCTCGTCGAGGACGACACCGGCGATGTCGGGGTCGAAGGCGGCCAGGGCGTTGAAGTCCGGGCCCCAGTAGGGGGTCGCTGCGGGGGTGCTCATCTCAGGCGTCTCCAGATGAGTCGGTGCGGGCGCCCGCGATGCCCGGGCTCGGACGGCGCGGCGGTCGCAAGAACCGTAGCGCTATGACATTGCGAGCCTCCGGCGCGCATCGCGGCCAATTGCCGTTCCCGACCAAGCGTGAGCCGCTGCTTCGCGCCTGCGCGGGACCCTCCGGGCCTCACTCGGCACGACTGAGCCGTCCCCCTGTCCGTCAGTCCTCGATGTCCGGGACGACTTCGCGGAGGCGGTCGACGTCGATCGCTCCCACTCGGAGGACACGCAGGACGGGGCCGGTGCAGTCGACGATCGTGCTGGGCGCCGAGTCGGTGCGGGGTCCACCGTCCAGGACGACGGCCGCGTGCGTGCCCAGCTGAGCCGCCGCCTCCTGCGCCGTCGTCGCGGCCGGGCGCCCCGAGCGGTTGGCGCTGGAAACGGCGAGCGGCCCCGTCCGGCGCAGCAGGTCCCGGGCGACGTCGTCGTCGGGCAACCGGACAGCGACGGTGCCCTCGGCGTCCCCGAGGTCCCAGGCCAGGGACGGCGCGTGCTCGAGGACGAGGGTGAGCCCGCCCGGCCAGAACGCCTCCGCGAGCTGGTGGGCCACCGGGGGCAGGTTCACCACGAGCCCGGCCAGCGTCGACGCCTCACCGATGAGCACGGGGACGGGCATCGTCCGGCCCCGGTTCTTCGCCGCGAGCAGGCCGGTCACCGCGGCGGGGGTGAACGCGTCGGCCGCGACGCCGTAGACGGTGTCGGTGGGCAGGAGCACCAGCTCACCCCGGCCGATCGCGGCGGTCGCGGCGTCGAGGCCGGCGGCGCGTGCGTCGGGGTCGCTGCAGTCGTAGAGGTCAGCCACGGGGCAGCAGTCTCCCCCACGACCCGCTCAGCGGCGGCGGCCGGTGGTGAAGCGCGGCCGGCCGGCGAGGTCGGGGTGGTCGGTGACCTGGTCGAAGGCGCCGTGCGCACGGACCAACGCCGGCAGCGCGCTCCCCTGCTGGTCGGCGTGCTCGATACCGAGCCACCCGCCCGGTCGGAGCAGCCGGGCGGCGGTCACGAGCAGTCCGCGGACGACGTCCAGACCGTCCGGTCCGCCCCACAGGGCCAACGGAGGGTCGTGGTCGGCGACCTCGCGCGGCACCCGCGCCCCGTCGGGCACGTACGGCGGGTTGGAGACGACGAGGTCCACGGAGCCATCGAGCTCACGCAGCAAGCCGGGATCGGTCATGTCCCCCGAGAGGACCTCGACCGGTGGGTCACCGGCGGCGACCCGGGCGGTGGTGTTGTGCCGGGTCCACTCGATGGCACCCGGGTCACGCTCGACGGCGGTGACCCTGGCCGCGGGGTACTCGTGCGCCAGCGACAGCGCGATGGCGCCCGACCCCGACCCCAGGTCGACGACGACAGGTGCGCTCGAGCCCGCCAGCCGGTCCAGCGCCCAACCGACGAGCTGCTCGGTCTCCGGTCGGGGTACGAAGACGCCCGGCCCGACCGCCAGCTCGAGGAACCGGAACGGCGCGCGGCCGGTGAGGTGCTGCAGTGGCACCCTGTCGACCCGCTGCTCGACGAGCGCCTCGAACCGGGCTGCGGCGTCGTCACCGGCGTCGTCCAGGGTGAGCAGCCGGCCGCGCGGCACGCCGAGAGCGGTAGCGAGCAACAGCTCGGCGTCCACCCGCGGCGAGTCGACGCCGGCGTCGGTGAGCCGGCGCGCAGCGGCGGCCAGCAGCTGCCGGACGTTCAGGAGCCGGCCGCCAGCAGCTCGGCGGTGTGCGCCGCGGTCAGGGCGTCGATGACCGGGTCCAGCTCGCCGTCGATGACCTGGTCGAGGTTGTGCGCCTTGTAGCCGACCCGGTGGTCGGCGATCCGGTTCTCCGGAAAGTTGTAGGTGCGCACCCGCTCGCTGCGGTCCATCGTCCGCACCTGGCTGCGCCGCTGGTCGCTGGCCACGGCGGCGGCCTCCTCGCGGGCGGCGGCCAGCAGGCGGGAGCGGAGTACCCGCAGCGCGGACTCCCGGTTCTGCAGCTGGCTCTTCTCGTTCTGCGAGCTGACCACGATGCCGCTGGGCAGGTGGGTGATCCGGACGGCGGAGTCGGTCGTGTTGACGCTCTGCCCGCCGGGACCGGAGGAACGGAAGACGTCGATCCGCAGGTCGTTCGCGTCGACGCTGACGTCGACCTCCTCGGCCTCGGGCAGCACGAGGACGCCGGCAGCGGAGGTGTGGATGCGGCCCTGGCTCTCGGTGACCGGCACCCGCTGCACCCGGTGCACGCCGCCCTCGAACTTCAGCCGCGACCAGATCCCCTCGTCGGTGCGGGACTTGACCGCGACGGCGACGTCCTTGTAGCCCCCGAGATCGGACTCGACGGCGTCGAGGATCTCGGTGGACCAGCCGCGGCGCTCGGCGTAGCGGAGGTACATGCGCAGGAGGTCACCGGCGAACAGCGCGGACTCCGCACCCCCCTCCCCCGCCTTGATCTCGAGGATGACGTCCTTGTCGTCGTCGGGGTCCTTGGGCAGCAGCTGCTCGCGCAGCGCGCCGGAGAGCTCCTCGACCTGGGACTCGAGCGTGCGGGCCTCGGCCGCGAACGACGCGTCCTCACCGGCGAGCTCGCGGGCCGTGGCGAGGTTGCCGCGGGCCTCGTCCAGCGCTCGGGCGGTCTCGACCAGCGGGGCGAGCTGCGCGTAGCGGCGGCCCAGCCGCCGGGCCCGGGACTGGTCGGTGTGCACCGCCGGGTCGGCGAGCTCCCGCTCCAGGGAGGCGTGCTCGGCGAGGAGGTCGGCCAGCCGGTCGGGCGGGCCGTCGGTGCTGCTCATCGGAGGACTCCTCTCACTGGTGTGGGCCGGACATGCGAACGGCGCCCGTCCCGCCCCTCGGAGGGGCGGCACGGGCGCCGTCGGTGGGGCTACTTGTCGGCGGGCTCGCCGGCAGTGGCAGCGGCACCGGCCGTGGCGCGCTTGCCGAACCGCTTCTCGAAGCGGGCGACGCGGCCACCGGTGTCGAGGATCTTCTGCTTGCCTGTGTAGAACGGGTGGCACGCCGAGCAGACCTCGACGGTCAGCTGACCGGTCGCGGACGTGCTGCGCGTGGTGAACGTGTTCCCGCAACCACAGGTCACCGTGGTCTCGTTGTACGCGGGGTGGATGTCCGGCTTCATGCCTGTCGCCTCTTCCGAGAAGTCTGTGTGGTTCACGTGGTGGAACGCCGGCGGGCGGAAGGTATTCCGCGGCCGCCGGCGGGGCTCAGTCGCCCAGTATCCCCGACGCGCCTGGGCGCCGGGGAACCGGCCCTGAGTCAGTCGTTACCCGGCCCCAGCGTGGTCTTCTGGATCTGCATCAGGAACTCGACGTTGTTGCGCGTCTTCTTCAGCTTGTCCAGGAGCAGTTCCAACGCCTGCTGCGGCTCCAGCGCACCGAGCACCCGGCGAAGCTTGATGACGATGGCCAGCTCGTCGGGGTTCATCAGGATCTCTTCCCGGCGGGTACCCGACGCGTTCACGTCGACTGCCGGGAAGACCCGCTTGTCCGCCAGGCGGCGGTCGAGCTTGATCTCCGCGTTACCCGTGCCCTTGAACTCCTCGAAGATGACCGTGTCCATCGTCGAACCGGTCTCGACCAGCGCCGAGGCGATGATCGTCAGCGAGCCGCCGTTCTCGATGTTGCGGGCCGCGCCGAGGAAGCGCTTGGGCGGGAAGAGCGCCGTGGAGTCGACACC
>JAOPWM010000093.1 GCA_025965695.1 Blastococcus sp.
GTCGGGTCCGGACACGGCCCCGGCCGCCCCGTCACCGGATCGTTGCGACGGGCCCCGTCTGCGGTCGATGACCCGTCTCCCAGGAGGTCACCCTGTCGACAAGCGGCACGTCCACCTGGGAAAACGCACTGAAACGACATCCGGTCATCCGTCGGCGACCTCGCGCCACGGCGTGTCGGGCACGCCCGTGACGGTGGAGCGGAGGGCGTGGGATTCGAACCCACGATGGGTGTTACCCCATAGCGGTTTTCAAGTCTGATCCTGGGAGACTATGTGGCCGCTCGAACCACACATAACCGCAGGCCAGATGGCTAGTAAACCTAACCGTTGATAACCCTTGCTGACCCTTTCGTGCCCGTCCTACGGGCACGCAGCGGGCACGAGGTGGAGCCCCTGTCACCGGACACCGACGGGGTCGGGCAGGACCCCGTCGAAGCGGTCGCCGAGCAGCCTGCGCCGTCGCATCTGGCCGCGACCATGTCTCGAACGCGTAGCCGGGTCCGCTGTGCAGATCACTTGCTCGCACCTGCGGCCCTGCGCGAGCCTCGCGCGGTGATCGATGACGAGGCCCGACTTCCGCGCGAAATCCGGGTCGCGGAAGCTACCCGGGACGCCGTTCAGCTGAGTCGTCTGCTGACCGAGCCCGAGATCGAACGCCACCTGCAAGAGCTCGGCGAGGCCGTCCTCTCCCTCCTGGAGCAGGATCGCGCGGCCGCCGCGGGAGTAGCGCACGCTCTGGCGGCATCGTTGACCGCACGGGAGTGGCCCGGCGATGGTGAGCTGGCCGAACTGCTGCTCGAGCTGGCGGAGGACCGACCCTCGGAGCGCCGGCGCATCCGGGCGGACCTCGACGGAGTGACTGACCTTCTGGAAGGGCCAGCGGACATGGGTTTCGGCGGCATCCTCGACTGCCGGACAGGCGACACGTGGCCTGCAGCGGTGATCGACGACTGGGCCGGCGAGGGCGATCCTCCTGATCCCGACGCCGAGCCCGACCTCTACTTGTTCATCCCGAACGTAGGGTCCCGGGAGGCCTGGGAGGACATGCGGGACTTTGCCACGGACGTCGAGGTCGACGCCATCCGCGCCCAGCTGCTCGACGCCATCGACGGCCGAGGCGCCTTCTCCCGGTTCCGGCGCATTCTCGCCCGCCACGACGAACTGCGAGCCCGCTGGTACGCGTACTCGGCGGAGACCCGCGCCGGGCGCGCACGAGACTGGCTGGCAGCGGAGGGCTACGCGGCTATGCCGCCCCCACGGTAGATGCGCGCGCGGCGGCGGCTGTCCCGAACCATCGGACGACCCCCGGGGCAGGGTGGCGCCTCAAAAACGAACCGTGGAGTCCTGGCGATCGCCTGTCGTGGGAAGCAGCAAAGGCCGAGTGGGCGGCTGGTGTCGCCCTAAGCGGCCCATTTAGGGACAGTTCAGCGGGCTCGCTTAGCCTCTCGGCGGACGTGCCGTCGCCGACCTGCGCGCCAAACCAGACGGGCAATAAGCACGTTTCCGACCGCCATGCTCGGAAAGAGCAGGAGCATGAGCGGCCATACAACGGCTTGAACCGCGGCGCTGCTGCCGACCAGAAGCATGCCGACGATGTAGAGCAAGAGGTACCCGAAGGGGCTCCAAGGCAGTGTGAGGGCCACGGTCACCCAGAGAGCTTGGGAGTAGGCACCCTGGATGAGCCAGACCAGTGTTGAGGTGGCTACCGCGAGGACGTATGCGACCGCAAGCGCCCTTTGAACACGCGTGGTCGACAACGGATGCACCCTCCTTGAGATGGCCGCCCTTGTTGGCACCTCGCAAGGAGTATCGGCCCCGAGTAGGTGTCTCTAAAGCCGCCTTCTGTCTCGGAGCCGTGCACTCGCTGAAGTAGCACGCATGGCCGCGTCCGAGGAATCCGCACGACTGCAACGGGGCGCGAGGCGATCGGCGTCACCGCTTCAGGGCACCAAGACCAGCTTTCCGCGGACGTGGCCGTTCTGACTGATGCGGTACGCCTCCGCGGTCCGGTCGAAGGGGAAGGTCTGCACCTTGATGACGAGTTTGTTCTGCGCCAGGAGCTCGGCCACCTCCGCCAAGGCCTCCATCGGTCTGCTGTCCTCGCCGCCCCCGGTGACCCGCGCTCCGGCCTGACCTGCCGCGAAGTTGGCGATGGACAGCACCGCCGACGGCTCGGAGACCAGGCTCGTCAGCTGCTCGATGGGTGTCTTGCCCGCGACGTCGAAGACTGCGTCGACCTGCCCGCCGGCGGCGGCCCGCACCCGATCGGCGACGCCCTCCCCGTAGCGCACCGGGATCGCCCCGACCTCCCGCAGGTAGTCCTGGTTGGCCTCGCTGGCCGACGCGACCACGCGCGCCCCTCGCGCGAGGGCCATCTGTACCGCGACCGCGCCCACACCGCCGGCGCCGCCATCGATGAAGACAGTGTCGCCGGCCTGGACACCGAGCAGACGCAGAGCGCGTTCACCAGTCTCCCCCGCCACGCCGGCCGCGGCAGCCACCGCCCAGTCCACCGACGGCGGTTTGCGCGCCCAGGAGTCCAGCACCGCGTACTCCGCGTGGGTGTTCTGGCCGCGGCCGAACACGTCATCCCCCACGGAGACGTCGCCGACCTCCGGGCCGACCTCGTCCACCACGCCGGCGGCGTCGTAGCCGAGGTACCCCGTTCCGGTCAGCGGTTGGCCGTCGGACATGGCTCCGCTCAGAAGCTTCCAGTCGATGGGGTTCACGCTGGCCGCCCGCACGGCGATCCGCACCTGACCCGCGCCCGCGTGGGGATCGGGAGCGTCGGCCCAGCTCAAGACCTCCG
>JAOPWM010000095.1 GCA_025965695.1 Blastococcus sp.
GGCCGGGCGGGTGGGGGAGGCGCAGGCCGGGCGGGTGGGGGAGGCGCAGGCCGGGCAGGGGGACGCGCCGGCGGCGGGGACGGTCGGTTCCGGCGTCAGGGGCGTCGAGGTTCCGGTCGGGGCGTGGCGCCTCGGGCGTGTCGCGTTCGACGCCGGGGCGCTCGAGGACCTGCGGTGCACTGCTGCGAGACAAGGCGCACCTTCCAGGTCGAGCGCTTCCCTGCCGGGCGCCGCGAGGCGCTGCGCCGGGGGAGCGGCGGCGGCAGAAGGCGCCCCCGTGGGGGCGCCCGCCGGTTGTCACCAGCACCGTGATCGAACCGTAACGATGTGTAAGAACGCGTCCAAGCACCTCACAGCACGTGTCGTGATGCTTGCGGGACGTGAGGGACGAGTGGGGCGCGGACAGCGAGTGCGTGGCGGAACACCGGATACGACAGGGCCCGTTCCTGCCGACCGCGCGCCCGAGCGGCAGGCAGTACGGCCGTGCGAAGCGGCGCCCGGGACGGAGCGCGTCGCGTCAGGCGACGGCCGTGCGCAGAGCCGTCGGGACGCGGACCCCCGCGAGGGTCGCCGCCACCTCGTCCACGACGCCACGGTGCCGGGGCAGGGACATGTGCCCCACACCGCGGAACAGCACGTTGCGTGCCTGCAGGTCCGGGTGGTCGCAGCGCCCGGAACTGGTGGGCACGACCATCTGGTCGAGGTCGCTGTAGATGGCGGTCACCGGTGTGCGACAGCCGGGCGCCGGCTCGTCCAGCTCCTTGATGACCGGCGAGTCCGGCCGGAGCTGGCGGATCAGCGGCGTGGGCACCACGTGCGCCCAGACCGAGCCGTGGTGCGGCGTCCCCAGGGTCACGAGGGACTCGACGCGGCGGTCGCCGCCCTGACGCTGAACGTAGTAGCGGGAGATCAGCCCTCCGAGGCTGTGCCCCACGACGTGTACCCGGTCGTGACCGGTCTGCTCGCAGATGCGCTCGATGTGCCCGCCCAGGTCGGCCGCGCCGCGGGCGATGTCGGTCAGCAGCGGGCTGTAGTTCCAGGTGCAGACGTGGGTGAAGCCGCGGCGGCGCAGGCTGCGGTTCATCACGGAGAAGACGGAACGGTTGTCAACCAGACCATGCACGAGCAGCACCGGGATCCGCGCAGCCAGCGGGTCGGCGGCGAAGAGCGCCCGTACGGCGGGGGGCTGCTGGCCGGGCCGATTGCGCGGATCGGGCCGTAGTGCGGCGGTCCGTGCGCCGAGCGGATACATGAGTACGTGGGCGCCGACCCAGGCTAGTTCGGTGAGCCCGCCGGTGAGCGTCGTGGCGCTGCAGAGACCGCGGAGACCGCTTCGTGGCGCCGCCTCCGGACCGGGCTCGATGTGCGATTCTGGACCAGAACCCGGTCCGCTCGAACCGTGCATGCCCCGATTCCTTCCCCGACTGTTCACCGACTGACGGCACGGGGTTCGGCCCCGCCGGTGTACGCCTCTGTACCCCGTTCACCGGACGGTAATGCTCGCGTGTGGTGGACGTCACACAGCGTTGCCGATCGACGGCAGATCGACACCGGTTCGTGACCACATCAGCCGAAGGGGGAACCGTGTCCCGCGACGCCCGTACCGGGAACGGCCGTGACCGTGGTGCGCCGGGGAAGGCCTCCGGGAGCGCCCGCCGCAGCGCCGCCGCCTCCCGAGCCGGCGCCTCCGGCAGCACCCCGGCCGGCGCCCGTCGGGGGGCCGCAGCCGCCACGGGCAGGCCTGCGGGGGACGGTTGGTCCGATGGCCTCGTCGTCGGCGCGATCCGTCCGGCGGCCCGCCTGACCGGCGTCCTGCTCGTGCTCGCCGCTCTCGCCGGAATCGCGGCGATCTTCCCCACCTACCTGGTGGTCGGCGGCCAGGAGCTCTCCTCCGCGACCGGGTTCGGCGGCGTGCTGGCCGCACTCCTCGTCCCGGTGGCCAATCTGGCGGTCGGCATCTCCCTCGTCCGCGGCGCCGTGCCGAAGTTCGGCCTGGCCTACGCGGGCGTGGTCGGAGCGCTGGCCCTCGGCCAATTGCTGATCGAGATCTACCGCGGCAGCAGTTCCACCGCGCGCCCCGGCGTCGAGGTGATCGCGGGAGCGCGGGTGCTGACCAGCAGCGTCGACATCGGCCCGGGCTGGGTCCTGGGGGTCGCCGCCCTCGCGCTGGTCGTGCTCGCGGGCGTCGTCGCCGTCGCCGCGTGGGGGCGGACGGTCATGGAGGACGGCGGTGCGCTGGATCCGGTCCGTTCGGGTCTGGCCGGTGCGGCGGTCCTGCTGGGCGTCGCGACCGTGCTCTGCCTGGCGCTGCCCGCGGCCGACGTCCCCGACCAGTTGGTCACCGACCCGACGACCGGAATGGAGACCGTGGTGACCCGTGAGGGTCCCCAGGCGCTGCTCGAGCGGCCGGGGATGGCGCTGCTCGGCGGCCTGCTCCTGGCCGGTGCGGTCGTGCTCTGTTCGGTCGTCGCGCCCTCACTGCGCCCTCGCCTGGCCGCCGTCGGCGGGCTGCTCGCGATTTCCGTCACCGTGGTCGCCGCCGCGATGACCGGTCTGCGCGACGCCGTCTCCTCGCCGGATCTGGAGTGGACGGTGCCCGGTGCCGGGCTGGTCGTGACCGGCCTCGGCTACGCCGCGCTGACCGTGTTGGCCTGGCGACTGCGACGCAACCGCACCTGACCCTCTCCGGCCGGTGCTGCCTAAGCTGCGGGTCGTGGACGAACGCATCCGGGTGGTCATCGCCAAGCCGGGCCTCGACGGGCACGACCGCGGCGCGAAGATCGTGGCGCGTGCGCTCCGCGATGCGGGCATGGAGGTCGTCTACACCGGCCTGCACCAGACGCCTGAGCAGATCGTCGAGACCGTGGTCCAGGAGGACGCCGACGCCGTCGGGCTCTCGGTCCTGTCCGGCGCCCACATGACCCTCTTCGCCCGGCTCTCCGAGCTCATGGGTGAACGCGGCATCGATGACGTCGTCGTGTTCGGCGGCGGGATCATCCCGGACGAGGACATCCCGGAACTCGAGCGTCTCGGCGTCGCCCGCATCTTCACTCCCGGTGCCGCGACGACCGAGATCGTCGACTGGGTCCGCGAGCACGTCGGCGCCAGCACCACCTGACCCCCCGGGGGCCGGCATTGCGCATGCCGGCCCTCGGGGTGAGGTCAGCCGACGACCGGCAGGCTGAGCTGCTGGGTGTGCCCGGGACCGGCCGCGAGGGTGACCGGCTGGGTGGCGGTCGACCCGCGGTAGGCCATGTCCCCGCCGGCGAGGACGACGACGAGCCGGTGACCCGCCGGGAAGCGGTGCACGGTCGCCGGCAGCTCGATGGTGATCGGCTGTGTGACGTCGGCGACCCGGACCGGGGAGATGATCCGGTTCGGCAGCTCGATGGTGCCGTCCGGGCCGACGTCGTACAGCTTGGCGAAGACCATCAGCTGCCCCGCGGGTCCTCCCGCTTGTGTGAGAGCCACCGACGGTGCGTCGAGCTGAACCTGCAGTCGGGGCGAGCCGACGATGTCCATCGGCTGGGTCAGCGGCGCGGTCGAGAACCGGATCCCGGACCCCGGCGGGTCGGTGACCGGTCCGGTCTGGTCGAGCGCCGACGTCTCGGTGTAGTTCGGGCCGACCGGCGCCAGGTTGCCGTACGCGCTCGTGCCCGGGGTCACCTGCGCGCTGCTGCTCACCAGGGCGCCGTCCGCGGCGGGCGTGCTGGTGCCGGACAGGTAGTACGTCCGCTCGGTGCCGACCGGGTAGGACGGGGCGGTGGCGTAGGCCTGGTTGATGTCGCCGGTCTCCGCGTAGACCCAGTCGCGGTAGTACGCGAAGCCCTGCGGCGGCTTCGGTCCCCGGTCACGGACGTAGTGGTCGAACCAGGCGAGAGCCGCGCGGCCCTGGAGGGACTGGGCGGGGTGTCGCATGTCCAGTTCGCCCGGCTGCGGGGTGGAGTGGCTGTGTCCCCACGACTGCCAGGCGAGCGAGACCGGCGTCCCCTGGCGCTTCAGTGCCGTGTAGGTCGCCACCGACTCCTGGAGGTTGAAGAGCGTGTCGGCCTGGCCCTGACCGATCAGCGTGGGCACCCGGACGTCGCCCATGTAACTGGCGACGGAGTTGGACCGGAGGAAGTCGATCGAGGCCTGGCTCGGGTACCCGATCGTCCCGACCTCGGCGAGGGCCTGACAGACCTCTGGCTCGAAGTTGCCGCAGTTGTTGTCGACGAAGTGCTGCCATGCCGTCGGGTCGGTTGCCGACGGGATGTCCTCCACCCCGTTGACGACGCCCACGGTCGTGAACAGTGCCGCCCACTGGTACTTGAAGACGCCTGTCCCGGACGAGGTCACCGACCGGCTGCGGGCCGTGCCCCGCGGCAGACCGCTGTTCTCGGGCGCGAGGGAGTAGGAGAGGTCGTTCCAGGTGATCAGCGGGATGATCGCGTCCAGCCGGTCGGTGCCGGCGGCCTTCTCGACCCCCGCCGTCGCGAACTGGATCTGCCCGCCGTAGGACCCGCCGGTCATGCCCACCTGTGGGTCGTAGGGGGTGCCGGTCTTCCCATCCTCACGGACCACCTGGTCGATGCGCACGGGCTCACCCGTGGCGTCGTCCACGGCCGTGATCGAGGGATCCCCACCCAGGAACCGGATCAGCTGGCCGGCGGCGGCGCCGTCGTGCTCGCGGTCATCCAGCGTGATCGGGCAGTTGTCACCGTCGACGAACCCGAGTCCGGTGTAGGAGAGCGTCACGTAGCCCTGCTCACCGAAGCCCTGCGCCAGATCGGCCTGGTCGGCCTTCGTGCCTCCGAAGCCGTTGGTGGCCAGCAGCGCCGGGGCCGGTGCGGAGGAGCTCACTCCTGCCGGGATGTAGAGGTCGGCGTCGACCAAGCAAGTGCGGTGCTCGGGGCCGAGGTTCGTCACCGTGATGGTGAGGTTCCGCGGCTGGATCTCGGCGGCGGCGGCGGCGGGCGGTGCGAGTGCGGCCAGGCCGCCCGTGGTCAATACGGCGGTCAGCAGGACGGTCGTGGCGCGTCGCACTGGGGACTCCTCGTCGTCGAGGCGGGTCGAGCAGGCACGTGCAGGCAGTCGGAGGGGCCCGATGGAGTGACACACTCTGTGATGCGCCCCACCCGGCCCCCACCCCTACAACGCCCGATGGCGCGGGGAGGTTACGGGCGGGCTACGGTGCCTGTTCGTGGATCTCTTCGAGTACCAGGCCCGTGACCTGTTGGCCTCGCACGGCGTACCCGTGCTCCCCGGCGGTGTCGCCGAGACGCCCGAGGAGGCGGAGGCGATCGCGCGCGAGATCTCTGCCCCCGTCGTCGTCAAGGCGCAGGTGAAGGTCGGCGGTCGCGGCAAGGCCGGCGGCGTGAAGCTTGCCGACAACCCCGAGGACGCCAAGGCACGCGCGCAGGACATCCTCGGCCTCGACATCAAGGGGCACATCACCCACAAGGTGATGGTTGCCCAGGCGAGCGACATTGCCGCCGAGTACTACTTCTCCTACCTTCTCGACCGCTCCAACCGCACCTTCCTCGCCATGGCCTCCGTGGAGGGCGGCATGGAGATCGAGGAGATCGCGGTGACCAAGCCCGAGGCGCTGGCCCGTATCCCGATCGACGCCACGACCGGCGTCGACCTCGCCAAGGCGACCGAGATCGTCGACGCGGCGAACTTCCCGGCCGAGGTGCGCGACCAGGTGATCGCCATCGCGGAGCAGCTGTGGGAGGTCTTCACGCAGGAGGACGCCACGCTGGTCGAGATCAACCCGCTGGCCAAGGCGCCCGACGGCACCGTGCTGGCGCTCGACGCGAAGGTCACCCTCGACGAGAACGCCGGCTTCCGGCACCCCGAGCACGCCGCTCTGGAGGACGCCGCCTCCGCCGACCCGCTCGAGGCCGCGGCCAAGGAGAAGAACCTCAACTACGTCAAGCTCGACGGCGAGGTCGGGATCATCGGCAACGGTGCCGGCCTGGTCATGAGCACCCTGGACGTCGTCGCCTACGCCGGTGAGGAGTTCGGCGGCGTCAAGCCGGCCAACTTCCTCGACATCGGCGGTGGCGCCTCGGCCGAGGTGATGGCCAACGGTCTGGAGATCATCCTTTCCGACCCCGCCGTGAAGAGCGTGTTCGTCAACGTCTTCGGCGGGATCACCGCATGCGACGCGGTCGCGAACGGCATCGTCTCCGCCCTCGGCATCCTGGGCGACGAGGCCACCAAGCCGCTGGTGGTCCGGCTCGACGGCAACAACGTCGAGGAGGGCCGCCGGATCCTCGCCGAGGCCAACCACCCCCTGGTGACCGTGGTCGACACGATGGACGGCGCAGCGCGCCGGGCCGCCGAACTCGCCGCCGCCTGACCGCCCCGACTCCCGACAGGACACCAGAATGTCGATCTTCCTCAACGAGAACAGCAAGGTCATCGTCCAGGGCATGACCGGGTCCGAGGGGCGCAAGCACACCCAGCGCATGCTCGCGTCCGGCACCGCCATCGTCGGTGGCGTCAACCCGAAGAAGGCCGGCCAGAGCGTCGACTTCGACGGGGCCAGCGTGCCCGTCTTCGGCGGCGTGGCCGAGGCCATGAAGGAGACCGGCGCCGACGTCAGCGTCATCTTCGTGCCACCGGCCGGCGCCAAGGCCGCCGTCATCGAGGCCATCGACGCCCAGATCGGGCTCGCCGTCGTCATCACCGAGGGCATCCCGGTGCACGACTCGACCTACTTCTGGGCACACGCCCAGGGCAGCACCACCCGGATCATCGGGCCGAACTGCCCCGGGCTGATCAGCCCCGGGCGGTCCAACGCCGGCATCATCCCGGCCAACATCACCCAGGCCGGGAAGATCGGGCTGGTGTGCAAGTCCGGCACCCTGACCTACCAGATGATGTACGAGCTCCGGGACATCGGTTTCTCGACGGCTGTCGGCATCGGTGGCGACCCGGTCATCGGGACTACGCTCATCGACTGCCTGCAGGCCTTCCAGGACGACCCGGAGACCGAGGCCATCGTGATGATAGGTGAGATCGGTGGCGACGCCGAGGAGCGGGCCGCGG
>JAOPWM010000010.1 GCA_025965695.1 Blastococcus sp.
ACCTTGGCGTTCTTCAGCCGCTTCTGCCCGTCCATCCCGACGTCGGGGATGATCAGGTGGCGGCTGTAGCGGCGGACCTCCTCGACGGAGAGGTCGGAGGCGGGCTCCACCAGGGGTGGCAGGGACACGGGTTTGCTCCTCTTGTGATCCGACTGCGGCCCCACAGGAGCCGACGTTCGTGCACATAACAGCGTGACAGGCCCACCTCTTCCCGTCGCGGGCCGCTCCGAACTCCCGCGCCCGGCGCGGGGTCGTCGGCCTCCCAGCGGCGGGTGACAGGCAGCACGCGCCGCGCTCGACAAGCCTGTGGACGAAGATGGCCCGCTACCGCCGGCGGCTGTGGTCCGGGAGCGGGGCCCGGAGGCTTCCCGACGAGGGTGCGGGCTGGGCTCGGCGCAACGGGGGAACGGCACCCGGCCGCGGTCAGGAGCGTGCAGCGCGACTCAGGGGTATGGCCAGGCGTTCTTGACGCAGCCCTCGAGCCCGAGCGTCTGCTGCTGCATGACCGGGGCGATCTGGCCGGTTCCGGGGCACGGCTCGTGCCCGTTGCCGAGCACGTGCCCGACCTCGTGGTTGATCACGTAGAGACGGTAGGTCGCGATGTCGCCCTCGTAGTCCGGAACGGCGGTCGCCCAGCGCGCCAGATTGATGACGGCGCGGTCGGCGTAGCGGCAGGAGGTGTACCCGCCGGTGCCGACGCCCGGGCAGTAGGTCTCCATGTGACCGGGGCTGACCAGGCTCACCTTGAACTCGAACTGGCCGGCGGCAGCCTCGTCGACCCCGACGCGCTGGAAGGACATCCGGCCCTCGTTGCCCCAGGAGCGGGGGTCGCCGAGCGTCGACTCCACGGCCGCGGCGAACCCGGCGCCGTCGACGTCGATACCGTCCTCGACCTCCACGATGAAGCGCTGCAGCGGTCCGCTGCCGTACACCTTCGACGTGCCGTCGACCACGGACAACGAGCCGTCGCCGACCTCGACGTAGGTCTCCTTCCCCGCTACCTGGGGTGCCCGGATCGGGCCGACGTCGCCCTCTGCGGGGGCGGTCGGCACGCTCTCGACCGTCGGGACAGCCATGGAGACGGCGGCCGCGGCAGCGCCGGCCGGCGTACCCGGTGTGGAGAGCGCGAGGTCCAGGAGGACGGCGATCGTGGCGATCGTCAGCAGCGGGACGGCGTACGCGCGCCAGCCGTAACGAAGGACGAAGCGGCGGACCCGGCCCGGACGGCTTCGGACCGTCACCCGCTGGCGCGGGGGCACAGGGAGCGCCGGCCGGGCGACGAGGGGAGCGGGGCGCGGTGGTCGCGGACCACCGGGTCTGGGGTACACGCGGCGACCGTCCGCCGGGCGTCCTCCCACTGGCCGCACTCCTGCTCCTCGTCCGTGCACGGGCCTCAGCGGGTCAGCGTCTCACGCTCCATGACGTGTCGACCGCAGCCAGGGATCACCGGCACGTTGCTGCTCTCTCCACGCCGTCCGTCGACTCGACCATGCCCAGCACGGCCCGCGCCGTCAGCTCCGGCGCCTCGAGCATCGCCACGTGTCCCACCCCGTCGAGCACCAGCAGGCGCGAATCGGGGACGACGGCAACGAGCCGCGGTGCCAGGGCCGGGTCGACGAGCCGGTCCTTGCTCCCCCACACCACGAGCGTCGGCGGGGTCAGCGCCCGTGCTGCCCGCCACGCGTTGGCCGCGCCGCCCCTCAGGTAGGACGTGATCAGCCCGCGCATGCTGTGGGTGAGCGCGCGGTCGGCCCAGGGCTGCCCGGCCCGCTCGTGCATCTCCTGGACCGCCTGCTCCAACCGCTCCGGCGGCACGCGGGACGGCTCGCCGAAGCACATCCGGACCATGGCCCGGACGCTCTGCTCCGGCGTGATCGCACCGATCCTGCGGGCGGCCAGCGAGGGGATCCCCGGCACCAGGAGCAGCAGCAGCGCGCGGCTGAACGCCGGCGGGACCCGGTAGACCGGCATGGCCGGCGAGATCAGCGTGAGGGATGCGACCAGGTCGGGACGGCGGCTGGCGACCAGCAAGCTCACCAGGCCGCCCAGGGAGTTGCCGATCAGGTGCACCGGCCGGCCGGCGGCCGCACCCGGCTGGCGCGCGATGTGCTCCAGGACGTCGACGACGGCCCGCACGTGCCCACCGATCGAGTAGCGACCGCGCGGCGGCGGCTGGGACCGGCCGAAGCCGGGCAGGTCCATCGCCCAGCCGTCGAACCGCACGGCCAGCAGGGCGGCCAGGTCGGTCCAGTTCGTCGACGCCCCACCCAGCCCGTGCACGTAGAGGGCCCGCTCGCGCGGGGCATCGGAGCCGTCCTCCGGACCGGTCCATGGCGTGTAGCGGACGAAGACCTCGCCGCCGCGCACGGCGATCTCCTCCCCGGGCCACGGGGGCAGAACGGACTTCAGCGGCGGCAGTGCCGTGGTGGAGGACGTCGCGGGCCGCCCTGCGGCGGGCGCGGCCTGCGACGAGGACGACTCGGACATCCAGTCGAAGGTAATCCTCGACCGGACGACATGCGGTGGGGGAACCCGCCGGTAACATCGGTCACGTCATGCAGCCGCCACGCCCCGCCGCCGTGAACAACCGGCGCACCTCCCGCCTGCCGAGGAGTGCGCGCCGGCTGCAGTTGTTGCGTGCCGCCCAGGACGTCTTCGTCGCCCAGGGCTTCCACGCCGCAGCCATGGACGACATCGCCGACCGCGCCGGGGTCAGCAAGCCGGTCCTCTACCAGCACTTTCCCGGCAAGCGGGAGCTCTACCTCGCGCTGCTGGAGGAGCACGTCTCCGAACTGGCCGACCGCGTCGCCGAGGCGATGGGCAAGACCGACGTGAACCGTGCCCGGGTGGACGGCGCCGTGGGTGCCTACTTCGACTTCATCGACGCCGAGGGCGAGGCGTTCCGCCTGGTCTTCGAGTCCGACCTGCGCAACGACGACGACGTCCGCTCCATCGTCGACCGCGGCACCGGCGTCTGCGTCGAGGCCATCGCGGGCGTGATCGCGGCCGACACGGGCGCCGACCCCGAGCGGGCGCTGCTGCTCGCCTCCGGGCTCACCGGGCTGGCCGAGACCAGCGCCCGGTGGTGGCTGCCGCGCAAGGGCACCGTGTCCCGCGACGAGGCGGTGTCGCTCATGTCGGCCCTGGCCTGGCGCGGGATCTCCGGCTTTCCCCGGGTCGACGGCGAGCACCTGCCGCACTGATCGTTCGCTGACGGCGCACCCCGCCAGCGGGTCCCGTCCGGCGGCCCTGGACTAGCGTTGGGGTCAGTCGCGCGAACCGAGGAGGCATCGCCCACGTGGAAGTCAAGATCGGTGTTCAGCACTCCCCCAGGGAGCTGGTCATCGACAGTCCCAAGACCCCTGAAGAGATCGCAGCCGATGTGTCGGCAGCCATGTCCGGCTCGAACAAGGACGGCCTGCTGACCCTGGTCGACGAGCGGGGTCGTCGCGTCGTCGTCCCTGTCGACCGGATCGCCTACGTCGAGATCGCGCAGCCCGACCAGCGCCGCGTGGGATTCATCGCCGGCGCCTGACACCGAAGTACTCCACCGGGCCCCCCGGTGTGGGGGCCGGAGGCCTCCCGCCGGGGGGCCCTGTCACGCTCGGCCCGCGTAGGGGACGGCACCTGGCCGCGGTGGATCCGGAGGATCGCAGTGTCCTCAGGATCGCAGTGTCATCGCGTCAAGGATTGAGCCCCAGGGCCTTCATCCGCTTGGTGTGTGCATCGGTGATCCGCCCGATCAGGCGCGCGACGCCGCCGAGGTCGCCGGTGCCGCTGATGATCAGCTCGGCCAGCCCGTCGTGCTCGGCGATCACCGCCTGGGACTGGGTCATCGCCTCGCCCACGAGGCGCCGGCCCCACAGGGACAACCGGCCGGGGACCCGCCGGTCGGCCTTGATGGCCGCGCGTACCTCACGGACGGCGAAGTCCGCGTGGCCGGTGTCGGCGAGCACGTCCAGGACCAGCGCACGGTCGGGCTCGGGCAGGAAGCCGGCGATCTCCCGGTAGAAGTCCGACGCGAGCCCGTCGCCCACGTACGCCTTGACCAGTCCCTCGAGCCAGTTGCTGGGCCGGGTGCCCTCGTGGAAGGCGTCGAGGGCGGAGACGAACGGGGCCATCGCCTGCGCGGGGTCGACGCCGAGCTCGGTCAGCCGGTCGGTGAGCCGGCCGTGATGGCCGATCTCGGCGGCCGCCATGCGGGCCAGCGCGGCGCGACCGCCGAGCGTCGGGGCCAGCCGGGAGTCCTCGGCGAGCCGGTCGAAGGCGGTCAGCTCGGCGTAGGCCAGCACCGCCAGCAGGTCGACGACGGCGGGACTGTCGACCGGGGGCACGGGCATCTCCAGGTTTGCGGCTCGGTGCGCTGCCCTACCCCGGACGGGGCTCTGGGCAGCGCGGCGCGCAGAGGCTAACCGGTGGCCGCGCTACCATGGGAATCGGCGAGCCGTCAGGCTCGCTTGTATCTGTGCGCTGACGACCGCTGGACGACGCCCTCGCGGGCTGTCTCCCGGGCAGATGTCACTGACGCCCGGTTCTGCTGGCTGCGTTGGCGCTGGAACCGATCCCGCGACAACCGACCGGGACAGGTCCGACGCAGCGGGTCCCCGCCGCCGGAGCCGGTCCCCCAGCAGACCAGAGGCGAGAGCACTGACCTCCACCGAGAACTCCCCCACGTCCACCGACGCCCCCGACTCCCCCGCCACCGACGCAGCCGCCCTCGAGCGCGCCGAGACCGGCGCCCCCGCTCCCGAGGAACTCGAGTCGCAGGTCGAAGAGCTCGGCGGCGCCCCCGTCGCCGGCGACAGCCCGTTGTTCAGCGACTTCGACGTCCACCCCGACGTCGTCGCCGCACTGGCCGAGGCGGGGATCACCCGCACCTTCGCCATCCAGGAGCTGACCCTCCCGCTGGCGCTGGCCGGCCACGACCTCATCGGCCAGGCCCGCACCGGCACCGGCAAGACCCTCGGCTTCGGCGTCCCGATGCT
>JAOPWM010000152.1 GCA_025965695.1 Blastococcus sp.
CCCACGCCGAGCTCTACGGGGCGATCGACCGCGTCCTGGACGACTTCGACGTGTTGTGACCGAGATCCGTTCCACCCCGGTGGGGGAACCGGCGCCCGGCGTGTCGCGGGACGGGGTTAGGGTCGGAGCGTGACAGCAGCTGGGGCCGACCTGACCCTGCGGCACCCGGTGGAGCGGTTCACGCTCGACAACGGCCTGCGGGAGGTGCTCGCGCCCGACCGCAGCGTGCCCGTCGTCGCCGTGAGCGTCTTCTACGACGTCGGCATGCGCAACGAGCCCGAGGGCCGAACCGGCTTCGCCCACCTCTTCGAGCACATGATGTTCCAGGGGTCGGCGAACGTCCCGAAGATGGAGCACGCGCGGCTGGTGCAGGCCGCCGGGGGAACGTTCAACGGCTCGACCCACCAGGACTACACGAACTACTTCGAGGCGCTCCCGGCAGAGGCGCTGGAGCGCGCGCTCTTTCTCGAGGCAGACCGCATGGCCGCGCCGGCGATCACCGAGGAGAACCTCCGCAACCAGATCGACGTGGTGAAGGAGGAGATCCGGGTCAACGTGCTCAACCGGCCCTACGGCGCCTTTCCCTGGCTGCAGCTGCCGCAGATCGCCTTCGAGAGCTTTGCCAACACCCACGACGGCTACGGGTCCTTCGTCGACCTGGAGTCCTCCACGGTCGACGACGCCACGGACTTCTTCTCCCGCTTCTACGCCCCGGGCAACGCCGTCCTGTGCATCGGCGGCGACCTCGACGTGGCCGAGACCGAGCGGCTGATCCAGCGCTGGTTCGCACCCGTGGCCGCCCGCCCGGTGCAGCCGATCCCCGTGACCGGCGAGCCGATGCCGACGGCGGTCCGGACGGCGGTCGTCGAGGACGCGCTGGCACCGGCGCCCGCCCTCGCGATCGGCTGGCGCGTGCCCGACCCGATCGGGGATTTCGACAGCTACCTCGGCACCGTGCTGCTCGCCGAGCTGCTCAGCGAGGGTGACGCCTCCCGCCTGGAGCGCCGACTGGTGCACGACGACCGGATCGCCATCGCCCAGAGCAGCTACGTCGGCCTCTTCGGCGACCCGTTCGACGTCCGTGACGCCACGCTGCTGACCACCCAGGTGCACCACCCGGCCGCTGTCCCGCCCGAACGGGTGCAGGCCGCGGTGAACGAGGAGATCCAGAGGATCGCCACCGAGGGCGTCGGTGCGGACGAGCTCGGACGCGTGCAGGCGCGGACCGAGGCACAGCTGCTGCGGCAGGCGGACTCCGTCCTCGGCCGCACGCTGGGTTTCGCGGCCGCGGAGCTGATCCACGGTCGCGCCGAGCTGGCCGGTGAGGTCGCCGCGCGGCTGGCTGCGGTGACTCCCGATCAGGTGAAGGACGCTGCCCGGCGGCTGGATCCGGACACCGCCGCCGTCTTGGAGCTGCGGGCCACGGGGGGACGACGATGAGTGCCACGCTCGACCTCTCGCTGATCCCGCCGCTCGGCGAGCCGCGCCCGCAGCCGGTACCGGAGGCGCACGAGACGACGCTGCCGAACGGGCTGCGGCTGGTCGTCGTGCCCCGCCCCGGCGTGCCGCTGATCGAGCTGCGACTGCGGGTGCCCTTCGCCGCGCGGACCGCGCTGGCCGCGGGGGAGCACACCGCCCGCGGCACCGTGCTCTCCGGCGCGGTGCTGCTGGGGACGGGGGCGCATGATCAGACCGGCATCGCCGAGCTGCTGCAGAGCTACGGTGCGGAGCTGTCGGTCTCCACCGATGCCGACCGCCTGCTGTTCGCCACGACGATGCTCCCGGGCGGCCTGGCGCCGGTCCTCGGCCTGCTCGCCGAGCTGCTCACCGACGCGACGTACCCCGACGACAAGGTCGAGGGGGAGCGCGACCGGGTGGCCGAGCGGATCGCGATCGCCCGCTCCCAGCCGGCCGTCATCGCCCGGACGGCTCTGGCGGCCCGCCGCTACGGCGACCACCCGTACGCCATCCAGCTGCCGGACGACCAGCTCGTGGCGGCCGTGGACGCCGAGGCGTTGCGCCGGCTGCACCGGGAGCGCGTGCTGCCCGCCGGCAGCAGCCTCGTGCTGGTCGGTGACCTCGAGCCCTCCGCCGCGACCGACGTGATCGCGGGAGCGCTCGCGGCCTGGTCGGCGACCGGGCACGCCGTGGAGGCCCCGCCGGCACCGGAGCTCCGGCTGCCGGGGATCGAGATCATCGACCGGCCCGGCGCGGTGCAGTCCAACCTCCGGCTCGGCGGCCCCGCCCCTGGCCGCACCGACCCGGACCTGCCTGCCGTGCGGCTGGCCAACATGATTTTCGGTGGCTACTTCTCCTCGCGGTTGGTGGAGAACATCCGCGAGCGGCGTGGCTACACCTACAGCCCGCGCAGTTCGGTGGATCACCAGGCGGCCGGCTCGTCGTTCGTCGTCGAGGCCGACGTCGCCACGGAGGTGACCGGCCCGGCACTGCTGGAGACCTGGTACGAGCTCGGCCGGATGGCTCTCACTCCCGTGACCGACGCCGAACTCGACGGTGCGCGCCGCTACATCCTCGGCAGCATGGCTCTCTCCACGGCCACGCACGCCGGTCTGGCCAGCACCCTGTCAGCGCTGATCGGTGCCGGCCTGCCTGCGGAATGGCTCGCCGAGCACCAGCAGGCGCTGGCCGCGGTCACGGTCGAGGAGGTCCAGGACGTCTCGCTGCGCTACCTGGCCGCCGAGGCCCTGACCGCTGTCGTCGTCGGTGACTCCGGTCAGGTCGCCGGGCCGTTGCAGGCCCTCGCACCCGTCACTGTCACGAAGGCCCAGGACGGCGGTCCCTCGTGAGCGTGCCGGCCGGGGGCAGCACCCCCGCGGACAACCCGCCGCCGCCGGGGAGTTCCAGCCCCGAGTCCGCCTGGCCGGAGGGCACCCGTCCCTCCGACGGGGGCGTGCCGGTGCTGTCGCGGGTCGCCCACGACCGTGGGCACCTGTCCCGCTCGCTGCCGGACCCCACGGGCGGGCGTCCCGTCCGGGTGCTGACGGTCGACGGCAAGCGGGCCGTGCCGGTGGCCGAGGGGCCGTCCGGGCCGCAGCTGGTCTGGGACGAGCAGCCCGAACTCCCACTCGGAGCTGTCTATCTCGGCGAGGCGGACGGCGTCCCGTATGCCGCCGTCCGCGGGGAGCGCTCGCTCACCGTCAGCGGCCGCCCGGTCGACCAGTGGACCGGCCTCCGGGAGGTCGGCGCCGATCTGGGTGACCTGGACGCGGGCCTGCTCGTCCAGGCCATCGGCATCCTGGAATGGCACGAGCGCAATCGCTTCAGCCCGCTGACGGGGGCGGCGACGACCATCGAGCGCCACGGGTGGGTGCAGCGGGACCCGACCAGCGGCACCGAGGTGTTCCCCCGGACCGACCCCGCCGTGATCATGCTCGTGCACGACGGTGCCGACCGGGTCGTGCTCGGCCGCCAGGCGGTCTGGCCGCCGGGCCGGTTCTCGATCCTGGCCGGCTTCGTCGAGCCCGGGGAGTCCGCCGAGGCCGCCGTCGCCCGCGAGGTCGCCGAGGAGGTCGGTCTGCAGGTCAGCGACATCCGCTACGTGAGTAGCCAGCCCTGGCCGTTCCCGCAGTCGCTGATGCTCGGCTTCGTGGCGCGAGCCGACGGCGGGGAGCCGCTCCGGCTGGACCCCGACGAGATCGAGGAGGCCCGCTGGTTCACCCGCGCGGAGCTGCTCGCGGGGGAGGGGCCACGCGCCCTGCCGCCTTCCGTGTCGATCGCGCGGAACATCCTCGACCGCTGGATCGCCGGCGAGTTCGGATAAGCACCCCCTCCTCCCCACCCCTCGCAGGCTCGCGGTGGTGCCCGGGCGGGGGCCTTAGCCGAGGAATCGCCCGGCCAGCATCAGCGCTGGGCGGTCAGGGTGGTCGGCGAGGACGACGGCATCGGCCCATGCGGCCGGGTCGACCTCGTCGTCGTAGCGGTCGAACGCGGGCAGCTCCCAGGCCTGTTCGGACGGCGTCAGTCGCCGCCGGGCCGCCGGGCCGACCCGCAGGTGGATGACGACGTCGAAGGCCAGGCCGACCCCCTGCAGCAACGCCCCGGGTACCAGCAGCACGCCGTCAATGGGCATCGGCCGTGGCCGCGCGCGGGCGGCGCGGTCCCGCTCGAGGTCCCAGAGCACGGGCAGGTAGGTCGCGTCGCCGCCCGGTCCGACCGGGTTCAGCACCTCGCGGGCCAGGGCGCCGACGTCCAGCCAGTCGGTGTACCGGGCGCCGGGATCGGTGCGTCCGTGTTCGAGCCGCAGCGACGCGGGACGGTAGAAGCCGGTAGCGGGCACGACGACCGCGGGACGGCCCAGGGCGGGCAACCGGGCGGCGATCGCGTGAGCGAGCGCGTCGGGATGGGCCGGCTCGGGGCCGTCGACGGCGACGCGCAGAGCAGCGGCGCCGGGTTCTGGACGCAGCCCGGCGAGGAGTCCGGCGAGGCGGTCGGCCAGGGCCGAGGGGGTGAGGGGTTCGGGCCGGGTCAGGACCGGCCGTCCGTCGAACCGACGGATGGAGCACCCGGGGACGCGCGGGGGACCGCCGCCATGACGG
>JAOPWM010000026.1 GCA_025965695.1 Blastococcus sp.
AGACCGGCCGCATCACCATCCCCGCGAGCCTGCGGGAGTACGCGGGGCTGGACCGCGACGTCGTCATCGTCGGTGTGGACACCCGCTTCGAGATCTGGGACGCCGCCAACTGGGAGGCCTACGTGGCCGAGCAGGAGGCCGCCTACGCCGACATGGAGAGCGAGGGGATGCCGACGCTGTCGTGATCCCAGGGCATGCCGCCACCCGCTGATGCGGGCCTGCGCAGCCGCCGAACGAGCCGCCTTCCCTGCGGCTCGACCGGTCCGGGCCCCAGCCGCCTTCCCCGCGACTCGGTACCGAACAACTGCGCAGGACCAGCCACACCGGAGCGAGGCAGCCCACCGCCCCCGCGGGGCACCACCTGACGCTCTTCCCCGACGCCAGGCGGAGCCCCGCGGGGGGCGGGCCACCACTCCCGCCGGATCCGCGCCCCACCCCGCTCCACTTCCCCCACTCCGCCCCACCATCCCCACTCGGCTCCACCGGAACCGATTCGCGTCGCATGCAGCCCGCGTCCCACCGCCGGGCGCCGGCGCGCGGGACCATCCCAGGAGCAACCCCGGCCCGTTCGAGAGGCAGTCGACGATGAGCAGCACGGGATCTGCCGCGGCGCCGGGCCCATTGCGGCCCGCGGTGCACGTGCCCGTCCTGCTGGAACGGGTCACCGAACTCCTCGGCCCGGCGTGCGCTGCCGACGGCGCCGTCCTGGTCGACGCCACCCTGGGCCTGGCCGGCCACTCCCTCGCGATGCTCGACGCGCACCCGGGTCTCCGGCTGATCGGCCTGGACCGCGACCCGGAGGCGTGCGCCGAGGCCGCCCGGCGGATCGAGGCCGCCGGCCACAGCGACCGCGTGACCCTCGTCCCGGCCGTGTTCGACGAGCTCCCCGACGTCCTCGCCCGGCTCGGCATCGCCGAGGTCCAGGGCGTGCTGTTCGACCTGGGCGTCTCCTCGCTGCAACTCGACCGGCCCGAACGGGGCTTCAGCTACTCCGTCGACGCGCCGCTGGACATGCGGATGGACCCCGGCGCCCCGCGGACCGCCGCCGAGATCGTCAACACCTACCCGCCGAAGGACCTCGCCCGCGTGCTGCGGGTCTACGGCGAGGAGCGCTTCGCCTCCCGGATCGCCGCCGCCATCGACCGCGAGCGCAGCCGGGAGCCGTTCACCAGCACCGCTCGCCTGGCCGAGCTGGTGCGCGACTCCATCCCGGCCGCCACCCGGCGCACCGGTGGCCACCCCGCCAAGCGGACCTTCCAGGCGCTGCGCATCGAGGTCAACGACGAGCTCGGGGCCCTCGAGCGGGCTCTCCCCGCGGCCGTCGACGCCCTGGCCATCGGGGGCCGGGTCGTCGTCATCACCTTCCACTCCCTCGAAGACCGCATCGTCAAGCAGACCCTGGCCGCCGGCGCCGTCGACCGGACGCCGCCGGAGTTCCCCGTCCTGGTGCCCGAGCTCGGCCCCGTCATGCGGCTGCTGACTCGCGGCGGCGAGGAAGCAACCGAGGACGAGATCGCCGCCAACCCGCGGGCCGCGTCCGCACGCGTCCGCGCTGCCGAGCGCATCCGGAGGGCCGCATGAACAGCCGCGCCACTGCCCGCACCACCGCGCCGTCCGCCCGGACGTCGACCCCGCGGACGCCCCGGACGTCGACCCCGCGGACGCCCCGGACGACGACCCCGCGGACGACGACCCAGCGGACGACGACCCAGCGGACGACGACGCCCCGCGGCACCGCGCGCACGGGGACCCGCAGCACGCCCCGGCCGACCCCGCGGCCGGAACTACGGCTCGTCCCGGGCGTCACCGCCGCCCGTCCCCGCCGGCGGCCCACATCCTTCCTCCGGAACCGCCGCGCCCCGTTCGTCCTGCTCATCGTCGCCCTCTTGATCGGCACCACGCTGGGACTGCTGGTCCTCAACACCGCCATCGCGGTCGACTCGCTGAAGGCCACCCAGCTGCGCGCGGACAACGCCCACCGGGCCCAGGAGGTGCAGCGACTCGAGCGGCAGGTGGTCTCCAGCAACACGCCCGCCGAGGTCGCACGCGCGGCGGTCGCGGCCGGCCTCGTGCCGGCCGGCCCGGCGGCCTACCTGGTGATCGAGCCCGACGGCGGCTCCGTCCTGCGCGGCACCCCCGAGCCCGCGACGGCACCCGGCCATGCCGCGGGCGGGAACTGAGCAGTGCCGAACACGGTCCGCCCGGGGGCGTTCACCTCGCGCCGGGTCCCGGGCAGCCGGCGCAGCGGCGCCGGACTCTCGGTCGATCAGCGCGTGCTGCGTAACCGCTGGGGCCTCGTCCTCATGATCACGTTGCTGGTGCTCGTGGTCGGCCGCCTGGCGGTCCTGCAGGGCGTCGACGGGGCCGCCTACGCCAACGCCGCCGAGCAGGACCGGCTGCGTACCTATCCCATCGCCGCCCTCCGGGGCGCGGTGCTCGACCGGGACGGGAACCCCTTCGCGTACACCGTCGAGGCCTCCCGGGTGGTGGCCGACCCGACCCTGGTCAAGGACCCGGACCGCACGGCCGGCGCCCTGACCACGCTGCTGGACGTCCCCGAGGCGGAGTTGAGCACCAAGCTGTCGCAGGCCGGCCGCTACGTCGTCCTGGCGGCCCAGGTCTCCCCGCAGACGACCGACGCCATCGACAAGCTGGGACTGCCCGGCATCTCCTTCGAGGACGACCCCGTCCGGCTGTACCCGGCCGGCACGGTGGGCGGCCAGGTGGTCGGTTTCGTGGGCCGCGACGGCGCGGGCCTCGCCGGCATCGAGCAGGCCTTCCAGGACAAGCTCGCCGGGACCCCAGGCCACCGTCGGGTGGAGGTGGGCAGCGGCGGCAACCCGATCCCCTCGGGCATCGACGAGTCCACGCCCGCCATCGACGGCAACACCGTGAAACTGACCCTGGACCAGGACCTGCAGTACGTGACCGAGCGGCGGCTGGGGGAGGCCTGCAAGGACGGCGCCACCACCCGCGCCTCGGCGGTGGTCCTCGACGTGCACACCGGCCACGTGGTCGCGATGGGGTCCTGCCCGGGCTACGACCCCGGGAACTACTCGAAGACCGATCCGAATCTGCTGGGCAACCCCCTCGTCTCCGACGTCTTCGAGCCGGGCTCGGTCATGAAGGCGGTGACCCTCTCGGCCGCACTGGAGGAGGGGAAGGCCACGCCGGACACGCTGCTCACCGTCAACGGTCACATCGACGCCGGCGACCGCGTGGTCACCGACGCCCACGACCACCAGCCGATCGAGTGGACGGTCACCGGCATCCTCGCCCATTCCAGCAACGTCGGCGCGATCATGCTGGCCCGCGAGGTCGGCAACGAGAAGCTCGAGCAGTACCTTCGCGCATTCGGGCTGGGCAGCACCACCGGCATCGAGCTGCCGGGCGAGAGCGCCGGCATCCTGCAGAAGTCCGCGGACTGGACGGCCAGCCGGGCGGCCAACGTGCCGATCGGTCAGGGTGTCTCGGTCACGACGCTGCAGATGGCTTCGATCTACCAGACCATCGCGAACAACGGCGTGCGGATCGAGCCTCGCATCGTCGAGTCGGTCACCGCGCCCGGCGGGAAGGTGACCGCCGCCCCCGCGCCGAAGAGCACCCGGGTGATCAGCCAGGCCACCGCAGCCCAGATGGCCTACATGCTGGAGGCGGTCGTCGGACCCGGTGGTACCGCGCCGCTCGGTCAGATCGAGGGGTTCCGGGTGGCCGGCAAGACCGGCACCGCGCAGCGCGCCAACCCGGCGTGCAACTGCTACACGGGCGGCGGCTACGTGACCACCTTCGTGGGGTTCGCCCCTGCTGACGACCCGCAGTACGTCGTCGCCGTCGACCTGGAGCGGCCCAGCAGTGACGCCGAGGGCGGCCAGGTCGCCGCCCCGGTGTTCGCCGACATCATGCGGTACGCCCTCACGGCCGACGGCGTCGTCCCGTCGGGGACGCCGCGACCCGATTTCGTCCTCGCCGGCACCCCCTGACCGTCGCGGCGGGGGCTCGCGGCGGGGGTCCACCTACCGCCTGAGGGTTCTGTGGCGTTCTGCACCCCCCGAGGTGCGCGGATGCGGCACCCCCCGCCGGTAGATTGGAGCCCCGTGACCCCGACCGACGCCGGGTCGACGCCCCGGCCCACGGGGAACCGACCCTCGACCACCTCCCCGATCGCGCTCGCCGACCTGGCCGACCTCGTCGGGGTTCCCGTCGGCGGTCTGGCGGACGGCACGCAGATCCGTGGCGTCACCCTGGCCTCCGGTGAGGTCCGGCCCGGGGACCTCTACGCCGCACTGCCCGGGGCTCGTACCCACGGCACCCAGTACGTCCAGGACGCCGTGTCCCGTGGCGCGGTCGCCGTCCTCACCGACCCGACCGGCCGCGAGTCGGCCGTCGCGGCCGGGGTCCCGGTGTGCGTCGTGGACGATCCCCGGGCCGTGCTCGGCGAGGTGGCCGACCGGGTGTACGGCGAGCCCAGCCACCGGCTGTCCGTCCTCGGCATCACCGGCACCAACGGCAAGACGACGACGGCGTACCTGGTCGAGGCCGGACTGGCCGCAGCCGGGCTCGGTACCGGTCTGATCGGCACGGTGCAGACCCGCACGCGCGGCCGGGACGCCGACGGACAGCCGACGGTGACCGAGTTCCCCAGCGTCCGCACCACACCCGAGGCGCCCGCGCTGCACGCACTGCTGGCGACGATGGGCGAGTCGGGCGTCTCGGCGGTGGTCATGGAGGTCTCCAGCCACGCGCTGGTGATGGGCCGGGTCGGGGGCGTCCGCTTCGCAGCCGCGGGCTTCACCAACCTCGGGCGCGACCACCTGGACTTCCACGGCGACCTCGAGGAGTACTTCCAGGCGAAGGCGATGCTCTTCGACGGTCGTGCCGAGCGGGAACTGGTGACGCTCGACGACGACGCCGGCCGCCGCCTGGCCGGACTGCGGCCGGACGCCGGGACGGTGTCGATCGACGGGGCCGCCGACTGGACCGCGACCGACGTCGAGCCGGCGCCGGGCGGTGGCTCGACCTTCATGCTGCGCGGCCCCGACGGCGCGACGTGGCCGGCCCGGCTGCGGCTGTCCGGCCGGTTCAACGTGGCCAACGCCGTCCTGGCCGTGGCTCTGCTCGACGCCGTCGGCGTGCCGGTCGTGACGGCGCTCGCGGGGCTGGCGGAGACCGTCGTCCCCGGGCGGATGGAGCCGGTCGAGGCCGGACAGCCGTTCGTCGCCGTCGTCGACTACGCGCACACCCCGGACGCCGTGGCCACCGCCCTCGCCGCGTTGCGTGACGCGACGAGCGGGCGGCTGATCACCGTGCTGGGCTGCGGTGGCGACCGGGATCCCGGCAAACGGGCGGCGATGGGGGCCGCGGCCGCTGCCGGCAGCGACGTGCTCGTCGTCACCGACGACAACCCTCGCTCGGAAGACCCGGCGGTCATCCGCGCGGCGATGCTGGCCGGCGTCGAGGACGTGCACCCGGACCGCCGGGCGGAGGTGCTCGAGGTCGCGGGACGCCGCAACGCCCTGGCTGCCGCGGTCGCCCTGGCCGCACCGGGGGACACCCTGCTGGTCGCAGGCAAGGGGCACGAGAGCGGCCAGGAGGTCGGGGGCACCGTGCACCCCTTCGACGACCGCACCATGCTGCGCGAGGTGCTGACCGGGATGGGCAGCCACGCATGATCGAGCTCACCCTGGCCGAGGTGGCCGCGCTCACCGGCGGCGCGCTGACCGGCTCCGCCGACGCGGCTGTCACCGGGGCGGTGACCCTCGACTCCCGCACCGTCGCCGCCGGCGACCTGTTCGTCGCCGTGGCGGGAGAACGGGTGGACGGCCACCACTTCCTTCCCGCAGCTGCCGCCGCGGGCGCGGTCGCCGCGATCACCACCCGCCCCGACGGTGCGCTGCCGTGCGTGGTCGTCGACGACCCGGTCGCCGCGCTCGGCCGGCTCGCGGCCGGTGTGCACACCCGCCTGGTCGCCGGGGGGCTGCAGACGCTGGGGATCACCGGCTCCTCCGGCAAGACCTCCACCAAGGACCTGCTCGGCCAGGTCCTGGCCGCGGCGGGGCCGACCGTGAGCCCGCCGGGGTCCTATAACAACGACATCGGCCTGCCGCTCACCGTCCTGAGCGCCGACGAGCAGACCCGCTTCCTCGTCCTTGAGATGGGCTCCCGCGGCCCCGGGCACATCGCCCGGCTCTGCCGCGTCGCCCGGCCCCGCGTCGGCGTGGTGCTCAACGTCGGCTCCGCGCACCTCGGTGAGTTCGGCAGCCCCGAGGGGATCGCCGCGGCGAAGGGGGAGCTCATCGAGGCGCTCCCCGAGGACGGCACCGCCGTCCTCAATGCCGACGATCCCCGGGTGCTGGCCATGGCTGCCCGGACGCGCGCGCACGTCCTGACCACCGGTCGGGGCGAGGGTGCCGCCGTCCGCGCCGAGGACGTCTCGCTGGACGACGCGGCCCGAGCCCGGTTCACGCTGGCCGCGGCCGGGGAGGAACATCCCGTGGCCCTGCAGGTGGTCGGCGAGCACCAGGTGGCCAATGCCTTGTCGGCCGCCGGGGCAGCGCTGGCCGCGGGCATGGCCCCGGCCGAGGTCGCCGACGCGCTGTCGGCTGCCGGCCCGCGGAGCCGCTGGCGCATGGAGGTGTCCCGTCGCGACGACGGCGTCACCGTCGTCAACGACGCGTACAACGCCAACCCCGAGTCGATGCGCGCCGCGCTGGCCGCACTCGCAGGTCTGTCCGGCACCCGGCGGATCGCCGTCCTGGGGGCCATGGGCGAACTCGGCCCGGACGGGCCGGCGGAGCACGAGCGGCTCGGCCGGGACGCCGCGGCCGGCGGAGTCGACCTGATCGTGGCGGTCGGTCCCGATGCGGTAGGCATAGCCGACGGCGCGGCGGCTGCCGGCCGTCGCGCAGGAGAGGAGTCGGTGCACGTGCCGGACCGGGCTGCTGCCCGCGAGCTGCTGTCGGAGGTGCTGCGGCCCGGGGACGTCGTCCTCGTCAAGGCCAGCCGCTCCTACGGACTGGAACTGCTCGCCGCCGATCTCCTCACCGCAGGGGCCGGCGCGTGAAGTCTGTCCTGATCGCAGCCGGTTTCGGCCTGATCATGTCGATCCTGATCACCCCGATCGCCATCCGCGCGTTCCGCCGGCAGGGCCTGGGCCAGGAGATCCGGGACGACGGTCCCGAGAGTCACCTGTCCAAGAAGGGCACGCCCACCATGGGCGGGACGGTGATCGTCGGCGCCACGGTCGTCGGATATCTCGCCGCGCACCTGATCCTCACCGACCAGGACCACTGGGGCTTCACCGCCACCGGCGTCATGTTGCTGTTCCTGATGGTCGGCATGGGCACCGTCGGCTTCCTCGACGACTACCTGAAGATCCGGCATCGCCGCAGCCTCGGGCTGAACAAGACCGCCAAGCTGGTCGGCCAATTGCTCGTCGGGGTCGTCTTCGCCGTGCTGGCGATCAACTTCCCGAACCACCAGGGCGTCACGCCCGCCTCGACAGTCGTCTCCTACGTCCGGGACATGGCGCCGTTCGCGCTGGGCTCCATCGCGTTCGTGCTCCTGGCGTACCTGTTCATCGCCGGGTTCTCCAATGCCGTGAACCTCACCGACGGGCTGGACGGGCTCGCCGCGGGGGCCTCGGCGATGGTGTTCGCCTCCTACGTGTTCATCTCCTTCTGGCAGTTCACCCACGACTGCGCCCACGAGCTCATCCATGGTTGCTACACCGTCCGCGACCCCCTCGACGTCACCCTGGTCGCGGCCGCGGGCCTGGGCGCCTGCCTCGGTTTCCTGTGGTGGAACACCAGCCCGGCCCGGATCTTCATGGGCGACACCGGCTCGCTGGCGCTCGGCGGCCTGCTGTCCGGGCTGGCCATCGTCACCCGCACCGAGCTGCTGCTCGTCGTCCTCGGCGGGCTGTTCGTGGCGGTGACGCTGTCGGTCGTCATCCAGGTCGCGTTCTTCCGCGCCACCCGGCGGCGGGTCTTCCGGATGGCCCCGCTGCACCACCACTTCGAGCTCGCCGGCTGGACCGAGAACACCGTCATCGTGCGGTTCTGGCTGGTCACCGCAATGGCGGTCGCCTTCGGTATCGGGCTGTTCTACGCCGACTGGCTCCGCTTCGTCGGCCTGTGACTCCGGTCGTGCAGCTGCGGGGACGCACCGTCCTGGTCGCCGGTCTCGGGATCTCCGGGGCCGCCGCCGGCCGCGTGCTCCTGCGCGCCGGTGCCCGGGTGCTCCTCACCGATGCGGCCGAACCACCCGTCGTCGCCGAGCTCGTCACCGCCGGAGGCACGTGGCTCGGCCCGCTGGAGACCGTGCCCGACGGTGTCGACCTGGTCGTCACCTCGCCGGGCTGGCGCCCGGACGCCCCGCTGCTGGTCGACGCGGCCCGCCGCGGCATCGAGGTCGTGGGTGAGCCGGAGCTGGCGTGGCGGCTGCGGGTGCCGGGCGCAGACGGCACACCGGCACCGTGGCTCGCGGTCACCGGGACAAACGGCAAGACGACGACGGTCACCATGCTCGAGGCGATCCTCCTGGCCGACGGCCGACGGGCCGTCGCCGCCGGCAACGTCGGGCGCCCGCTGGTCGAGGTGGTCACGGCGGTCGAGGACGACGGCGCGCCCAGCTACGACGTCATCGCCGTGGAGCTCTCCAGCTTCCAGCTGCACTGGTCGTCGACGCTCGCGCCGGCCGCGGCGGCCGTTCTCAACGTCGCCGACGACCACACCGACTGGCACGGCTCCTTCACGGCCTACCGGGAAGCGAAGGCGCGGATCCTGATGCTGGCACCGGTGGCCGTCGCCGATGCCGGCGACCCGGTCGCCTCCGCGCTGGTCGCCGGCCATGTCCACCCGGTCACCGTCACGCTCGGCGAACCGGCTCCCGGGCAGCTCGGGGTCCGGTCCGGGGCGCTGGTCGACCGCGCGTTCGCTGCCGACGCGGCGGGGGAGCTGCTGCTGGACCTGGCCGACCTGCAGGTCCCGGGGCCGCACAACCGGATCAACGCCCTCGCCGCGGCGGCGCTGGCCCGCGCGGTCGGGGTCCCCGCCGAGGCGGTCGGGCGGGGGCTGGCCGGCTTCCGCGGCGGAGCGCACCGCAACGTGCTGGTCGCGAGCGTGGACGGCGTGGACTACGTCGACGACAGCAAGGCGACCAATCCGCACGCAGCCGGCGCGTCGCTGGCCGCCTATCCGCGGGTGGTCTGGATCGCCGGTGGGCTGCTCAAGGGCGCGGACGTCGACCCGCTGGTCGCGGCCGTCGCCGGGCGGCTGGGCGGTGTGGTCCTCCTGGGCCGCGACCGGGCGCAGATCGCCGCCTCACTGGCGCGACACGCCCCAATGGTCCCAGTGGTCACGGTGGACAGCGGCGACGATGACCGGATGGACGGGACCGGGACGGGCGCCGAGGCGACGATGACGCAGGTCGTCACCGCCGCCGCCGGGCTGGCCCGCCCCGGGGACACGGTGCTCCTGGCACCCGCGGCCGCCTCGATGGACGTCTTCCGCGACTACGGGCACCGCGGCCGGAGCTTCGCCGACGCGGTGTCGGCGCTGGGCGCCCGATGACCACGAGCACCCGGCCGAGATCGGCCGGGGCGGAACGCCGCGTCCCGACCGTCCCCACCCGGCACCAACGCGCGCCCCGGTTCCGCGGCCCTGCCTGGCTCGACGGGCCCATGACGAGTGCCCACCTCGTGTTCGGCGCGGCCGGGCTGCTGCTCATCATCGGGCTGGTCATGGTCTTCTCCGCCTCGTCGATCGAGGCGGCACTGGCCCACGAGCCGGCCTGGGCGCCGGGCGTGCAGCAGGTGATCTGGGCCGTCATCGGGGTCGGAGCCATGCTCGTCGCGCTGCGGCTGCCCGCCGGCTTCCTCCGGCGGTGGTCACCGATCGCACTGATCGCGGTCGCGGTGATGCTGCTGCTGGTGCTCGTGCCCTTCATCGGCGTGAAGGTCAACGGCGCCCGGCAGTGGTTCGACCTGGGCGTGGCACACCTGCAGCCCTCCGAGGTCGGCAAGCTCGTGTTCGCCCTGTGGGGTGCCCACGTGCTCGCGCTGCGGGAGCGGTACATGACGACGACGTCGCTGCTCGTGCCGGTCCTGCCGGTGTTCGGCGTGCTCTCGCTGCTGCTGATCGCCGAGCCAGACTTCGGTGCCGTGGTCAGCCTCGGCCTGGTGCTCGCCGGACTGCTGTGGGGCGCAGGGATGCCGCTGCGCTGGTTCGGCTGGTTCCTCGGGGCCGCCGCGGTCATGATCGTGATCCTGATCAAGGCGGCGCCGTATCGGATGGCCCGGATCACCTCGTTCCTCGACCCCTTTGCCGATCCCACCGACGGCGGTTTCCAGGCCATCCGGGGGATGTACGCCCTCGCCACGGGGGGCCTCTGGGGCGTCGGGCTGGGCAACAGCGCGATGAAGTGGAACCTGCTGCCGCATGCGGAGTCCGACTACATCTTCGCGATCATCGGCGAGGAGCTCGGCTTCCTCGGGTGCCTCGTCGTCGTCACGTTGTACGGCGTGCTCGCTTACGCGGGCTTCCGCATCGCCCGCCGCTCGGCCGACCGGTTCGTCCAGCTGTCCAGCGTTGCGATCACCGTGTGGCTGATCGGTCAGGCCGCCATGAACATGGGCTATGTCGTCGGCTTGCTGCCGGTCACCGGCGTGACGTTGCCGCTCATCTCCGCGGGCGGCACGTCACTGGTCCTGACCCTGTTCATCGTCGGCCTGCTCGCCCGGTTCGCCCGCTCCGAACCGGCGGCCATCGAGGCGCAGCGCGGCCGCGAGCGGGGCCGCATCGCCCGCATCTTCCTGCCCGTGCCGGAATCGGCCGTCGACCCCGTGCGCCCGCGCCGGCGGCCCGAGGACCGGCCGTCCGACCGCCCGGTCGTCACCGGCGGCCGCACCGTCGTCCGTGCGGGCTCCGGGTCACCGCGAAAGCCGGGGGCCGAGAAGAGCGGGCTGCGCGAACCGCTGTCCCGGCAGGCGCCGCCACGACGCGGCGTACCGCCGACCGACGGCCCCACCCCGCCCCGTGAGCGGATCGCACCCAGCCGC
>JAOPWM010000196.1 GCA_025965695.1 Blastococcus sp.
CCGCTCGGGTAGCCATGGGTCTTGTTGCCTCCACCTCGTGCCCGATCCCGGTCTATCCGGGTGCGGTCAGCCGTCCTGCCCGCTCGGGTGTGAGGACGACGTTATGGAGTGTGGAAGCACTTCCCTAGGAGGCACGCCGGTCCGCTTGTCGACATGGCGACCACTGACAACGGATGTGACTGCACAAGCCGAATGTGCTGTAGATATTGCCAAGACACCAGCGGAACCGATGTCAGCTGCGGGCCCGTGGATGGCTCGTCGCGTAGACCTCGCGGAGCCGGTCGACCGTCACCAGCGTGTAGACCTGCGTGGTCGTCACCGAGGCGTGACCGAGCAGTTCCTGCACGACGCGCACGTCCGCGCCGCCGTCGAGAAGGTGCGTCGCGAAGGAGTGGCGCAGCGTGTGGGGCGAGATCCGAGTCGCCTCGATCCCGCCCACCCCGCCGGCCCGCTCCGCGGCCGACCGCAGGATCGACCAGGCGCTCTGCCGCGACAGCGCGCCGCCCCGGACGTTGAGGAACAGCGCTCCCCCGCGCACCCCGCCCCGGCTGTTCGCCGCGAGCGCCGGGCGCGCCCGCACCAGGTACTCCTCCACGGCGCGCAGCGCGTAGCTGCCGACCGGGACGATCCGCTCCTTGCCACCCTTGCCGGCCAGCCGGACGGTCGCCTGGCCGCGGTCGAGGTCGTCGACGGCCAGCCCGACGGCCTCGGAGATCCGGGCACCGGTGCCGTAGAGCAGCTCGAGCAACGCGCGGTCCCGCAGCCCCCGCGGCCCCTCGACCGTTCCGGCGGCTTCGATGAGGGCGACCACGGACTCCACCGGGACCGCCTTGGGCAGCCGGCGCGCCGGCGTCGGCGGCCGCACCTCGTGCGCGACGTCGTCCGGAACCAGCCCGTCGAGCAGGGCGAAGCGGTGCAGGCCCCGGACGGCGACCACCGCGCGCGCCGCCGAGGTGGCGGAGAGCGGCGGGTGGTCGTCGTCCCCCTGGCGGAGCGCGGTGAGGAAACCGGAGACGTCGGACTCGGCGACCTCACGCATGCCGTGCACCCCGGCCGCGGCGAGGTACTCCGTGTACCGCCGTAGGTCGCGGCGGTAGGAGGCGATGGTGTTGACCGCCAGCCCGCGCTCGACGGTCAGGTGATCGAGGTAGCCGGTGACGACCCGTTCGGGTTCGGGGCCGTCGTTCTGCTGGAGGGCGCGAGCGGCGGTGAGCGTCAGCGCAGGACCTCCTGGAGCGGGACGGCGGTCATGCCGTGCGCCTCGGCGACCTCGGGGAGCACCACGTGCCCGGCGACGACGTTGACGCCGTGGGCCAGCGCCTGGTTGCCGGCGACCGCCGCGACGGTGCCCTCGTTGGCCAGGGCCATCACGTAGGGCAGCGTCACGTTCGTGAGGGCGTGCGTGGACGTGTTGGGGACGGCGCCCGGCATGTTCGCCACGCAGTAGAAGATCGAGTCGTGCACCCGGAACGTCGGGTCGTCGTGCGTGGTGGGGCGGGTGTCCTCGAAGCAGCCGCCCTGGTCGACGGCGATGTCGACGAGCACCGAGCCGGGCTTCATCCGGCTGACCAGGTCGTTGCTCACCAGGGTCGGGGCCTTGGCGCCGGGCACCAGCACCGCGCCGATGACGAGGTCCGCGTCGAGCACCGCCTGCTCCACCTCGTAGGCGTTGGACGCCACGGTCTGCAGGTGGCCCCGGTAGATCCGGTCGGCGGCGCGCAGCCTGTCGATGTCCCGGTCCAGGACGACGACCTCGGCCTGCATGCCCAGCGCGATGGCGGCGGCGTTCATCCCCGAGACGCCGGCACCGATGACGACGACCTTGGCCGCGTAGACCCCGGAGACCCCACCGAGGAGCACCCCGCGGCCCCCGTGCGCCCGCTCGAGGCTGTGCGCCCCCACCTGGGGAGCCATCCGGCCGGCGACCTCCGACATCGGGGCCAGCAGCGGCAGCGCGCCGTCGGCTGTCTGGACGGTCTCGTAGGCGATCGCCGTCGTGCCCGAGGCGATGAGGGCGTCTGTGCACGCCTTGGACGCGGCGAGGTGCAGATAGGTGAAGAGCGTCTGCGCGCGCCGCAGCCGGTCGTACTCCTCGGCGATCGGTTCCTTGACCTTCAGCACCAGGTCCGCATCGGCCCAGACGTCGTCGGCCGCGGGCACGATCCGCGCCCCGACGGCGGCGAAGTCGGCGTCCGGGATCGAGGAGCCCTCCCCCGCGCCCCGCTCGACCAGCACCTCGTGCCCGGCCCGGACCAGCTCGGTCACCCCGGCAGGGGTGAGCGCGACCCGGTACTCCCGGTTCTTGACCTCTCGGGGGACCCCGACCCGCATCGTCCGACTCCTGGTCCTGGCGGGTCGGTCCCCGAGGGTGACGGGTTCCCCCACCGCGTCGTGGGTGCGCCCCGTCGGGGCGCGCCTGGGGCGGAGTCTAGGCACGCAACCGCTCCGCGCTCGCCTCATCCGGGAGGTTCATGACCCGACCGAAGTGGGAACGCGCCAGTCCCAGGAGTGCAGGGTGGTGAGTTCCGGTCACTGCCTACGGCGTGTCGACCCGTGTCGCGGCATCGGCTGCGCACCCGGCCGCCGCGACGGAGGACTTCCCGATGCACCCCTACGCCCAGCAGCCCGCCGTCCGGCTGCGTCGGCTGGCCGCGGACGTCGGCATGCTCGCCTGGCTGGTTATCTGGGTGCTGCTGCCCAGCAGCCGGTAGATCAGGTGGCGTCGACGGGACGCAGCCGCGGCGAGGTGGCACGGACCTGGGCGGCGGCCAGCAGGCCGGCGACCGCCGAGGAGTTGCGGATGTCGCCGTCGAACACCCGCTGGACGGCGTCGGCCAGCGGCACGCGTTCGAGGGTCATGTCCGCCTCCTCGTGCTCGACGAGAAACCCCATGGGCCGGTCGACGGCGGAGAGCTCCTCGGCGAGGTAGATCTGCACGAGCTCGTCGCTGAAGCCCGGTGAGTTGGCGACCGAGACCAGCAGCGACCACCGGGCGGCGGCCAGCAGTGCCTCCTCTGCCAGCTCCCGCTTCGCCGTCTCCAGAGGCGGCTCGCCGTCCTCGTCGCGCAGCCCGGCCGGCAGCTCCCAGAGGTGCCGGCCGACGGGGTGCCGGTACTGGCGCAGGAGCACGACCCGTTCCTGGTCGTCCAGAGCGACGACGGCGACCGCACCCGGGTGGTGCACCACCTCCCGGACGCTGCTTCCCCCGCCGGGCATGGCGACGGTGTCGCGTCGCAGCGAGATGACCCGCCCCTCGTAGACCGTCTCGCTGTCCAGCACCCCGAACTCGTGGGGCGGTGCTGCGCCCGTCGCTCTCGGCATCAGATACCGACCTTCTCCGCCTCGTCGAGCGGCACGGGCAGCCGCGCAGCCTCCTGGTAGTCGATGGTCGCCTGCACGAACGCGGAGAAGAGCGGGTGCGGCCGGGTGGGGCGGCTCTTGAGCTCCGGGTGGGCCTGCGTCCCCACGTAGAACGGGTGCGCGTCGCGCGGCAGCTCGGCGAACTCCACCAGCAGTCCGTCGGGCGACGTGCCGGAGAAGACCAGGCCCGCCTCGGTCAGCCGGTCGCGGTAGCTGTTGTTCACCTCGTAGCGGTGCCTGTGCCGCTCGCTGACCTCCGTGGAGCCGTAGGCGCCCGCGGCCACCGAGCCCTTCTGCAGTTCGGCCGGGTAGCTGCCCAGCCGCATGGTGCCGCCGAGGCCCCGCTCACCGGCGATGACGTCGACCTGGCTGGCCATGGTGGCGATGACGGGGTCGGGCGTCTCGGGGTCGAACTCTGCCGAGTTCGCCTTCTCCAGCCCGGCGACGTCGCGGGCGTACTCGATGACCATGCACTGCAGGCCGAGGCACAGGCCGAGCGTCGGGATGCCGTTGGTGCGCGTGTAGCGGAGCGCCCCGAGCTTGCCCTCGATCCCTCGGACACCGAACCCGCCGGGCACGCAGACCCCGTCCACGCCGGCGAGGGCGTGCGCGGCCCCCTCGGGGGTCTCGCACTCGTCGGACTGGACCCAGCGGATCTGCACCCGGCCGCGGTGGGCGAAGCCCCCGGCCCGGAGCGCCTCGGTGACCGAGAGGTAGGCGTCGGGAAGATCGATGTACTTGCCCACGAGGGCGACGGTGACGGTCTCCTTGGGGGCGTGCACCCGGTCGAGCAGGTCGCCCCAGACAGTCCAGTCGACGTCCCGGAAGGGCAGCCCGAGCCGGCGGACGACGTAGGCGTCGAGGCCCTCGCGGTGCAGGACCTTCGGGATGTCATAGATCGACGGCGCGTCCGGACAGGAGATGACGCCCCCGGCGTCGACGTCGCACATCAGGCTGATCTTGCGCTTGAGGCCGGTGCCGATCTCACGGTCGGAACGGCAGACCAGCGCGTCGGGCTGGATACCGATGCTTCGCAGCGCGGCCACCGAGTGCTGCGTCGGCTTGGTCTTCAGCTCTCCGGACGGCGCGATGTAGGGAACGAGGGAGATGTGCAGGAAGAAGCAGTTGTCGCGGCCGATCTCGTGCCGCACCTGGCGGGCGGCCTCGAGGAACGGCAGCGACTCGATGTCGCCGACGGTGCCACCGATCTCGGTGATGACGACGTCGACGCGCTCGGGGCCCTCGCCGCCGGCCATGATCCGCGACTTGATCTCGTTCGTGATGTGCGGGATGACCTGCACCGTGTCACCGAGGTATTCGCCGCGCCGCTCCTTGGCGATCACGTTCGAGTAGACCTGGCCGGTCGTCACGTTGGCCCGGCCGGAGAGGTCGGTGTCGAGGAAGCGCTCGTAGTGCCCGATGTCGAGGTCGGTCTCCGCGCCGTCCTCGGTGACGAAGACCTCACCGTGCTGGAACGGGTTCATCGTTCCGGGGTCGACGTTCAGGTAGGGATCCAGCTTCTGCATCGTGACCCGGAGGCCGCGGCTGGACAGCAGGGCACCAAGCGAACTGGCTGTCAGGCCCTTGCCGAGAGAGGAGACAACCCCGCCGGTGACGAAGACGAACTTCGTCGGCTGAGAGTTGTGAAGAATGCCGCGTGATGCGACGGATTCACGTGTTCCAGACGGTCGATCCACGGGATACGACCGTAACACGCTCGGCGCCCTCGACCGGCCCGGAGTGGGGAGCGCCACCCGACATCTCCCCCGAACCGGGACCCCCGCTGCGTGCTCCGGCAGCCAGCCAGACCATCAACGGCACCAGCAGCGCCGCCGCGGTCGCCGGCAGGGCGACGCCCGAGTCATTGACGGCGGCGCCGATCACCAGGCTCAGCAGGGCCGACAGCAGGACCGAGCGGACGACGAACACCTGCCCGGCCGACAACCCCGCGGGACCACCTGCCTCGGCTCCCGATCCGTTCCGCAGCAGACCGCCGGGGCGCAGCAGCCACACGGCGGCGACGATCGCAACGGGCAGCATCCAGGCGAGCGGGCTGCGCAGCAGGATGTCGAGGTTGGCCTGACCCTTGCGGCTGATGACCGTCCACGCCTCCCCCGTCAGCACCTGCTCGACGAATCTCCCCAGGTGACTGCGGTCGGACGCCGGGCGGGTCCAGTCGAGGACGGCGACCACCCCCACCGCGACCACGGCGGCGGCCAGGATCGCCACCAGCCGGACGACGGTCACCCGGACCCGTGCCAGCAGCATCGCCAGCAGGAGGAACCCCGGCAGCGCGGCAAGGACTCCGCCGAAGTCCCGGCCGAGGCCGGGGGCGCCGATGACGGCGACGGTCAGGAGGCCCAGGACGAGCACGGTGCCGCCCGTCGCGAGCCGGGCCCGATCGGGGCCGGCGCGCCGGCCGGCCACGGTCGCGACGGCGGCAATGACGCTCAGCGCGCTGACCGAGGAGAGTCCGAAAGTGAGGTTGCCGTAGCCGGTGAACCGGCCGGCCACGATCGCGTCGTACCCCAGCAGCCCGTTGAGCTCCAGCGTCGATCCGGTCAGCACGTCGCCGAGGAGGGTGCCGAAGGTCACCGCCAGCACCGCCAGGGCCGGGCCCAGCCGACGCCGCCGCCAGGGCCCGAGGAGGGCGATCCCGGTGACGACCAGGTCGGCGGCGAGCACGGCCGCCACGAGAGCAGGCACCGGCGAGCCGGTGCGCTCCCACGGGACGAGCCCCGCCAGGTAGGTGGCGACCGGCAGTCCGGCTGCGGCGATCGCCAGTCCGCGGAGGAGACGGCGTCCCGCGACCCGGGACCCGCCGCCCGGGCGGACCCGGAACCCCCCCAGGACGAGCACGCCCAGCGCGACCAGGGCCGCCGAGACGAGCACGAGCGACCAGAAGAAGACCCCCGTGCTGCGGTAATGGACCGTCGCCGCGGTGTTGACCCGCTCCAGCTCCTGCACCGCCCCCGCCAGCGCGGGCCGGTGCCCGCTCGCCCGCAGCGGCTGTCCGTTCATCGACGCCGGCTGGTGCAGGCCGAGCGCGCTCAGTGCCGTGGGCGCGAGGTCGATGAGCTGGGCGAACGGCGCCCGCCCCGTGCTGGCCGAGCTCAGCCAGCCCGAAGGGCTGAAGCCGGGCCCGGCGGCCATCCCGACGTGCAGCTGCGGGCGGCCGTCGTTGACCTCGGAGATCCCCGCAAGCAGGACCAGCGTGTCGCCGGGCATGGTCGCGACGGCAGCGCGCAGCCGGCCCACGGCGCGGTCGATCTGCCGCAACGCAGCGGCCCGCGCCTGGGGGTCGGTGCCCTCATCGGTGCGGTCGACCCCCGGCTCCCCGGCGTCGGTGAGCTGGTTGAGGGAGACCAGCGTGAGCGGGCAGCCGGCGAGTACCCCGGCGAGTTCACCCGGATCGGTGGGCAGGGTGTCCACACGGGTGATCTCCACACCCGGGACCGCCGCGGCCAGGGTGGCCGCCCGGCCCGACACCGTGGCGCAGCCGACCGCCTTCCCCAGGGCGCCCGGCTCGGCCCCGAACCGCGCGCTGCCCGCGTCCTGCGCCGTGCGGGCCACGGTGGACTGCGGATCGATCAGGGCGACGCCGGCGGCCCGCTCCTGCAGCCCGCAGTGCGACAGCGACGTGTCCAGTGGCGGCTCCGGCTGCGCGCCGTCCGGTGCCGGCGTCTGGGCGGCCTGGTCGTCAGGCAGAGGCACGGTCGGCAGGGGTACCGGCGGCAGTCCCTCGTCCGGGCCGGGGACGCGGGCGCGGTTGCCTGCGCCGAGGGTCGCCCACCCGTCGAGGACGCAGGTGGTGGAGCGGGCGGCCCGGACCGACAGCGCGCCGATGGCGGAGTTCTCGGCCATGGCCGTCAGTTCCGGCGTCCTCTGGAGGTCGACATCGCCCCAGGTCAGTCCCGGGACACCGACGACGAGGACGCGAGCGGCCGTCGCGCCGTCGCCGGCGGCGACAGCGGGTGACGCGAGCCCGAGCAGCACCGTGAGCAGGACGAGGAGCACCGCCACGCCGCGGCCCCGCCGGTTCATCGCGGCCCGTCGCCGGGCGCGCCGAGCAGCTCCCGGTAGACGGCGACGAGGCGGCGCCCGGCGGCCTCCTCGTCGGGCCAGCCGGCGGCCTGCTTGCGGCCTGCGTCGGCGAGCTCCGCGGCGTGGGCGGGATCGCCGAGCACGCGGACGACGGCCTCGGCGAGGGCCGCGGCATCACCCACCGGCACCAGCTCGGCCCCGGTCCCGACGAGTTCGGGGATGCCGCCGGCGCGGGTGGAGATCAGCGGTGTCCCGGCCCGCAGCGCCTCCTGCGCGGTGAACGGACTGCCCTCCCACCGCGAGGGCAACAGGCAGGCGTCCGCGGCGCCGAGCAGGTCGGCGACGTCGGACCGGCGGCCGAGCAGCAGGATCGGCAGCCGCTGGGCCCGGATGCGGTCGGCCAGCTCGTTCTCGAGCGGCCCGTCCCCGGCGATCGCGACGAGGGGTGCCGGCTTCAGCCGTCCTTCCTGCTCCCACCGCGCAACGGCGTCGAAAAGGACGTCGTAGCCCTTCTGCTGGTGCAGCCGTCCGACCGCGACGAGCAGTGGACGGCCGTCGTCCACGCCGAGCTCCTCGCGCACCTCGGCCCGTGTACGCGTGGCGGGTTCCAGAGGCGGCGCCGATGCCGGCACGACCCGGACGTCACGCGCGCCGAGGCGGCGGGCGTTGTCGGCGAGGTCGCTGGAGACGGCGAGCACGAGGTCGGCGCCGCGGATGGTCACACCCTCGACCGCCCGGAGCAGCCGTTGGCGCGGGCCCGAGGTCTCCTGCAGGGCGTTGTGCAGGGTGAGCACCAGCGGTCGCTGCCGCTCCCCCGACAGCCGGCGCGCGGCCGCCGCGACCAGCCCGGCGCGCAGACCGTGGGCGTGGACGAGGTCGGCGCCGTTTGTCATTCGGCGCAGCTGCCCGACGGCGCGGCTGTCTGCGACGGGCGCCAGCCCCGAGGAGATGCCGACCGGGCGGAAGTCGGCGCCGACGGAGGCGAAGCCGAACAGCTCCTCCGTGGCAGGCGCCCCACAGACACCCACGGTGGCGCCGGCGGCGCGGATCGCGGGCACGATCGTGCGCACGTGGGCACCCACCCCGCCCGCGCTGGTCGCCAGCACCTCGACGACGCGGCGGCCACGCAGGGGCGACGCCTCGGTCACCGTGCACCTCCTGTCGTCGCGGCGCGCTGATCATCCGGCGTGCGGAGCGCCTGCACCGCCCCGGCCAGGGAGGCCCGCGCCGTCCCCATCATGACGGCCGCGGCGATCACGAGCACGACCGCCGCGGCCACCAGACCCACGGCCACGGCGACCAGGACCCCGGTCAGGGGCACCGGGTCGGCGCCGAGTGCCCGGGCGACCAGGAGCCCGGCGACGGCACCGAGCGCGCTGCCGGTGACCGCCGCCGCACCACTGCGGAGGACGCCGCGCAGGACACCCGGTCCGGCCACGCGCGCGACGACGACGAGCAGGCCCACGCCCGCGACGGTCACGCCGATGCTGTGCCCGGCCCCGAGGGCCAGGCCCCGGTCCTCAGGGGGCAGCAGCCGCGCCAGCACCACATCGGCCACGACGGCCAGCAGCCAGCCACCGACGACGCAGACGGTCGGCGCCTTCCACAGCCCCCGCGCGTACAGGGCCCGGGTCAGCAGGGCCACCAGCGCGTACCCGACCAGGCCGGGCGCGAAGGCGATGATCGTGTCCCGCAGCGCGGCCACCGTCGCGGCAGGTGCGCTGACGAGGAAGACCCGGGCCATCGGCCCCGAGACCGCCACCAGTACGCCGGCCGCGACCGCCGAGGCGGCCAGGGTCAGCACGGCGGCCGGGGCCAGCGACCGCCGGTAGCCGGCCTCGTCGCCCACTTCGGCCCGTTCGGCCAGTCCGGGATAGGCAGAGGTGGCCAGCGGCACGGCGAGCGCGGCCCAAGGCACGAGGAACAGCGTCAGACCGGCGAAGTACACGACCTGGGTGCCGTCGGGGCCGTCGTTGGCCAGCCGGATCGCCACCGCCGCCACGGCCTGCTGGCCGGCGAGGGTCAGCACCCCGGCCACGGCCAACCGCCGCACCCGCGGGGCGGCACCCACCGGGAACCGCAGCGTCGGCC
>JAOPWM010000200.1 GCA_025965695.1 Blastococcus sp.
TACCCGCTGCTGTTCGGCCTGGTGCTGCTCGGCTCGATCGTCCCGGTGATCCCGACCGGCGCGGTCGTGGGTGCGGCGGCCGCGGTGGCCACGACCACCGACGACCTCTCACTGCCCCTCGTGCTGCTCGTCTCGGCCGCCGCCGCGCTGGCCGGCGACCTCGTCACCTTCGCCGTCTGCCGGTTCGGCGGACCAGCGGCAGTGCACTGGGTGGCCCGCGGGCAGCACACCGACCGGATCGAGGAGGTGCGCGACCAGTTCCGGCGGCACGGCTGGCAGATCATCGTCGTCGGCCGGCTGCTGCCCGCCGGGCGCATCCCGGTCCTGCTGGCCGCCGGTGCGCTCGCCTACCCGTGGCGCCGGCTGCTCCCCGCCGCGACCGTCGCGGCGGTGCTGTGGGCCCTCGCCTACGCGCTGCTCGGCGTCGTCAGCGGCGGCATCTTCGACTCCCCACTGCTGGCCACCCTGCTCGCGACGCTGCTGATCCTGGTGGTCGGCGCGGTACTGAACCTGGTCAGCTCCCGGCGCCGGCGGCGGGCCGCCGCGGCGAAACAGACGACCCCGGAACGCTGCGAGTCCTCGTGACCGGGCCCGCAACCCGCGGCCGGATCCTGCGGACCGGCCGCACCGTCGCCCGCGTGCTCGTCACCTGGGCCGCCGTCACCTGGGCCCTGGTCGCGCTCAGCGACTGGCTCGACGGGTTCAACGTGCCCTCGTGGTGGCAGGCCCCGGTGATGGCCCTGCTGCTCGGCCTGCTCAGCGCCCTCGCCTGGCCGCTGGTCATGCGAGTGGCACTCCCCGTCGCGTTCTTCACCCTCGGCCTGGGCAGCTTCCTGCTCTTCGGCGCCGCGGTGCTCGCGCTCTCCTTCGCCGTCCCCGGCGTCTACATCGCCGACCTCGGCGTCGCGGTGGTCGTCGCCGTCGCGATCGCCGCGGTGTCGGCGCTGGTCAGCAGCCTGCTCGCGCTCGACTCCGACGAGCTCTTCTTCCGCCGGGCCCGGCGCAAGGCCGGCCGGAGGCACGACGCCGACGACCGGCCCCCCGGCGTGCTGTTCCTGCAGATCGACGCGCTCTCCTACGACACCGCCCGCCGCGCCGTCCGCGACGGCTCGATGCCGCACCTCGCCGCCTGGCTGCGCTCCGGCAGCCACACGATGACCTCCTGGCACACCGACTGGAGCTCGCAGACCGGCGCCGCCGTCAGCGGCATCCTGCACGGCTCCAACTACGACATCCTCGGCTTCCGCTGGTACGAGAAGGACCACGACCACATCACCCGCGTCTCCCACCCGGTCGACGCCGCAGAGGTCGAGCGGCGGCACTCCGACGGCCGCGGGCTGCTGGCCGGGGACGGCGCCGGCCGCGGCAACCTGTTCACCGGCGACGCCGCGCACATCAGCCTCACCATGAGCTCGCTCGCGCACGTCGTCCCCGCCGGGGCGCGGCGGCAGCGGCGCACCCAGGACCGCGTGGGCTCGGGCTACTACGCCTACTTCGCCAGCCCGGTGAACGCGGTGCGCACGATCGGCGGCTCGATCGTCGACATCCTCCGGGAACTGGCCGCAGCGGCCCGGGAGCGCCGCGACGACGTCCGGCCCCGGGTGTCCCGCGGCGGCGTCTACCCGCTGGCGCGGCCCGGCGTCACCGTGATCTCCCGCGACGTCGTCGTCTACGCCCTCCTCGAGGACATGCTGGCCGGACACCCCGTCGCCTACGCCGACTTCCTCGGCTACGACGAGGCCGCCCACCACGGCGGCCTCGAGCGCGCCGACAGCCTGGCCGTGCTGCACAGCATCGATCAGCAGCTGGGCCGCCTCTACCGGGCGAGCACGCTGGCGCCGCGCCGGTACCACCTCGTCGTCCTCTCCGACCATGGCCAGACCCAGGGTTGGGCGTTCACCGACCGGTTCGGGGAGTCGGTCGAGGAACTGGTCGGCCGGTTGTGCGGCTCGACCGCGGAGCCACGCCAGCGGCACCTGACCGGGCCCAAGGACAGCCGACGGACGACGGAGGGCTGGCAGGTGACCGCCGCCCTGGGCGAGAGCGCCGGGCCGATCGCGCGGCGGCTGCGCCAGCGGGCCGAGCGCGCCCAGGACGCCCGCCACGACCACGAACTCGCGCCAGGGGAAGCCGGCGAGGTGCCGCGGGTGGCTCCCGGGGTGGTCTGCGTCGTCTCCGGCCACACCGCGATGGTGTCCTTCGCCGATCTGCCCGGCCGGGTCTCCCTCGAGGAGATCGAACGGCACTGGCCCGATCTGCTGCCGGGGCTGGTCGACCACGACGGTGTCGGCTTCCTGCTGGTGCACTCCGACGAGTTCGGGCCGGTGGTGCTCGGACGGGCGGGGCTGCACCGGCTGGCGTCCGGCGTCGTCATCGGGGAGGACCCGCTGCTGCCCTACGGCGAGCACGCCCCGGCCCTGGTCGCCCGCGTCTCCTCGTTCCCGCACTGCGCGGACGTCGTCATCAACAGCCGCTACGACCCCGATACCGACGAGGCGTCGTCGTTCGAGCCGCACGTGGGCTCCCACGGCGGGCTGGGCGGGCCGCAGCAGTTCGGCTTCCTGACCTATCCGCGCGCGTGGACGCGGCCCGGCGAGATCGTCGGCGCCGAGCACCTGCACCGCGTGCTGCGTGGCTGGCTGACCGACCTCGGCCACCCCGAGCCCACCGGAGAGGGTGCCGCGATCGGCGAGGAGAGCCCGACCGCGCTGAAGGGTGCGCCGGTCAGCTAGGGGCGGCTGTCGAGGATGGTGGCCATCCGCCGCTTCTACCGGTCGCTGACCGCCTGCGACAGCTCCACGGTCACCATGCCCGGGGCGCCGCCGTCGGCGGGGCCGGCGGTGAGGTCACCGAAGGTGCCGAGTCCGGCAAGGGCGAGGGTGCCGCCCAGAACGGCGAGCGTGGTGACGAGTCGCGCGCCGGTGACGCGGCGGGTCAGGGCTGCGTCGGTGCGGATCATCACGTGGTCTCCTCGGTCTGGGCGGCTGTTCCCCCTTGGCCTTGCAGAGACGACTCTGACCGGTCAACCGCAGGCCGACCCCCGGAAAACCGCAAGGAATCCACAAGAATCCGCGCTCAGTCGCAGTCCGCGGCGAAGGCGGCGCGATCACCCGGTAGCGGGTTCCGAGCGGGAGCCGGTCGGCGGGGTTGGACGACGGCGCCGTCCAGTAGCGCGTTGGAGGACGACCTCTGCCTGCCGTTGGGGCGCCATCGGTGAGCAGTGCAGCTGCGCTCCCCTCGGCGGTGGTGAGGGTGGTGGTTGTAGTTCAGGACGAGGATCGGGCAGCTGCTCTGCTACCGCGGTGACGACGCCGGCATGGTGACCAGGGCGGCGAGGCGGTGTTCGAACGCGGCCGCCCGGGGGCTCCGGGACCGGCTCCGTGGGCGACCGGAATGACATTTCCCGGCCCTGGCGACCTCAACGTCCCGGTGACGAACAGGTGAACTCGGCCACGCCGTCCTGGCCAGTTGGGCATTCCTGGTCGACAGTGAGGCGATGAGACCCGACGCCCGCGCGTGGTTCGAACACCGGACGACGTCTGCCGCCTCCCTGGCGGAGCTGGATCTCGACGTCCTGTTGCGGGCCAAGCGGCGGGGCGGCCACCGGGTGAGCGTCGTCCTGCCGGCCCGGAACGAGGCGGCCACGGTCGGGCAGCTGGTGGCCGACCTGCACGAGCGGTGGGTGCGCCGGGTGCCGCTCGTCGACGAGCTGCTGGTCATGGACTCCGACTCCACCGACGCCACCGCGGCCGTCGCCCGGGCGGCCGGCGCCGACGTCGCCGCCACCACCGACGTGCTCCCCACGCACGGCACCCGCCCGGGTAAGGGCGAGGCGCTGTGGAAGTCGCTGGCGGCGACCACCGGCGACCTCGTCGTCTTCCTCGACGCGGACCTGCTCGGGGACGTCGCCCACTACGTGCCCGGGCTGCTCCGCCCGCTGCTGACCGATCCGCAGGTGGCCTACGTGAAGGGCTGCTACACGCGGCCGCTCGAGGTCGACGGCCTGGTGCAGCCCGCCGGTGGGGGGCGGGTCACCGAACTGACCGCCCGCCCGCTGCTCAACGCGTTGTGGCCCGAGCTCGCCGGGTTCGTCCAGCCCCTCGGCGGCGAGTACGCCGGCCGTCGCTCGGCCCTCGAGCAGGTGCCGTTTCTCTCCGGCTACGGCGTGGAGGTCGGGCTGCTCATCGACCTGCTGCGCCTCGGCGGCCTCGCGTCGCTCGCGCAGGTCGACCTCGGCGTCCGCCGGCACACCTCGCAGGGCCAGGAGGCCCTCGGCGGGATGGCCGGGCAGGTGGTCTCCGCCCTTCTCGCGCGCGCGGCGTGCGACCGGCCGGGGCACCACCGGCTCGACGCCAGCGGCCTGCTCACCCAGTTCCGGCACGACGGGGTCGGGTTCGTCCCGCGCAGCACCGCCGTCGCCGTGGACGAGCGGCCGCCGATGGAGAGCATTGCCGAGTACCGCTCGATCTGGGCGGGCATGGTCGGCTGACACCCCGCTGCGGCTGGATTGGCCATTGTGGCCGGAGTGGCGACCTCCCTCGCCGGGCCGCCTGCCGACAGGAGAGGATCGCCGCGTGCCGCTCGCTCCCCTCTCCCTCCGTTGACCGGCCCCGAGGTCGTCGCCCACCGCGGGGGGACCACGGAGGCGCCCGAGCACACGCTGGCCGCCTACCGCCGCGCCGCCGAGATCGGTGCCGACGCCGTGGAGTGCGACGTGCGGATGACCCGCGACGGCGTCCTGGTGTGCGTGCACGACCGGCAGATCGCGCACACCTCCAACGGCCGCGGCGTCGTCTCGGCGCTGCACCTGGACGAGCTCGAGCGGTTCCAGTTCGGCGCCCGCCGGTCCACGCCCCGCAGACTGTGGGCCGACGACGAGATCACCGCTGTGACCGACGAGCCCGATCTGGAGAGCGGGCTGGTCCTCACCCTGGAGCGGCTGCTCGAATACGTCACGGCCACCCCGGGCACCGTGCGGCTGGCGATCGAGACCAAGCACCCGACCCGGCACGCCCGCAAGGTCGAGGAGGCGCTCGTGGCCTGCCTCAACCGCTTCGGGTTGCTGCGGAACGGCGCGCCGGTCGAGTGGGCCGGTCAGCCCGCCGTCCGGATGATGAGCTTCTCCCAGCTGGCCGTGCGCCGGACGGCGGACCTCGCCCCCCGGGTGCCCACCGTTCAGCTGATCGGCAAGCGCCTGCGCGCCGTCCGGCGGGAGCTGCTCCTGGGCAGCGCGGCGGCCGTCGGCCCTGGCATCTCGCTGATCCGCTCCGACCCGGACTACGTGGCCGCCGCCCACGCGGCCGGCAAGGAGGTACACGTCTGGACGGTGAACACCGCCGCCGACATGGACCTCGTGCGCGATCTCGGGGTCGACGTCATCATCACCGACCATCCGGACGAGCTGCTCCGCCGGCTCGGGCGCAGCGTCCGCACGACGTAGCCGGTCTCAGGCCAGGTCGGTCCCGTCCAGGGCTGCGGTGAGATCGCCGGGGGTGTCGTAGATCGCGACCGCGCCGGCGTTCCGCAGTTCGTCGTCCCCGAATCCCCCGGACCGGACGACGATCGCCGGCATCCCGGCCTTCTTCGCCGCCTCCACGTCGTAGACCGAGTCGCCGACCACGACACTCGGGGCGTCGGCCGGCTCGCCGATCTTCTTCAGCGCGACCTGGAGGAGGTCCGGCGCCGGCTTGGTCTCCTCGACGTCCTCGCTGGTCGTCCAGCCGTCGACGAGCTCCCGGGCGTCCAGGAGGTCCAGCCCGTGGTCGACGTGGTGCGGCTTGCCCGAGCTGGCCAGCACCACCCGGTGCCCACGGTCCTTGAGCGCCACGATGAGCTCCCGCGCACCGGGCAGCAGTGCGACCTCCGTCATCAGCGGGTCGGCCTCCTGAACCCAGCGCTCACGCGCCTCGTCACCGATGCGGGCCTCGACGTCGTCCCCACCGAGCGCGGCCACCAACTGGTCGCCACCCATGCCGATCAGCCGGTGGATCCGCCAGATCGGGAAGGTCTCCCCCAGCGACCGGAACGCCCGGTACCAGGCCAGCGCGTGCTGGTAGTTGGAGTCGACGAGGGTGCCGTCGACGTCGAGGACGGCGATGCGGGGAGAATTCATGGGCCCAGGGCTGCCCACGCGGGGGCGGACCCAACCCCTGGGACTTTCGGCGCGGAAAGTCCCGGGGGTCGGCCGGACTTTCGGCGCCGAAAGTCCGTCAGGCCTGGGTGTGCTCGAGCAGGCCGCGGACGGTGAGGCCGGCCGCCTGGTCGCGGTAGCCGTCGTTCAGCTGCTCCAGCGAGTAGCGCTTGGTGATCAGCCGGTCGAGCTCGAGCCGGCCCTGCTCGTGCAGCCGCAGCAGCATCGGGATGTCGCGGAACGGGTTGCACGAACCGAACAGCGAGCCCTGGATGCGCTGCTCGAACACCGTCGCCAGCTGGCCGCCGAGGGAGACGTTGCCCTCCTCGGGCCGGTCGGCCAGCGCCGTCAGCACCAGCGTCCCGCCCTTGCCCAGGCACGACATCGCGCCGGCCATGGCGGCGGCCGACATCTTGCCGACGGTGAGGATGACGACGTCGGCCCCGGTCCCCCGCGACAGCTGCCGGGCAAGCCCCACGGCCTCGTCGGCGGTCGCGACGGTGTGCGTGGCGCCCACCGACTCGGCGAACTCCCGCTTCAGCGCGACCGGGTCGACGCCGACGACGTTCATCGCCCCCGCGTGCACCGCACCCTGCACCGCGTTCGCGCCGACGCCGCCGAGACCCACGACGACGACCGTGTCGCCCGGCCGCACGCCGCCGGAGTAGACCGCGGAGCCCCACCCGGTCGGCACGCTGCAGGCGACCAGCGCCGCGGTGTCCAGCGGGATCCAGGGGTCGATCTTCACGCAGGAGAACTCGCTGAGCAGGGTGTGCTCGGCGAAGGCCCCGACCATGCAGAACCCGCCCAGCGGCTCGTCGTCCAGCCGGAACGGGAACGTGCCGCTCGGCAGCTTCCCGCTCGCGATCGTGGCGCCCTTGTCGCAGAGGTTCGACCGGCCGGCCGCGCAGAACCGGCAGTGCCCACAGGCGGGCAGGAAGCTGGTGACGACGTGGTCCCCCGGGGCCACACCGGTCACCCCCGGGCCCACGGCCGTGACGACGCCGGAGCCCTCGTGCCCACCGACGATCGGATACCGCCCCCCGGGGTTTGAGTGCCGCAGGTGCTCGTCGGAGTGGCACAGGCCGGCGTACGCCATCTCGACCAGGACCTCACCGGGCCCGGGGTCGAGCACCTCGAGGTCGACGATCTCGTACTCGGTCTCCGCCTGACGCAGGACCGCTGCTCTCGTCCGCACGGGGCGGCCACCTACTTCTGCTCGTCGACTTGGGGCGGTCGCCCATGCTGCCTCGGGCCGTTCGGCCGCCGACGGCCACCCCTCGGCCCCGCGCCCTGCGGCCGGGTGCGGCACCATCGGGAGGTGCCCCCCGCCGCTCCACCCCAGCCGACCGAGGCATGCCCCGGCTGCGGCGCCGTCCTGGTCCGGCTGACCGACGTCGCCCCCCTCCACCCCGGGGCCTCCGCCTCCTGCGCCCGCCTGTTCGAGGTGACCCTGCGCGGCCTGCGGGAGGAGGGCGGGGCCGACGCGGGGGCCGCGACGGTGGTCCGCCTCGCCGACGCCGCCTATGACGCACAGCACCCCGACCCGGCGGACCCGGACCGCCTCCGCGCGGCACTCGAGGACCTCGGGGTGTCACCGGCCACGGTGCGCAGCCCCGGTGCCTGGCGGACGACGACCGCCGACGTGGCCGCTGACCTCGACGTCATCGACCTGAAGGTCCTGGTGGAGGCGTGGGCCCGGTCGGTCCGGGAGGATCGGACGGGTGTGAGTGCCGTCCGTCAGTAGACGGTCCTGCTCATCGGTCAGGGAGCAACGGATACGCAGCGTGGTTATGCTGCGACGGTGGGTGAACTACCGGATCGTCGGGCACGGAAGAAAGCACAGACCAGGGAGCTGATCCGCTCGGTCGCACGGCGGCTCTTCGACGAGCACGGCTTCGATGCCGTCACGATCGCCGACATCGCCGGCCAGGCCGACGTCGCCGTCCAGACGGTGTTCAACCACTTCGCCACGAAGGAAGAGCTCTTCTTCGACGGACGCACGCCGTGGGTGGACGCCCCTGCCGAGGCCGTGCGGCGCCGGGAGCCCTCCGTCGCACCGCTGACCGCGCTGCGGGCGCACCTCGTCCGTTCCGTGTCCGAGCTGGTCGGATCCCTGCGTTGCCCGGACCGGCGCCGTTACATCGCGACGCTGGAAGCGTCGGACGCGCTGCGCACCCACGAGCGCGAGCTCGTCCACGAATCCGAGCAGCTACTCCGGCAGGCTCTGCTCGAGGCCTGGGCGACCGACGACAGCGCGCCGGCCGACCCTGAGGCGGCGGCCCCGCTCATCGCAGCCGTCTGGGTGGCCGCGAGCCGGTCCCTCGTCGTGGGCCAGCGCCCCCAGCTCACCGGGGGGACCGACCCGGACCTGATCGCTGCGGCCGCCATGCACATGGCCGACCGCGTGCTGCGCGAGCTGGAGGTCAGCACGTTGGCGGTACCCGGGGTGTCCGGACCGTCGAAGCCCTCGGACCCGGCACCGCGCACCGACACCGGCTGGCCGCAGACCGTCCGCCGGGTCGACTGACCCCGTCCTGGAGCACCGGGGCGTCAGACCGGGGCGGGCTCCTGCCGCATCGTGTGCGCCGGTGCCGCGATCGGCATCAGGACGTCGTCCACCACGCGTTCCACCTGGTCGGGAGCCATCGCGCCGTCGCCGGCCGCAATGAAGCGCTGCCACCAGAAGGCCTCGAGCACCGAGCCCAGGAGCGCGAGCCGACTCGGCTCGATCGGCGCACACCGGTCGGCGGCACGCGCACCGATCGCGGTGACCGCCTCGGCGAGCGGGCGGACGAGGGCCTGATCCAGACCGGCGCGCAACTCCTCCTCGTGGCGGGCCGCGCCGACGATGCTGGCCACGGCGCGCTCCTCGCGGTCCAGCGGCCGGGCCCACCGGTCGACCAGACCCACGAGGTCGTCGCGCAGCGAGCCGCCGGCCGGCGGCGACGAGACGAGGGTGAACCGGCTCACGGCGGAGCGGGCGAGGGCGGCCATGGTCGGCCATCGGCGGTAGATGCCCGCCTTGCCGGCCCGCGCCCGAGCAGCGATCCGGTCGCTGTTGAGCCGCCCCCAGCCCTCCTCGGCGAGGATGTCGACCGCCACCGAGATCAGTTGCTCGGACAGTTCGCTGCTGAGAGGTCGCCCGGGTGTCCCTGTCATGACGGGATTCCGTGACGTGAGGTCATACGCACCGCGACATATTGGCGGTTCGAGTGGAGTAACCACAATGATTCGGGCCGAAGAATAGTTGACGATCTCAAGGCTGCGACCTGGACGGGGGCCCGAACCACGCAGGGATCAAGCCCCGGCGGCGCTCTCCACGTGTACCTGCACGCTGGCGCCGTCGTCCGACAGCCAGCCCTTGCCGCGGGCGTGCGCGATCATCGCGTCCCACCGCGCCGACCAGTCGGGCGCCGTGGCCAGTGGTTCGGCGGCGGCCCGCAGCGCCGCGGTGTCGAGGAACGCGGTCTCCCCGTCCGTGAACCGGCCGAGCCCGGCCCGCTCGAGCACCTCGGCGGCCTCCTCGTCGGTGACCTCACCCAGTGCCAGGTGCAGCGCGGTGAGGTTGTCGACGTCAACAACGCGCGCCTCGGGGCGCTCCTCTGCGCCCCCCACCACCTCGACGATCACGGCGACCTCCTCGTCCTTCGGCTGTTACGGCCTTTATGGCCAATAAGGCCGTCAGACATGCCAGGGGAAGCGGGTGAAGTCGGGGTCACGCTTCTCGAGGAAGGCGTCGCGGCCCTCGACGGCCTCCTCGGCCATGTAGGCCAGCCGGGTGGTCTCGCCGGCGAACATCTGCTGACCGACCAGGCCGTCGTCGATCAGGTTGAACGAGTACTTGAGCATCCGCTGCGCCGTGGGGCTCTTGGCGACGATCCGCTTGCCCCAGTCCAGCGCGGTCGCCTCGAGGTCGGCGTGCGGCACCACCCGGTTGACCATGCCCATCCGGTGCGCGTCCTCGGCGGAGTACTCCTCGCCGAGGAAGAAGATCTCGCGGGCGAACTTCTGCCCGACCTGGCGGGCCAGGTACGCCGAGCCGAAGCCACCGTCGAAGCTGCCGACGTCGGCGTCGGTCTGCTTGAAGCGGGCGTGCTCGGCGCTGGCCAGGGTCAGGTCGGAGACGACGTGCAGGCTGTGCCCACCGCCGGCGGCCCACCCGGGGACGACGCAGAGAACGACCTTGGGCATGAAGCGAATCAGCCGCTGCGCCTCGAGGATGTGCAGCCGGCCACTCGAGCCCTGACTGTGCTGGTAGCCGTACTTCCCGCGCACCCGCTGGTCGCCGCCGGAGCAGAAGGCCCAGCCGCCGTCCTTCGGGCTCGGGCCGTTGCCGGTGAGGATCACGCAGCCGACGTCGGTGGCCAGCCGGGCATGCTCCAGCGCGGTGATCAGTTCGTCGACCGACTGCGGGCGGAACGCGTTGCGCACCTCGGGCCGGTCGAAGGCGATCCGGACGACGCCGGCGTCCACGGCACGGTGATAGGTGATGTCGGCGAACTCGAAGTCCTCGACCGGCTGCCACGCCGAACTGTCGAAGATCTCGGAGACGTCGTCGCGGGCACTCATGCGCCGAACCTAACCCGGGCCTTCGGCGCCGACCTCAAACCGGTACGAGCTTGCCACCCTGGGCGACGCAGACCAGGGTCGAGACACCGGGCAGCGAACACACGGTCGTGGTGACCGTCTGGCAGAGGCACGGGTCCGTCGGGGGCGGATTCTGCGCGGTGGGCGCCGGCTGCCCGGCCGGAGGTTGCTGACCGGCCGCGGGTTGCTGACCGGCCGCGGGTTGCTGCGTGCCGCCCCCGGGGATTCCGCCGCCCGGGCCTGCGACCGCCGCGCCCCCCGTCGTCCCGCCAGCGGAACCGTCGCCACCGGAACCGTCGCCACCCGAACCGTCGCCGCCCGCCGGGTCGCCGCTCGCCGGGTCGCCGCTCGCCGGCTGCTGTCCTGCGGGCGGTGCGGGCGTCCGGGAGCTCTCGGTGGCCAGGCCCGCCGCGGCTCCAGCGCGCCCCGTGCCGCCGTCCGTGCCGTTGACGCCTCCGGTGAAGACCCCGTCGGGCTCCCCGGTCGGCTCGGCTTCCGGGCCGTCGGTGAGGACGAGGGCAAGCGGCGCGGCGATCAGCAGCCCGGCACAGACCATCGCCAGCACCAGGAGGAGGCGGGAACGGTTGCGCGGGCTGAGTGCATGACGCGCGGAACCGGTTCCTCGGTCGTCGCGTGGTGCGGTTCCTGAGGCACGGTGCCGGTGGCGGCGGGACAGGGCCGGCTCCTTAGGTGGTGCGGGAGGGTGCTTTCAGTGAGCGCCTACCCACGGAGAGCCACCTCATGCCCCGATGCGCCCGACTACCGTCCGGCGTCGTCGAGCAGGGAGCGGAGCCGGTCGAGGGACGACGCCAGGCCCGGGTGCAGCGCCACGGCGTCCAGGCCGTCGACCGGCAGCCAGGCCGCACCGGTGCTCTCGCCGTCCAGTCGCAGGTCCGCCGGTTCGATCGAGCGGGCCGGCCGGGCGAGGACGGTCGTGTAGGACCAGCCGCCGTGGTCGTCGACGGACAGGGCCCCCAGGACGACGTCGTCCGGGCGCAACCCGAGTTCCTCCTGCACCTCGCGCAGTGCCCCGACGTGCACGGACTCGCCCTCGTGCAGCGCCCCGCCGGGCGTGCCCCACGTGCCGCCGTGGTGGGACCACTCGGCCCGGTGCTGCAGCAGGACCTCCGGCCCGTTGACGCCGTCGCGGTGCAGGAGGAGACCGGCCGCACCCGCGCGGCCCCAGTGCCGGTGACCGAGGGCGCAGGTCGTCCAACCGTCGGTGGAGGCGAGCACGTGCCCAGTGAACCCGGTCCGCGCAACCGGCGGCGACCGGGTAGGGGGTCTGCGGAGGCTCGGGCTCTGAGTACCCCTGCACTCAAAGCACTAGGTTGCCGGAGAGACACCTGGCGCCCGCACGGAGGATCCGTACCGCATGAGCACGACGACGACCATGGCCGAGCTGCCCGGGCTGATCGGCACCGAACTCGGCACGAGCGACTGGTACGAGGTCGGCCAGCAGCACGTGAACCTCTTCGCCGAGGCCACCGGCGACCATCAGTGGATCCACGTCGACGTCGAGCGCGCGAAGGCCGAGAGCCCCTTCGGCGGGCCGATCGCCCACGGCTACCTGACGCTGTCGCTGCTCGTGCCGCTGTTCGCCCAGGTCCTCACCGTCACCGACACCGTGATGGGCATCAACTACGGGCTGAACAAGGTGCGCTTCCCGTCGCCGGTGCCGGTGGGTGCCAAGGTCAGGCTCACCGCGACGCTCACGGGCGTCGAGGAGGTCGCCGGCGGCCTGCAGCTGACCTTCGCCGCGGTCATCGAGCGGGAGGGCGGCGCGAAGCCGGTCTGCATCGCCGAGCCGGTCTACCGCTACTACGGCGGCTGACGCGCCGATGCGCATCGCCGTCTTCACCGGGTCCCACGACGGCCCGCCGTCCCACCGCGCCGCAGCCGCCGGCTTCGCCACCGAGCTGGCCAAGGCCGGCGTCGGCATCGTCTACGGCGGCGGCCACGTCGGGCTGATGGGCGTGGTCGCCGACGCCGCCCTGGCCGCCGGCGGCGAGGTCATCGGGGTGATCCCCCAGCACCTGGTCGACGACGAGGTCGCCCACTCCGGGCTCCCGCGGCTCGAGGTCGTGCAGTCGATGCACGAGCGCAAGGCCGTCATGGCCGACCTCTCCGACGCCTTCGTCGCCCTCCCGGGCGCCGCGGGCACGCTGGAGGAGCTGTTCGAGGCCTGGACCTGGGGCATGCTCGGGCTGCACGCCAAACCGACGGCGCTCTTCGACGTCGACGGGTTCTGGCAGCCGCTGCTCACCCAGTTGCACCGCATGGTGGACGACGGCTATCTCGACGGCGTCCGGCTGGACGCGCTGGGTGTGGTGCACTCCGCCGACGGTCTGCTGACCTTCGTCGAGAACTACCGGCACCCGGCCCGCAAATGGACCGCGGCCCCGCACGACCCGCCCCCGGTCTGAACTCCCCGGACTTTCGGCGCCGAAAGTCCGGCAGGAGGAGCGGACTTTCGGCGCCGAAAGTCCGTTCTCGGGCGTGATCGGGATCACGTCTCGGTAATCCCCGCGCAACAGCCCCGTGGTCAACTGACGGGGTGAGCCCTCCCCTGGTGCGTGATTCCCTCGTGGTCCACGGCCACCGCCGCGCGTTCGTCCGCGCGGGGGACGGCCCTGCCCTCCTCCTCCTGCACGGCATCGGGAACAACTGCCAGACCTGGGCCGGCGTCATCGACCGGCTGGCCGAGTCGCACACCGTCATCGCTCCCGACCTGCTCGGGCACGGGGCCTCCGACAAGCCGCGCGGTGACTATTCGATCGCCGGCTACGCCAACGGGATGCGCGACCTGCTGTCGGTGCTCGACATCGAGAAGGCGACGGTGGTGGGGCACTCGCTCGGCGGCGGCATCGCGCTGCAGTTCGCCTACCAGTTCCCCGAGCGCTGCGAGCGCCTCGCCCTCGTCGGCAGCGGTGGGCTGGGCCCCGAACTGTCCGCCGGCCTGCGGGCCGCGACGCTGCCCGGCGCCGAACTGGTGCTCACCGCCCTGACCGGGGTGTCCCTGCCGCTGCGCATGGGATTCCAGGCCCTCCAGCGGCTCGGGCACGCAGCCGGCTGGCGGCGGGTCCGCGACCTGGCCGAGGCCGGCGACGCCCTGCTCGCGCTCAAGGACGTCGAGGCGCGGCGCGCGTTCCTCCGTACCCTCCGCGGCGTGGTCGACGCCCGCGGCCAGGCGGTGACCGCGCTGGACCGGCTCTACCTCGCCAACTCCATCCCGATGCTCGTCATCTGGGGCAGCCGCGACCCGATCGTCCCGGCCGTGCATGCCGAGGCGGTCCGCACGCTGGTCCCGACCGCACGGGTCGAGGTCTTCCAGGGCGCCGGGCACTGGCCGCATCTCGACGAGCCCGACCGGTTCTGCGACGTGATGCTGGACTTCATGGCGACCACCGAACCCGCGAAGCACGACCTCGACAGCT
>JAOPWM010000221.1 GCA_025965695.1 Blastococcus sp.
GCCGCGGCGTGCGCGGCTGCGGCCGAGGCCGCAACCGCCTGCGCGATCGCCGCCGAGCTGGGCTGCTCGCGCACGGGCGGTGCGTCCGGCGCCGGCGTGGCAGCTGGAGAAGGCATCGACGTCATGGGGGCGGCCGCTGTCGGGGAGGCTGCCATCGCGGCGGGCGTGAGCAGCTCCGGACGGCGCAGCACGTAGGGCGAGTAGGGGAAGCCCTCGCCGTTGAGCTCCTCGACGGACGGCCCGCGTCCCGCGAGGCCGAGCGCCTCCAGTGCGGCCCGCACATCGGCCGTCGTCCAGAGGCGGGGGTTGTCGACGCCGGTGTAGCGGCTGGCGCGGGCGACTCCCAGCAGCAGCGAACGGGGCTCGAGCAGGGCCACCTGGTCACCCTCGCCGAGGTCCCCGTCGCTCGGGACGAGGCCGGCCACGTCACCGGCGAGCACGGTGAGGCGGGCGATCCGCCCGGGCTCGAGGCCCGCGCGGCGCAGCTTCTGCGCGGTGTCCATGCCGGCCCGCATCAGGCCGTCCAGCGGGCTGGACCCACCACCGGAGAGCTGAAGCACCGCGCCGGGCGTCCCCTCCGGCCCGATCGTCCACGGCCCTTCTGGCTTCGCCGTCACGACGCCGGACTGACGAACGACCTCCACGATCCGGACGACGGCGAGGCCTTCGGGCACGAAGAGGATCGCGTCGGAGAGCCGTCGCTCCAGGGGGCCGTCGACCAGCGGGATGGAGGCCACCACGGCAGCCCGGACCGAAGCGCCCGTGTCCCAGCGGGTGAGCTCGTTGAAGAGCGCACGCTCCCCCGCCGTCTGCAGCGGCACCGGGGTCAGGGCCAGCACGTCGTATGTCCTCCGGCAGATCGTGATCGTGGATCATCTGGGCATCAGGCCCGCCTGGCGCCGCGGGACGCGCACTCCCCGGGGCCGACGAACCGGCGCCGCACCTGCCTCCGACGCTACGTCATCGAGCGGCCGGCCCCACCTGTCCGCGCCGGTGCGCCGTCGATCAGGAGGGCGCGGTGCCCACGGCGGCCGGCTCGTCGGCGGCCTTCCACCGAGCCAGCCAGTCGCTGCGGGTGAGCAGGTCCACACCGGTCCAGAGCAACGCGAAGCCCACCGCCACCGGCAGCACCGACCACCAGTTCCAGGGGGGCAGCAGGCCGAGGGCCTCCTGGCCCGCGGCGGCGCCGTAGACGCTCCCGGCGACCACCAACCCGGCCGCCCAGCCGGGCAGCCCGTAGGTGACCGCGAGGTCGACCAGCACGGCGCCCAGGAGCAGCACGAACGGCAGCACCGACGGCGGGAAGCCGGACCCGACCAGGAGCAGCCACATGACCGCGCGGTAGGCCAGGTAGACGCCGGCGGTCGTCGTCGCCGTCCAGCGCAGCCCCACGACCTTGCGAGCGACGACCAGCGACAGGAGCCCGGCACAGATCAACCAGGCGGGGTGCACCCAGGAGGGCACCGGGAGCATGAACATCGTCGGCGTCTGCCCCTGGGATGCGGCAAAGTCCAGCAGTTGCGGCTCGGCGGTCGTGTGCCCGTCGAGGTAGTCACGCAGCGACAGGACCCCGTACTCCTGGTGCTGGTTCGGGAAGAGGACGTTCTCGACGAAGAACAGCCACAGCCCCAGCGACACCACGTTGCGTACGCGCCCGGGCGCGGCGTAGAGCCACCAGCTGCGGATCGCCCCGGCCAGCATGATCGCCGTCCCCAGGTAGAGCAGCCCGTGGCTGGGGCTCCAGCTCGTGATGTCCAGGCCGTTGATCCGGTGGTTGACGATGTCGATCGGGACGGCGATGAGGAACATCCCGATGCCCCACTGCATCAGGCGCAGCGCCCGGCGGTCGACGCCGTAGCCGGTGTAGCTGTGGAAGACCACCAGGCCGATGACCACAGCCGTGCCGGCGGAGTTGAGCAGGTGCGGCGGGGCGAGGTCGTCGCGCAGCCAGCGGAAGTGCCAGGAGACGTCCCAGGACGAGCCGAGCATCTTGAGCAGGAAGGCACCCAGCCAGGCGGCGTAGATCCACCGCAACTCGGTCTCGGTCGTGGCGCGGCCGGGGCGGCCCGGCGTCATGTAGGCCAGCCAGAGCCAGCGCACCGTGGCGGCGGGATGGGCGATCGCGGCGCCCAGCGAGCCGGGCGCCGGCGGTGAGGCCGCGCGGGGGCGGGCGGGTGCAGCAGGAGGGGGCACGGGTACTTCCTCGGCTCGGTCGACTGGACCGACCCTAGCGGCGGACGCACTCGAATCCGCCCCTCTGACTGGCGCTGTTACAGGCGTTGCGGTAGGGGCGGGCAGGCGGGGCAAGCCGCGCGAACGATGCGTACTGTCGGGCGACGTGGCGGAGAGTGCAGGGCATCTGGTCTGGATCGACTGTGAGATGACGGGGCTGGACCTCGTCTAGGACAAGCTCATCGAGGTGGCGGTGCTCGTCACCGATTCCGAGCTGAACGTCCTCGATCCGGGCCTGGACCTCATCATCGCGGCCGACGACGCCGATCTCGACGACATGAACGACGTCGTCCGCGAGATGCATGCCAAATCGGGGCTCACCGACGAGGTGCGCGCCTCCACGCTCACGGTGGCCGAGGCGGAGCAGCAGCTGCTGGCCTACATCAAGCGGTGGGTGCCCGAGCGCCGAACGGCGCCGCTGTGCGGCAACTCCATCGGCACCGACCGCGGCTTCCTGGCCCGCGACATGCCCGAGCTCGACGACCACCTGCACTACCGGATGGTGGATGTCTCCTCGGTGAAGGAGCTGGCCCGCCGCTGGTTCCCCCGGGTCTACTTCGCGCAGCCCGCGAAGGGGCTGGCGCACCGGGCCCTGGCCGACATCATCGAATCGGTCCGCGAGCTGGCCTACTACCGCCGCACCCTCTTCGTGCCCACCCCGGGCCCCAACAGCGAGCAGGCGAAGAGTGCGGCCGACGAGGTGGTCGGCTCCTTCGCCGCACTGCTCGCCGCCGGTGACGCCAACCCCTCCCAGGACGCCGCCGGCACGGCGTGACACGGACCGCTCCCCGTCGCGCGCCGGAAGGCTGATCGCCTCCGGTATCGTTACGCCGGTTCCCCACCGACGCTCGCGTCCGGCTGGGGCATGGTGGGTGTAGCTCAGTTGGTAGAGCACCAGGTTGTGATCCTGGGTGTCGCGGGTTCGAGCCCCGTCACTCACCCCATGGGTGAAGGGCCCCGTTCAGCCGACCGGGGCCCTTCTACGTCGCCGCGACCGGTCAGGGAACCGGCACGACCGGCGGGACCACGGGCGGGATCTGGTCGCAGGGAGTGAGGCCGAGGACCACGCCGTCGACGATGCAGAAATTCGCCGGGTCGAGGGTCGGCAGGGTGCCGATCAACGGCAGTCCGTTCAGCAGATCCCCGAATGGGG
>JAOPWM010000236.1 GCA_025965695.1 Blastococcus sp.
CGGTGTCGAGGTCGGCGCTGATGACCGTGCCCACCATCGCGTAACCGCCGCCCGAGACCGCGTCGCGGTGGAGGATGATCGGTTCCACACCGCCTGGCACCTGGATGGACCCCAACGGGTAGCCGGCATCCACGATGTTGGACGGGTCGGATCCGGCACCGAAGGGCTGTTCCCGCGGTTTCCACTCCAGCTCGGCCCCGCTGTACCGGAAGCCGATGCGGTCGGCCACCGGGCTCAGCGTCCAGGTGGTCTCCAGGAGCGTGGCCAGACCCCGTTCGGTGAGCCGATAGTCGTAGAGGCCCAGGACCGTGCGCAACTCCTGATCCCGGGTGAGCACCGGGCGAAGGTGCTCGGGGACCTGCTGACCGGGTCGGCCCGCTCCCGCCCCGGCCTCCAGAACGTCCCCGGCCTGCAACGGACGTCCCGCGAAGCCGCCGAAGCCGCCCAGCGCGTACGTCGACCGGCTCCCGAGTATCGCGGGCACGTCGAAGCCGCCGGCGACGGCGATGTAGATCCGCGCCCCCTTCTCGAGGAACCCGAACTCCAGGAGGTCACCGGCCGCGACGTCGAAGGACTCCCACTGGGGCCTGGGCTGCCCGCTGACCGTGAGCGGCATGGTGGCACCGGTGACGGCGACGACGGTCGGGACGGTGAAACGGAGCTGAGGGCCCATGTACGCCGCTTCCAGCACGGCGGCCTGCTCGTCGTTGCCCACAAGGAGGTTGGCGGCCAGGGCGGAGAACAGGTCGAGTGCTCCGGAGGGCGGGATGCCCACGTCGTAGTGGCCGAGACGGCCCTGGTCCTGCACGGTGCACCCCAGCCCGGGCGCGACGACCTCAATCGCCATTCAGGGCCTCCAGGACCGTGCGGTTGTAGGCGCCAGGGTTTGCGTGGAACTCATCGAGGCTGAACCTGAAGGGACGCTGCCGGAACCGGAAACGGCCGGCCGACACCTCGTCGCGGGTCCGGTGGTACTCCGCCTCGTCGATCGGCCGGAACTGAACGATGTCCCCTGGGCGGAAGAACACCATGAAGTCGGCGAAGTCGGGCAGGGCCCGGCCGGGATCGAAGATGGGGCCCGGTGTGACGCCGAACATCTGATAGCCCCCCGCGCCGCGCACGGAGTAGATGCAGGCGAAGCACCCGCCGTGCCCCACGGTGAGCGGCGGTGTGTCGGTGCGCGGCCGGAGGTACTTCGGCACCTCGAGCTGTCGCTCCCGCGGCACCATCTGGAACATGAACGGCAAGCCGGCGACGAACCCGACCATCGAGGTGATCCACGGGGCGCCCGAGTGCCGGTCGATGAACTCCTGCACCGAGGACAGGCCGTTCTCCGCCGCGGCGAACTCGAGGTCTGTACCTTCGGGCCGCTGGTGCCGGTCCCGGAACCGCGCACCGGTCTCGGTGGTGTACGGGTCGGCGTACCAGACCGGCACCTCGACGACCCGGGTCTCCAGGGTGAGGGACGGGGCGCGCTCGACGTCCTTCTCCGCGCCGCGGACCTCGGCCTCGAGATCGGCTGGAGCAATGACGTCCGGATCGAACCGGACGAGGAAGGACGCGTTCGCCGGGCAGATGTCGATGACCCCGTCGAGGTGGCGCCGTCGGAGGAGGTCGGTCACCGCCATCACGGAGAAATTGGCCTCCAGGCTCATCGCCTCGTCCACCTGGACCACGAGGTGCTCGTCCCCACCCCAGGAGTAGCGGCTCGCCGTCGAGGTGCTCCTGTCTGTCGAGGTGGTCATACGGCCTCCCGGGTGTTGGCGCCGCTGGTGGCGCCGTCGGCCATCCACTCCTCGAGGAAGGTGGAGTGGTACCTGCCCTGGACCACCTCGGGGACGTCGAGGACCTGACGGAGGAACGGCGCGGTCGTGAACACTCCCTGTACGTCCACCTCGTCGAGCGCACGGCGGGCACGGGCCAGGGCCCGCGGGCGGGTCTCGTCCCAGACGATGACCTTCGCGAGCAGGGAGTCGTAGTAGGGGCTGACCGCTGCGCCCTGCTCGTAGCCCGAGTCCACCCGCACGAACGGGCCGCCGGGCATCCGCATGACCTCGAGCGGTCCCGGACTCGGCAGGAAGTCCATGGCTGGGTTCTCGGCGTTCAGCCGTAGCTCGAGGGAATGGCCGCGGACCTGAACGTCCTCCTGCGCGAAGGACAGCGGGTCCCCGGCCGCGACGGTGAGCTGCTCCCGGACCAGATCGCGACCGGTGACCATCTCGGTGATCGGATGCTCGACCTGGATGCGGGTGTTCATCTCGATGAAGAAGAAGTCGCCGTGGTCGGGGTCGTAGAGGAACTCGACGGTGCCGGCACCGCAGTAGGAGACCGTCGCGGCGAGCCGCACCGCAGCGGCGGTCATCGCCTCGCGCGCCGGCTCGGACAGACTCGGAGCGGGAGCCTCCTCCAGCACCTTCTGCCTGCGGCGCTGCAGCGAGCACTCGCGCTCTCCCAGGTGCAGGAACCGGTGGCCGTCGCCGAAGACCTGGACCTCCACGTGGTGTGCGTGCTCGACGAACCGCTCCAGGTACACCTCGCCGTGCCCGAAAGCCGCGGCGGCCTCGGCCTGGGCTCTCGGGAGGGCCGCCTGGAGCTCTTCCGGCGAGCTGATGATGCGGATGCCGCGACCACCGCCGCCGGCGGCCGCTTTGACCGCGACCGGGTACCCGATGGTCGCGGCGACGTCGAGAGCTTCCGGCGCGCCCGCGACCGGGCCGTCGGATCCGGGGACCGTCGGGACCCCCGCCTGGGCGGCGGTCGAGCGGGCCAGCGCCTTGTCCCCCATCAGGCGGATCGCCTCGGCCGACGGCCCGACGAAGGTGATCCCCGCCTGGTCGAGACGCTCGGCGAAGTCCGCCCGCTCGGAGAGGAAGCCGTACCCCGGGTGGACGGCGTCGGCGCCGACCTCCGCCGCGGCGGCCAGTACCGCGTCGATGTTCAGGTAGCTGCGGGCAGCCGAGGCCGGCCCGATCACCACCCGCTCGTCCGCGACGCGCGCGTGCAGCGCCTCGACGTCGGCCTCGCTGCAGACGGCAACCGTCGGGATCCCGAGTTCCCGGGCGGCCCGCATGATCCTGATGGCGATCTCGCCGCGGTTGGCGACCAGGAGCTTGCGCATCGGATCAGCGTGCGTCGATGGTGGCGATGGGATCCCCCGGTCCCACCGCCGCCTCGTTGTCCACGGCGAAGGCGGTGAGGCTGCCGTCCGCTCCGGCCTTGACCTCGGCGAACTGCTTCATGATCTCGACCAGTCCGATCGTCTGGTCCGCAGTCACCGGGGCACCGATCTCCACGAACGGCGGCTCCGCCGGTGACGGGCTGCGGTAGAAGACCCCAGGAAGGGGAGAACGAACCGTGTGCTCGGCCATCATCGGACCCTTTCGCTCGAGGTGGCATCACTGGTCGTGGAGTCGAGTTCCGCTCGCACCGCGGTGGCCACGTCCACGGCGTTCGGGGTGTCGGAGTGCACGCAGATGCTCTCCACCCGGACGGGGACCCGCTCGCCGGTGTCGGCCTCAGCGACCCCTTCTGTCAGGGCCAGGCGAGCCCGCGTGACGGCGAGCTCGGGCGGTGTTGCCGACGGGCGGCGCGCGATGATCAAGGAGCCGTCGGCGCGGTAGCCGAGGTCGACGTAGAACTCGGAGACGAAACCCACGCCGCGGCGCTGGGCGACCTGCTCGTGGGCGCTCCCGGCCATCCCGTAGACCGGCACCCCGTACTGGACCGCGACGTCGCAGACGGCATCCATGAGCTGGTCGTCACGGGCCACCATGCCGTATAGCGAGCCGTGCGGCTTGATGTGGTCCAGGACCAGCCCTTCGGCGTCGAGGAACGCCGAGAGCGCGCCCACCTGGTAGAGGACGATGTCGCGGACCTCCTCCGGGAACAGCTTCATCTCCCGTCGGCCGAACCCGACGGGATCCGGAAGCCCGGGATGCGCCCCGACGGAGATGCCTGCCGCACCGGCCTTCGCGACGACGTCGTGGATGCCGACCGGGTCGCCGGCGTGGAAGCCGCAGGCCACGTTCGCGGTGTCGATCAGCGGCAACAGTCGCTCGTCGTTGCCGAACGAGTGGATCCCGAACGACTCACCAATGTCGGAGTTGATGCTGATGGTCATGTTTCCCGTCCTGGTCTCGGAAGACGGTTCGGCAGGGAGGAGCGGGCCGTAGCCGCGGCCGCGTCCGACATGGCCGCGACCACCGGAGTGGGTGCGCCTGGACCGGTGGGCCGACGGCAACGGCCCGGCAGGCTGAGCAACAGGTCGACCGGCACCTCCCGGAGGGACAGCAGCGTCGTCCACAGCGCGGTGGCCGTGTCCACGACCACGCCCTGCCCGGTCGCCGACCGGATCACCCAGCCGACGCTCGTGGCGGTGACCCGTACCCGGCAACCACCGTCGCGAAGCGTCGCGTTGACGAAGTTGGCCCCCTCCCATCGCGCCTTGGTGGAGGACAGGATCGGCGTCCACGCATCGATGGCCACCCGCCGACCACAGGCCCCGCACATCCCGTCCTCCTTCCTCCGCGCTACCGCCCGGGCCCGGCGCGGGCTACGGCATGACGTCGCCCGAGTTGGGTCCGAGCGTCTGCCCCACGTACAGATCCCCGCCGGGTGAACCGGCCAGCAGCACGGCGGTCGGGGCGACCTCCTCGGGCCGCCCGAAGCGTCCGAGTGGCAGCTCTGCGCGTTTGGCCGTCTTCCAGTCCTCCGAGATGCCGTCGACGAGCGGTGTCTCGATCGGGCCGGGAGCGATGGCGTTGACCAGCACCCCGTAGCGCGCGACCTCGAGGGCCAGGGCCTTGGTCAGACCGATGACCCCGGCCTTGGCGGCGCTGTAGTGCGTGAGGGACTCCCCGCCCTTGATCGCCAACTGCGAGGCGATGTTGATGACCCGGCCGGCCCCTCGGCGGACCATCGCCGGCACGACCTGCCGGCACGTCAGGAACACCCCGGTCAGGTCCACGTCGATGGTCTGCTGCCACTGCGCCAGCGACATCTCGACCAACGGAGACTGAGTGAGGATGCCCGCGGCGTTGACCAGGACGTCGATGCCGCCCAGCGCCTGCTCGGCCTCGGTCACCGCCTGCCTCACCTGCTCTTCGTCGGCGACGTCGGCCACCACGGAGCCGGCGGCGTCGACGTCCCGAGCCGCCTGCTCGGCCAGCGTGCTGTCGCGGTCGAGCAGCACCACCCGGGCGCCCTCGGCGGCGAACGCCTCCGCGATGGCACGGCCGATCCCGCTGGCACCTCCGGTGACGAGGGCGCGCCGGTCCTGCAGCGCGCCGGTCACGCTCGCATCTTCACGGTGAGACCGCCGTCGACGACGATCGCCTGCCCGGTCACGTACCGTGCCGCCGGCGAGGTGAGGAACCGGATCACGTCGGCCACCTCCTCCGGACGCCCGACCCGACCCCACGGGATGTCCGCCCCGGCCCGATCCAGACCCTCCGGCCCGAGGGAGTTGACGGGGTCGGAGGACTGCGGGGTCTCGATCAGCCCCGGGATCACGGCGTTGACCCGCACCCCCCGGGGCGCGAGCTCCACCGCCAGGGACCGGCACAGTCCCAGGACCCCGGCCTTGGCGGCCGCGTAGTGGGCATGATCCTCCCAGCCGTAGACCCCGCCGGCGATCGAGGAGACGGCCACCATGGCCGCCCCCTCTCCCAGCACCGCCGAGCAGGAACGGAAGGTCCGCAACACGCCGGTCAGGTCGACCGACAGCATGTCGTCCCATGCCGCGTCGGTGAGATCGGCCAGCGGCGCGCGCCGGAGTACCCCCGCGTTGGCAACCACGTAGTCGATCCGGCCGAACTCGTCCTGAGCCCGTGTGGCGAGCTCGTCGACCCGCGCGCTGTCCCGGACGTCCACCTCCACGACGAGCCCGGTCCCCCCGGCAGCCTTCACCTGGCGCAGCGTCTCCCCGGGGTCGTGCGGATCTCCGGGGAACGTCCCGATGACGACGTCGACCCCGTCAGTGGCGTAGCCGACCGCGGTGGCGCGACCGATGCCGCTTGCCGCACCGGTCACCACGGCGACCGGGCGGGCGTCGTCTCCCTGGTTCGCGGCCATGGCTCAGTGCTCGAGCCGCGCGACGGGCTTGGCGAAGAGCATGAGCACACCGGACAGGCACGTCCCCAGCGCGCCCACCCACAGCGCGGCGGCGCCGGTCCCCCACGCGGCAGCGGCCGCGGTGAAGAGGAAGCCCCCGATGATGGTCCCGGGCTGACTCATCGCCCCGATGATCACGGTGCCCGTACCACGACAGTCGGTGGGGTAGCACTCCCCCATGTAGAACAGGATGGCGGCGTAGGGGCCGACGAGGAAGAACAGCCCGATCGCGTACGTCAGGACGATCAGCGCGGTGTTCTCCACGGCGAGCATCACGGCGAAGGCGACCCCGGAGATCAGCCAGCCGATGACGATCGTGTTCTTGCGTCCGATCCGGTCACCGAGCCAGCCGTGGAAGATGTAACCGAAGTAGGCGCCCAGGTTGATGATGATCAGCATCCAGAACGCCGTACTCAGCTGGACGCCCTTGGCATTCGCGAGTACGGAGCTGCCCAGGACGCTGAAGATGTTGATGCCGAAGAAGTTGATGATCCACGCCAGCGACAGCACGATGGTGTTGCGCCGGAGACCGGGGGCGAAGATCCGCGCGATGGGCGCGCTGGTGACGTGTTCGACGCCGTAGGCGGCCGCGAGCTCCTCGGCCTCGGCGGCGTTGCCCTGGGCCTTGAGCCGGTTCATCTGCTGGTGCAACTCGAACTGCGGACTCTCCTGCAGCTTCCGGCCGATGAGCACGACGAGCACGAGCGCGGGGACGGCGGCCACCAGGTACATGCCGCGCCACCCGATCTTGTCGAGCAGCACCAGTGCCAGCGCGCTGGAGATGAGGAAGCCGAGCGGCCAGCCGCCCTGCACGATGCCGTACCAGAAGCCGCGGTTCTTCTTCTTCCTCTCGTCCTCGGTGAGGGAGAACACCTCGTTGAGGTAGGTGGCGTTGACCGACTGCTCCGAGAAGCCCAGGCCGCCCAGGGAGCGGACCCCGACGACGGCCGTCGTGGTCAGCGCCCCGGCATGGGCCGGGATGACGGAAGTCAGCGCGGAGGCCACGGCCGTTCCACCGATGGTGGTCATCATCCCGCGCCGCCGGCCGAGCCGGTCGATGACGGGGCCGACTCCGAACGCCACGACGGCCGTGCCGACGGCGATGAGGGTGTTGACCAGGTAGGCCCGCGACGCGCTCCAGCCGAAGTCCTGCTGCATGGCCGGGAGGAGCGTGCCGAACAACCCGTAGTCGAAGACCGCGACCGTCCAGGCGGCCAGGGCCAGGGCCATCGCCGTGTTCGTCTGGCGCCGGGTGAAGGTCGGGAACCGGCGGCGCACGACCTCGGGAGGTGCTTCGACGAGTTCGTTCTCCGGGTAGTGCCCGATCGGGGACATTTCCTCGAAGTGCCTCGTGGGCGAGGTGTCCTCGTGGCGGCGAACGTGGTCCTGGCGGGGTACCGAGGGCCTCTCCGGACTGGTCACTGGGATCCTCCGTCCCGCGGGAAACGAGCCGCGTAGTCGTCGGCGATCTGGTCGAACGTGGCCCAACGGACCCCGTCGTGGCCGTTGATGTGCTCGATCAGCCGCTCGAGCATCAGCAGGACCTGCGGGCGCCCGGAGACGTCCGGGTGGATGGTGAAGGTGAACGCCGCGTAGTCCATCTCGCGGTACACCCAGTCGAACTGGTCGCGCCACATCTCCCCGAGGTGGCGGGGGTTGACGAACCCGTGACTGTTGGGGCTGGCTTTGATGAACATCATCGGCGGCAAGTCGTCGAGGTACCAGTTCGCCGGGATCTCGATGAGGTCGGTCTCGTGGCCACGCACCAGCGGTGTCATCCACTCGTCGGCAGCCTTGGAGTAGTCGATCTTCGTCCAGCTGTCACCGACCCGGACCCGGTACGGCGTGAAGTCGTTGTGCATGAGCGAGTGGTCGTACTTGATGCCCCGCTCGAGCAACAACTCGTTGGTGACCGGGGAGAACTCCCACCACGGCGCCACGTACCCCGTGGGGCGCCGGTCCGCCACCTTCTCGATGAGCTCGATGCAGCGGTCGAGCACGGCGGACTCCTGCTCGCGGTTCATCGCGATCGGGTTCTCGTGGCTGTATCCGTGCACGCCGACCTCGTGGCCGCCGTTGACGACCTGTCGGAACTGGTCCGGGAACGTCTCGATGGAATGACCGGGCACGAACCAGGTGGTCCGCAGGTCGTACCGATCGAAGAGCTTCAGCAGGCGAGGCACACCGACCTCACCCGCGAAGAGGCCGCGGGAGATGTCGTCCGGGGAATCCTCTCCCCCGTAGGACCCGAGCCAACCGGCCACCGCGTCGACATCAACCCCGAACGCGCAGAGAATTTCCTTCGGCACCGGGAGTACCTCCTCCGTCGAATGGGCGTCCGTCCCTGGCCCTGGCGACCCGGGATCAGTCACGACCCGGGATCAGTCACATGGTGGATTCGATGGGTTCACGTATCCGGTGAACGCGGCTCGTACGGCCTCGACGTCGTCGTGGGCGCTGAGCAGCGCGGCGAGGATGATGCGGGCCTGCGGCGGGCGCAGCATCCCGGCGGGGATGGCGCCGGCCCGTACGAGGTCCGCGCCACCGCCGTTGCCGTAGATGGGGACCACCGCGCCTGCGGGCACCCGGGTGCAGGTCACGATCACCAGGCCACACCCGGTGAGTTCGGCGACCGTGTCGCAGATGGCGGGATTGGCATTGCCCGCTCCGGTCGCCTGCAGGACGATGCCGTGTGCGCCCGCCGCGGCGAAGGCTCGCAGAGCCGTTCCGTCGGCACCCGGGTAGCAGGCCGCGATGTCGACCCGCACCCTGTTCAGGTCCACGGAACGCAGGGCAGGGCCAGGACGCCGTCGGGGGCTGGCTTCGACGTGCAGAGCACCGCCCCTCACCCAGCCGAGCGGTCCGGTCGCGGCCGAGAAGGCGGCTGAGGCGAGGGTCTGGCTCTTCGCGGCCCCCCGCGCGGGGAGCACGACCCCGTCGAGGACGAGGTCGAGGAACATCGCCGTTTCCTCGGTGGTGTCGGTGCCGTGCGTGATGATGACGCCGGCGACGTCGTCCCTGAGGCGCTCACCGACGCGGACGGCCAGCTTCTGCAGATGCTCCAGCGTCATCGCGTAGCTGCCAACGCGGAAGACGTCCTCGGCTTCAACCGCGCCCCCGGGAGGGAGCGGCAGGTCATAGGCCAGTTCCCGGCCGCTGACCCGTGCGACGGCCGTCCCCGACCCGTCCGTACGGGTCGCGATGGTCCCACCGGTAGCGAGAACGGCCACTCTGAGCACGATGGCGGCTCCTCGCTGGGGCAGCGCCCTGGCGGTGCAACTCTGCTACGAGTCCGTCATGTAAGCAGAAGTACGTACGAGTCACCACTCGGCTGGACGTCTCGGTCACGTCCCCGTCGTCGCGTTGCACTTCCTCGTTGGCCGTGTCGGATCGGTCACCGAACTCCTGGACCAGAGCGTCCCTCGGAGACCGGTTCCTGTGGTCATCCCGTCCCCCTTGGCATGCAGTACCGCCCGTGAGGAGGCTGTCCATGGCAGGGGGAAAGCGCCGGAGTCGCTTGGTCGTCGGACGTGGCGCGGGCCGGTACAGGGCGGCGCCCACGACCATGGGCCTCCAACGGCAGACCGCCTCCGGTCCGCGGTGGGTCACAACATCTGTGGGAAGCGCAGTCGGCGGTCACGGCTTCCCCCTCGCGGCGGTCCGCACATCGGCCCAGACCCGCAGCGTCAGGAACGGATCGCCGGCTGGGACTGCGCCCTGCCGACACGCAGGGATGAAGCGCTGCCGGCCGGGCCTACAGCCGCCGGCCGGGCGCCCAGCGCCGCGGCTTGATCTCGCCCTCGTACAGCGGCATCGGAACTCCGGCGTCGTCCGGCCGGATCTGATCCCACAGCCCGGTTCAGCACGGCGGTCCGAACTCTGACGG
>JAOPWM010000261.1 GCA_025965695.1 Blastococcus sp.
CGTTCCCGCGGCTGGGCCGGATCACCAGAGTCGACACCGAGGTGGGCGGCGTGCGCATCCCGGCCGGACAGGTCGTGATCCCCTGGTTGGCCGCGGCCAACCGAGACGAGCGGGTGTTCGCCGCTCCCCACCGGTTCGACGTCCATCGCAAGCCCAACCCGCACCTCACGTTCGGGCACGGCATCCACTTCTGCCTTGGCGCGCCGCTCGCCCGGCTGGAGGCCAGAGTCGCGCTGCGCCTGTTGCTGGAGCGCTACCGGGACGTGGAGGTGGCCGCCGACGAGGTCCAGCACCGCAGCCCGTGGACGATGGTGGCTGTGACCGGCCTGCCGCTGCAGGTCCGCGTCGCCTGACCGATTCCGGACGACTCCGTCGGCACCGACGACTCGCGCAGCGGGGGAGGCGCGGGATGTGCGCGGTTTCGACGGCGAAGCCGTCGGGCGGGTGGTCACACCGCGGTCCGTGACCTCCGGCGGAGGCTCCGAACGATCAGGTGGTCGAGCCCGAGACGACCCGAGCCGGTCACGGCGAGGACGAGGCTGAGCAGGCCCAGCGCGATGACGAGTTCGGGGCCGTTGTGATCCATGGCGAACAGGCCGCTGGTGTGCACGAGGATCCAGGCGCCGGCCATGTTCAGCGCCATCAGCACACCGACCATCCGCACGGCGGCGCCGAGGATCATCGCGATGCCACCGACGAGTTCGAACAGGACATTGGCCGGGCCGGTGAGGGTGGCCAGGGGGACGCCGGCCTCCGCGAACAGCCGCCCGACCCCGGCGAGGCTGCCGCCGAAGTCGTACTCGACCTTGGCGTGCGCCACCATGATCACGCCGAGGCCGACCCGGGCGACCAGCAGTACGACATCGCGGAAAGTCTGGGCGAGGATGGTGTTCCGGGCAAGCCCGATGCAGTCGGTGGTCGTCATGTCATGGTCCTTCGTCGCCAGCTCGATGAGGTCGCCGTCCCCAGTAGGACTCCATCGCGGGCCCGAACCGATCGGCACCGGTCCGCCCGATCGATGCGACCGTGCTCGGCTGACGCCAGAACCTGAGGTCCGATTAGCCTTCACGGGCCGCCGAGCGCTGCCTCTGGATATCTCCCGTGATGAGCGCGCTCGCGTGGACGTTCCCAGTCCGTGGGGCCGGCTTGGCGACGGCGCGGCCGGCGCTGGCCCCTGCACGTGCAGGTCGTCGGACGGTCGCCGTTCGCGTAGTCCAGGCCTGACGGGTCAGATTGTGGGACCGCCGCAGGTACGTGTGTAGTAGAACCTGATCCGCCGCGGAGCGAAGTGGTGGCCGGCATCCGAGCGTGACGCTGGGGATCGAGCTGAGTGACGTCGCATTCGCTGGAACGGAGGGTCCTGTTGGGACGCGGCCGGGCTTCCGGGGCGAAACGCCTCCTTGTGACTCAGCGTCTGTTCGAGGACACGGTGCCCGCTGCATTCGCGGGGAGCTCCGTCGAGGTGGACGTGCGCAATGCCGATGAGCCGCTCGGCGCAGGGGAGCTGGCGACCCGCCTCGCGGGCTATCAGGGCGTGGTCTGCCAGTTGACCGACCGGCTGGACGAGTCGGTGCTCGACGCGAATCCGCAGCTGGAGGTCATCTCCAACGTCGCGGTCGGTGTCGACAACATCGATCTTCCTGTCGCGAGGCGGCTCGGGATCACGGTGACGAACACTCCGGACGTACTCACCGAGACGACGGCTGACCTGACATTCGCCCTGATGCTGGCCGTTGCGCGGCGACTGCCCGAAGCGGACGACTTCGTTCGTTCCGGGTCGTGGACCGCCTGGAAGTTGTCGCCGTCACTGATGGGCGTGGACCTGCACGGCAAGACGCTCGGACTCTTCGGAATGGGCAGGATCGGCCGCGCGGTCGCACGGAGGGCCGTGCACGGTTTCGGGATGCGGCTGCTCTACGCATCGCGGAGCCCGTTGCCGGCAGAGCAGGAACGGGACCTCGGAGCAACCCGCGTGGACCTCGACCAACTGCTGAGCGCCGCCGACGTCGTGAGTCTGCACGCCGCACTGACGCCGGAGACCCGCCACGTCCTCGGGGCCGCCCAGTTCGCGGCCATGAAGCCCTCGGCGATCCTGGTCAACACAGCGCGCGGCGCGCTCGTCGACGAGTCGGCCCTGGCCGAAGCCCTGGACGACGGGCAGATCTGGGGGGCCGCCCTGGACGTCTTCGAGCACGAGCCGGACGTTCATCCGCGTCTGCTGGCCGTCCGGGAACGAGTGGTCCTCGCCCCGCACGTTGGCAGCGCGACCCTCGACACCCGTCGACGCATGGCCGACATCGCCGCTCGGGACGCACGGGCAGTCCTGGAAGGGCGGGCTCCCGCGCATCCGGTGCCGGCCTGAGTACGCGACGCCCGCCCGGAACCAGCGCACCGGCGCAAAGTCCCGGGTCGTGCCACGCCAGGCCCTCGACTACGGCTCCGTGCCCTCGGGATCGAGCCGCGAGCGCGGTATGGCTGGCACCGCCTGCCCCACGCGCGCGCCGATCACTACGACGAGTTATCTGTCGACAGTTTTCATCCTGCTGTCAACAGGCTGTCGCTACGATGGCTGCTTACGAGGAGGTGCGTCGTGAGCATTGAGCCACTGGCCAGCCTGGACCGGAGCACGCTACGGGAACGGGCCCTGGAGTCCGTCCGATCGGCGATCATCTCCGGTCAGTACCGCCCGGGAGACCATCTCGGTGAGGTGGAACTGGCCAACTTCCTCGGGGTGAGCCGTGGCACGGTGCGCGAGGCATTGCGGCATCTCCAGCAGGAGGGCCTCGTCACCGCCGGCAACCGCGGGATGCTCCGAGTCAACAGCCTGACCCCCACCGAGGTCCGCGAGCTGTTCCGGGTCCGCGCGGCCCTCGAGGGGATGGCGGTCCGGGAGATCATCGCGTCGCCGCGACGGGAGGCCGCGGTCGGCGCGCTGCGAGCGGCGCTCGAGCAACTCAGCGACGACGCTGAGAACTTCCCCGCGCGGATCGAGGCGGACCTCGCCTTCCATCTCCAGCTGTGCCGACAGTCGGGCAACTCCATGCTCGTCGACGTGTGGCAACACCTCGAGGGCAGGATGCGGGTCGCGATCCTCAACGGCGCGGCGTGGCAGGCGCCGATGATGGCGCGCGACCGGCACGCCCCGATCGTCGACGCCATCGAGCGCGCCGATGTGACCGCGGCTCTGAACGTCGTCGACGAGCACATGGCGTCAGCCGCGGAGCGCTTCACTCAGGCGCCCGAGTCCGCCTGATCTCCGCGGCGGCCGCAGCAACTGCTGCGCGCCGCCGCTTCGCCGCCGGCGACCTCGACAGGCGCCTCGTGCTGCCTGGCGGCCGTCTCCCGAGGCCTGCCGCCGTGCGTGGGCCGTCTGCGGGCGCTGAGAGAAGTGACCCTTGACACTGTGAGCCGGGCCATCCACACTCGTCGCCAGTTGACTGTTAACAGTTAACTGCCAGCGGCCACTGGATCCCATGCCCAGCGCTCACCGGAGGTCACCATGACCGAGCGAAACCATCCGCACCATGGCTCCCACCTCGAAGAAGTCGCCGCGTGGCACCCGATCGACGGCACTCCGACCAAGAAGAAGGTCGCGGTCGGCTGCTCCATCGGCGCGACGATCGAGACCTACGACTTCATCGGCTTCGGCACGGCCGCGGCCCTCTACTTCAACGAGGCCTTCTTCCCCGCGAACGACCCGCTCTCGGGCACGCTCCTGTCCTTCGCCACGCTCGGCATCGGCTTCGCCGTCCGCCCGATCGGCGGGATCATCGGCGGCTACCTCGGTGACCGGATCGGCCGCAAGCCGGTCCTCGTCGGCTCCCTGCTCCTCATGGGGATCGCGACCGTGCTCATCGGCCTGCTGCCGACATACCAGCAGGTCGGTGTCTGGGCACCGATCCTGCTCGTCGCTGTGCGGGTGGTGCAGGGGCTCGCGTTCGGCGCCGAATGGGGCGGCGCGATCCTCATGTGCTTCGAGCACGCCCCCTGGCGCAAGAAGGGCCTCTACACCGGTGTCACGCAGGCCGGTTTCCCGGTCGGGCTGCTCCTGGCGAACCTGGCGTTCCTGGCCAGCGTGCCGCTGGGCGGCTCGTGGGCGTGGCGGGTGCCGTTCCTGCTCAGTGCCGTCCTGATCGTCGTGGGCATCCTCATCCGGCTCAAGCTGGAGGAGTCCCCGGAGTTCGAGGAGCTCAAGGAAGAGGGCGAGATCTCCAAGAACCCGCTCCTGGAGGTGCTCCGCGACGACTGGCGCAACATCCTGCGCGCCTTCTGCCTGCGCAGCGCCGAGACCGCCGGCTATGCCGTGGCCTTGACGTTCATGCTGTCCTATCTGGCGACCGAGGAACTCGCCGAGCGGTCGGTCAGCCTGACCGCGCTGATGGTGGCGGCCGGTATCGGGATCTTCGCCACGGTCTTCTGGGGTGCGCTGACCGACCGGATCGGGCGGCGGCCGGTGTACCTGATCGGCACCGCGGTGATGGTGCTGTGGGGCGTCCCGCTGTTCCTGGTCATCAACACGGGTGTGGCGGCGGCGATCGTGCTGGCCTTCGTCGTCAGCTACGCGATCTGCCAGAACTCCCTGGCCGGCGTGCAGGGCGCCTGGTTCGCCGAGCTCTTCGCGACCAAGACCCGCACCACCGGCGCCTCCCTGGCCTACCAGCTGTCCGCCGTCGTTTCCGGCTTCACGCCGCTGATCGCAACCGCGCTCTACGCCGCGACCGGCTGGATCGGACCGGCGCTGCTGTTCAGCGGCTACGGCCTGCTGGGGCTGCTCGCCGCGCTGGTGACCCGCGAGACCTGGGGCCCGGCGGAGCGCGAGGAGGTCGCGCTGCTCGAGCGCGCCGTCACGGGGCCGACCGCGCCGAGCCGCGCCTCGGCCCCCCGCACCGGGTCGGCAAGCGGCAGCTGACAACTGGTCCGGCAACCAACTGACACAACAGCGAAGAGGAGAACCTGATGACATCGCCAAGCACGCCGCAGACCACGGCCGGCACAGACGACCGGGCAGAGCGGATCGAGCGCATCCGCCAGGCCGCGTACCGAATCCGCCGCAACGCCCTGGACATGGGGGAGGTGCAGGGCCAGGGCTACATCGGCCAGGCGCTGGGCGTCGCCGACGTCCTCGCCGTGGTCTACACCGACCAGCTGCGGTACCGGCCGGAGGACCCACACTGGCCCGACCGTGACCGCTTCCTGCTCTCCATCGGCCACTACGCGATCGCCCTCTACGCCGCGCTGGCCGAGGCCGGGACCATCCCGCTGGAGGACCTGGAGACCTACGGCTCCGACGACTCCCGGCTGCCCATGTCGGCGATGGCGTCCTACACCCCCGGCGTGGAGATCTCCGGCGGCTCGCTTGGCCACGGACTGCCGGTGGCCACCGGGATGGCGCTGGGACTGCGGCACCTCGGCAACCCGGCGCGGGTGTTCAACCTGCTGTCCGACGGCGAGCTGGACGAGGGCTCGACGTGGGAGGCAGCGATGTCCTGCGCCCACCACGGCCTGGACAACGTGACGGCGATCGTCGACGTCAACGCGCTACAGGCCGACGGCCCCACCGCCGGCGTGCTGCGCACCGAGCCGGTCACCGACAAGTGGCAGGCGTTCGGCTGGCACGCCGTCCGCGTCGACGGCAACGACGTCGCCGCGCTCGTCGAGGCCTTCGATGAGGTGCGCGAGCACCGCGGCTCGCCCTCGGTGGTCATCTGCGACACCCGCATCGGCTCCGGCGTGCCGCTGCTGGAGGACCGGGAGAAGGCCCACTTCATGCGGGTCGACGAGCACGAGTGGCAGATCGCCCGCACCCAGCTTGAGGAAGGACTGGCCCGATGACCAGCACCGCTCCCCGCAAGAAGCTCACCACCTCGGCGATGATCGCCTCCTTCGCCGACCCCGGTCAGCGCACCACCAGCGCCCCGTTCGGGCACGCCCTCAACCGCCTGGCGGAGGAGCGTCCTGAGATCGTCGGGCTCTCGGCCGATCTGGCCAAGTACACCGACATGCACGTCTTCCGCGACGCCCACCCCGACCGCTTCTTCCAGATGGGCATGGCCGAGCAGACCCTGCTCGGCGCGGCGGCCGGGATGGCCGAGGTTGGTCTGGTGCCCTTCGCCTCCACGTACTCGGTGTTCGCCACCCGGCGCGCCTACGACTTCCTCTGCCTGGACATCGCCGAGCCGAACCTGAACGTCAACGTGGTCGGCGGCCTGCCCGGGCTCACCACCGGCTACGGGCCCAGCCACCAGGCCACCGAGGATCTGGCGATCCTCCGCGGCTGCCCGAATCTGACCATCGTCGACCCCTGCGACTCGGTCGACATCGAGCAGGCCGTGCCGGCGCTGGCGGCCGCACCCGGTCCCACCTACCTGCGGCTGCTGCGGGGTGCGGTGCCCACCGTGCTCGACGAGTACGATTACCGCTTCGAGCTCGGCAAGGCCGCCGAGCTACGCACCGGCCGCGACGTCGTGCTCATCTCCACCGGGCTGATGACCATGCGGGCCCTGCAGGCCGCGGCCAGGCTCGAGTCCGACTCCGTCGACGTCGCCGTCCTGCACGTGCCCACGATCAAGCCGCTGGACACCGAGGCGATCCTGCGGGCGGCACGTACCGACCGGCTCGTGGTCACCCTGGAGAACCACACCGTCGTCGGCGGCCTCGCCGAGTCGGTGGCTTCGACGCTCGCCTTCGCCGGGGCGGGCACGCGCGTGGTGCCCATCGCACTGCCCGACGAGTTCCTCGCCGCCGGCGCCCTGCCCACCCTGCACGACCGCTACGGCCTGTCCACCGACGCCGTCGTCGCCCGCGTCAAGGCCGAACTCGGCGGCGGCAGGCACGCCCCGTGGGCCGCCGACCCCGAACCGGCCACCGTCTGATCCGACGGCTGCACGTCACCACGAGGCAGGTCGACGCCCGGCGGCGGTCAACGCGCTGACCACCGCCGGGCAGCGGGGTCGAACAGGCTCGAGTCGACGCCGCATGCACTCCACGACGACGGCTCGGGAAGGCCGGTCGAGTCCACTTCACGACCACCCGGCTACAAGCCCGAGGCCTGCAACCGGACCCTTCATTCCACACATCCCACAGTTCCTGACTTCCCACAATTCCTGGAGAGCCCCATGTCCGTGTCCGACAAGACCGCACTCGTCACCGGAGCCGGCTCCAAGCGCGGCATCGGCCGCGCCACCGCCCACACCCTGGCCGCCGCCGGCTGGAACATCGCGATCCTCGACTTGGATGAGGCCAGCGCCAAGGACGCCGCCCACGAGATCGAGGAACAGCACGGCGTGCAGGCCGTCGGCCTCGGCTGCGACGTCACCGACGAGGCCTCCGTCGCGAGCGCGCTGGCCGCTCTCGACGGCTCAGTGCCCCCCGTGGGCGCCCTGGTGAACAATGCCGGCATCACCTCACCGACCCGGTTCCTCGAGGTCACCGGCGAGGAGTGGGACCGCATCTTCGCCGTCAACGTGCGGGGCGCGTACAACATCACCCGCCGGGTCGCCCCCGGCATGGCCGAGCGCGACTTCGGCCGCATCGTCTTCCTGGCGTCGGTGTCGGCCGAGCGGGGTGGCGGCGTCTTCGGCGGTGTCGCCTACTCCGCGGCCAAGGCCGCCCAGCTCGGCTTCACCCGGGCCCTGGCCCGCGAGCTCGGTCCGCACGGCGTGACCGTCAACGCCGTCGCCCCCGGGCTGATCGACACCGACATCACCGGCGGCGCCCTGGAGGGCGAGCGCAAGACCCAGCTCGTCGCCGGCATTCCCGTCGGCCGCAACGGCAACGTCGCCGACGTCGCCGACCTCATCACCTACCTCTGCCGCGAGGAGACCGGCTACATCACCGGCGTCACCTACGACGTCAACGGCGGCTCGCACATCCATTGACCGATTCGCCTTCCGGGCTCCGTCGCGGTCCGCCGCGACGCGGACCGGCCGCCCCGCACCTCATGGGGCGGTCGGTCCGGGTCGCTCACGACGCTCCTCCCCGCGAAGCCTGACCGTCCAACCCGCCTGATGACGAATGAACACCGACACCGGCACGGTCCTACTACTGCACGCGGCGGCGGCTACGTCTCAGCAGCGCGTTGCTCCGGGCGCCGGCGCTCCTACGCGGGAGAGGAAGCCACGCGGGCTCGGAATCGTGCAGGCTGTCGTGCCGAGGAAGTGTCGACTCACGAGGACCCGGCAGGATGCGCCCGCCGAATCACCGCCGAGTGCGTCCGCATGATCCCGTTGCAACGCCGCGCCGCCGAGTGAGGGGAAGTCGTCATGTTCGACAAGGTGCTCGTGGCCAACCGGGGCGAGATCGCCATCCGGGCCTTCCGCGCCGCCTACGAGCTGGGGGCCGGCACCGTCGCGATCTTCCCGTGGGAGGACCGCAACTCCGTCCACCGGCTCAAGGCCGACGAGAGCTACCAGATCGGCGAGGAGGGACACCCGGTCCGCGCCTATCTGTCGGTGGAGGAGGTCATCGGCGCCGCACGCCGCGCCGGTGCCGACGCGGTCTACCCGGGCTACGGATTCCTGTCGGAGAACCCGGACCTGGCCGAGGCCTGCGCCCGTGCGGGAATCGCCTTCGTCGGTCCGACCGCTGAGGTGTTGGAGCTGACCGGGAACAAGGCCCGAGCGATCGCCGCCGCCCGGGACGCCGGCCTGCCGGTGCTCGCCTCGTCAGAGCCGAGTGACGACGTCGACACGGTGCTGGCGGCGGCCGAGACGATCCCGTTCCCGCTCTTCGTCAAGGCCGTCGCCGGGGGCGGCGGGCGCGGCATGCGCCGCGTCGAGGACCCAGCCGAGCTGCCCGGCGCCCTCCAGGCGGCCATGCGGGAGGCGGAGTCCGCCTTCGGCGACCCCACCGTCTTCCTCGAGCAGGCGGTGATCGATCCGCGGCACATCGAGGTGCAGATCCTCGCCGACGGCGAGGGCAACGTCATCCACCTGTTCGAGCGGGACTGCTCGGTGCAGCGCCGCCACCAGAAGGTCGTCGAGCTGGCCCCGGCGCCGAACCTGGACCCCGCCCTCCGCGAGCGGATCTGCGCCGACGCCGTCGCCTTCGCCCGCGCGATCGGCTACACCAACGCCGGCACCGTGGAGTTCCTCGTCGACCCGGCCGGCCGGCACGTGTTCATCGAGATGAACCCGCGGATACAGGTGGAGCACACGGTCACCGAAGAGGTCACCGACGTCGATCTGGTGCAGAGCCAGCTGCGGATCGCGGCGGGGGAGACCCTCGCCGACCTGGGGCTGGCCCAGGAGAGCATCCAGGTGCGCGGGGCCGCGCTGCAGTGCCGGATCACCACCGAGGACCCGGCCAACGGCTTCCGCCCCGACACCGGCCGGATCACCACCTACCGCTCGCCCGGCGGCGCCGGCATCCGACTGGACGGCGGCTCGGCCCTGGGCGCGGAGGTCGGCGCGCACTTCGACTCGATGCTGGTCAAGCTCACCTGCCGGGGCCGCACCTTCGACATCGCCGTGGCGCGCGCCCGCCGTGCGGTCGCGGAGTTCCGCATCCGCGGGGTCGCCACCAACATCCCGTTTCTGCAGGCACTGCTCGACGACCCGGACTTCCGCGCCGGCCGGGTCACCACCTCATTCATCGACGAGCGCCCGCACCTGCTGACCGCCCGTTCCTCTGCCGACCGCGGCACCAAGCTGCTCACCTACCTCGCCGACGTGACGGTGAACAAGCCGCACGGCGAGCGGCCTCACGTGGTCGAGCCGACCGAGAAGCTGCCTCCCGTCGACCTGCGTCAGCCCCCGCCCGACGGATCCCGGCAACGGCTACAGGCCCTGGGCCCGCAGCGGTTCGCCGCCGAGCTGCGCCAGCAGACAGGGCTCGCGGTCACCGACACCACCTTCCGCGACGCCCACCAGTCGCTGCTGGCCACCCGGGTGCGCACCAAGGACCTGGCCGCCGTCGCCGGGCACGTCGCCCGCACCACCCCGCAGCTGCTCTCGATCGAGGCCTGGGGTGGCGCCACCTACGACGTCGCGCTGCGGTTCCTGCACGAGGACCCCTGGGAGCGGCTGGCCGTCCTGCGGGAGGCAGTGCCCAACATCTGCCTGCAGATGCTGCTGCGCGGCCGCAACACCGTCGGCTACACGCCCTATCCGGAGCAGGTGACCACGGCCTTCGTCCAGGAGGCCGCGCGCACCGGGATCGACGTGTTCCGGATCTTCGACGCGCTCAACGACGTCGAGCAGATGCGCCCGGCGATCGACGCCGTCGGGGAGACCGGCACGGCGATCGCGGAGGTGGCGCTCTGCTACACCGGCGACCTCACCGACCCGGCCGAACAGCTCTACACCCTGGACTACTACCTGCGGCTGGCCGAGCAGATCGTCGGGTCCGGCGCGCACGTCCTGGCGATCAAGGACATGGCCGGCCTGCTCCGCCCGCCGGCGGCCGCCCGTCTGGTGACCGCGCTGCGCGAACGGTTCGACCTGCCGGTGCACCTGCACACCCACGACACCGCCGGGGGCCAGCTGGCCACCCTTCTTGCGGCCTGGTCCGCCGGGGTCGACGCCGTCGACGGCGCGACCGCGAGCATGGCCGGCACCACCAGCCAGCCGCCGCTGTCGGCGATCGTGGCCGGTACCGACCACACCGACCGGGCCACCGGCCTGGACTTGCGGGCGGTCAACGACCTGGAGCCCTACTGGGAGGCAGTCCGCCGGCTGTACGCACCGTTCGAGTCCGGCCTGCCGTCGCCGACCGGCCGCGTCTACACCCACGAGATCCCCGGCGGTCAGCTGTCCAACCTGCGCCAGCAGGCGATCTCTCTCGGTCTCGGTCAGCGGTTCGAGGACGTGGAGGACGCCTACGCGGCCGCCGACCGGCTGCTCGGCCGCTTGGTCAAGGTGACCCCGTCATCGAAGGTCGTCGGCGACCTGGCCCTTCAGCTGGTCGGATCCGGAGTCGCAGTCGAGGACTTCGCCAGCGACCCCGGCAAGTACGACCTGCCCGACTCGGTGATCGGGTTCCTCCGCGGGGAACTCGGCGACCCGCCCGGCGGCTGGCCCGAGCCGTTCCGCAGCCGGGCGCTGGAGGGACGCCGGGCGGCGGAGCCGTCGGCGGAACTGGCCGGCGACGACGTCCGTGGGCTCGCCGAACAGCCCCGGGCGACGCTCAACCGGCTGCTGTTCCCCGGACCGACCCGCGAGCTCACCGCGCATCGCGAGCAGTTCGGCGACACCTCCGTCCTGCCGACGAAGGACTTTCTCTACGGCCTGCGGCAGGGCGTCGAGCACGCCGTCGACCTCGAACCCGGGGTGCGGCTGCTGATCGGCATCGAGGCCGTCTCCGACCCCGACGAGCGCGGCATGCGCACCGTGATGTGCACCCTCAACGGCCAGTTGCGGCCGGTCTCGGTCCGTGACCGCTCCGTCGACGCCCACGTCAAGGCCGCAGAGAAGGCCGACCGCAGCGACCCCGGCCAGGTGGCCGCACCGTTCGCCGGCGTCGTCACCCTCAAGGTCGCCGAAGGCGACACCGTCCAGACCGGACAGAGTGTCGCCTCCATCGAGGCGATGAAGATGGAAGCCGCCATCACCGCCCCCATGGCCGGGACGGTGCAGCGCGTGGCCATCGGCGAGGTGCAGCAGGTCGAGGGCGGTGACCTGCTCGTCGTCCTGCGCTAGGCCGGTCGCCGTCCGGTATAGGGCGGCGAGTTCCCAACGGCGCCGAGCGACCGTGACTTCCGTCGGCAAGAACGCAGAGCAGCGCTGCTCGGTTCGACCTGGACCGCGGTTCAAGAACGGTGACCGGACCCGCGTCGCCCAGATCCGCGTCGGCACTGCCCGCAGCCCCGCTCAAGGGGCGACAAGGCGCTCTGCCCACGAGAACGCGTCCAGAGGGGGACGTGGGCCCCCTGACGTGGGCAATCGCCCACCTGTCTGGCAGCAGCGGGGAGGGCGGCGTTCGCGTTCGTGCAGCGGTCGGCCCCGATACGGATGTCGCCAACGGATCTACGCTACGCGGGGGCCGTGCGCGGCAAGCGCACGAGGCGAGCGCTCAGGCGCGATCCAGCTCCTCGATCCTCGCCGTCGACGGAGTCCGCCGGGCGGACAGGGACCGCGAGACGGCCTCGGCCTCACGGAGTGCTCGCAGGACGTTCCCACCGATCAGCCGAACGCACTCGTCTCGGCTCCATCCCCGGTCGAGCAGCTCGGCGATCAGCGCGGGATAGCAAGCGACGTCCTGAAGGCCGTCGGGGACGTCGTCCGTCCCGTCGAAGTCCCCGCCGATGCCGACGTGGTCGATGCCGGCCACCGTCCGCACGTGCTCGACGTGGTCGGCGACCTCGGCGAGCACCGCTCGCGGGCGGGGGTGGTCGGCGGCGTACTCGGCGCCCACAGTGGCACGGACCCCGGCGTCCCTCGGGTCGAGCCCACGGCGCTCCACCTCGGCCCGCAGCCCGAGAGCCCATGCGCGGCACCCCGGTGACACGAAGTCCGGGACGAAGGTCACCATGCACACGCCTCCGTTGCCTGCCAGTCGGCGGAGCAGGTCGTCGGGCACGTTGCGTGGGTGGTCGCAGACCGCACGAGCCCCCGAGTGGGAGAAGATGACCGGGGCCTCCGCGATCCCCAGGACGTCGCGTGTCGTGGTGGCCGCCACGTGGGACAGGTCGACGAGCATCCCGATCCGGTGCATCTCCTGCACGACCTCCCGCCCGAACGCGCTCAGCCCGCCGGTCACGGGGACGTCGGTCGCCGAGTCGGCCCAGGGCACATTGACGTTGTGCGTGAGGGTCAGGTACCGAACGCCGAGCCGGTGGAGCATGCGGAGCACGCCCATCGAGTTCGCGATGGAGTGGCCGCCCTCGGCGCCCAGCAGCGAGGCGATCCTGCCGCGAGAGAATGCCGCCTCCACGTCCTCCGCACTGAGCGCGAGTTCCAGGTCGTCCCGGTGGCAGCGGATCATCCGGTGGACGAGGTCCACCTGTTCCAGAGTGGTGGCCACCGCCGCGTCGCCTTGCAGCGTGCCAGGGACGTAGACCGACCAGAACTGGCCGCCGACCCCGCCGCGGCGCAGCCGCGGCAGGTCGGTGTGCGTCCCCGCCACCGGGACCGCGAGGTCCGGCCGGCCCAGGTCGGGGCCGAACCGCGTCCGGATGCTCCACGGCAGGTCGTTGTGGCCGTCGACGAGCGGATGGCGGCTCAGCAGCTCGCGTGCAGTGGCGAGATGGACGCTCATCCCGGCCTACAGACCGAGCGCCTGGCGGACCTGCGGCACGTGCCTGCGGGCGACCGGCACGGTCTCGTGGGTGCGTGTGTCGGTGGCGAGGAACAGCGCGCCCTTGAATCCCTGCTCGATCTCCCGCACCCGCCCGAGGTTGACGAGGTACCCGCGGTGCACGCGGAGGAACCCGCGGCCGGCGAGCTCCTGCTCGAGACGGTCGAGGCCCCGGACCGCAGCGAGGAGCCGACCCTGGTCGCTCACCAGCCAGACGTTGTCGTGGTCGGTCTCGGCATAGCGGATCTCGCGCGGGTCGAGGAGCACCCACCGGTCGTCCCGCAACGCGATGACCCGGTCGGGGAACCGGCGCGGGTCGGGCGAGCCGGGGTCCGGGTCGTCCAGAAGTTCGGAGGACCCCGGGTGATCGGCCGACCCGAAGGTGAGCAGTGCGCCGATGACCTGAGTTCCGTCGAAAACCGGGCGGACGACGACGGCGAGCGGCTGGTCGAGGAACGGCACGTACAGCAGCGTCGACCCGCTCCAGTCGGGGTCCTGCCGGGCGCGTGCGGTCGCCCGCCGGGTCAGCTCGAGCAGGGCGGGGACCTGCGGCATCCACCGGTGCGTCGGGGCATAGGCCGGAGCATCTGCCGGCGTGCCGAGCAGGACGGCGGCCTCGGTGTTCGCCAGGACAACCTTCCCGGCCGTGTCCACCGCGGCCAGCGGCGTCCCCGGCGCCGCCCGCGCGTCGGTGAGTGCGGCCGCCAGGAGCGTCCCGGCGTGGTGCGCCCGGTGCCGCAGCTTGGCCTCGGTGTCCGCGGCGACCGCGCGCAGCCACGGCAGGACGGCGTCGGGGAGCGGTGTCCTCCAACACGAGACGTTGAGCGCCGCCAGCGGGTCGCGGGTGACGACGTCGCGTACAGCGACCCCGGCACACATCCACGGGTGGAACCCCCGGCACCAGTGCTCCGGGCCTCGGACCAGGACGGGACGCCGGCTCTCCAGGGAGGTTCCCATGCCATTGGTGCCGCTCGCCCGCTCCGACCAGGTCGACCAGGCGGCGAGGTTGTTGTCCGCGGCCAGGGAGAGCAGGCGCCGGCTGCCCCAGGACGCCAGGACGCGCCCGTCACCGTCGGTCACGGCGACCAGCCCGTCGAGGCCGTCGACCTCCCGTACCGCGCAGGCGGCCAGGCCCCCGAGCTCGGCGAACACCACGTCGTGCTCGATCGAGTGCGCTGCCCCCTCCGCGGCGGCGGGCGCCCGTTCCAGGTGCGGGTCCACGTCGTACTCCTCGCGGCACCGGTACCACGACACGAGGATCTCGGGCCGGACCCCGTGGACGCTGTCCGCGCCGGCGGCGAACCGTTCCCGCGCCGCAGCGATCCGACCGAGGTTCTCCTCGGAGAGCGCGGCCCCGTTCGTCGCGGGGGACGCGCCGGTCGTCGGCTCTTTCGCGCCGTTCATCCAGTTCCCCTTGGACTAGGGGGAGGGACGTTCCAGTATCGGTTCGCGGTCGCCTGCCAGCGAGGCTAGCCACCGGCGGGCGGTGTTCCAACGGCGTCCGGCGCGGCGGCAGGGAGAGGACGCAGGCGCAGCCGCCAGGGGAGGAGGCGCCGCTGCCACCACGACCCGGCCGGGCGAGTGACGCCCCGCTCGGCGCCCGCCCGGACGCGACCGTCGCGGGCCAGGGAGGGACTGCGTCAGCCCCTGCGACACGAAGACCCCACGAGGAGGTGAGGTCCTTGACGACCGTCACACCGGACCGATCCGAGATGATGCGCAAGTTCGGGTTGGACAGGCAGAACGTCGGCACGCTGGGCCGGTTGCTGGCGACCGGGAACATCGCCCAGGCCGAGGAGGGAACCGACGGCCACATGCGCGCCGTGGTCCGGATCGTCCCCGACCAACTGGTCTGGGACCCCTCGATCCTCCTGCTCTCCCACGGCGGCGAGCTCGACATCGAGTTCGTCAACGACGACCAGAACACCCACTGCGCGCTCGTGCCGAGCAACGGTGACAGCCAGTGGGTCTGGCTGCCGAACTACACGCGGGGCACCGTCCACGTCACTCTCGACGGCCCGGGTCACTACTGGTTCAGCTCCAACATCGGCAACGACGAGGGTCGAGGCCTGATCGGCGCGATCGTCGTGATGGGCGACGTCCCTGCGTCGGCCCGCCTCGACCGCCCCCCGCAGCCACGACCGTAGACAGGAGCAGTCGATGACCACCATCGAGTACCGACCGGCCCCGCCGGCCGTCAACTTCGGCTCCCTGACGACCGCGACGGGGACCGCGCCGCCGGTGGCCCGGGACGTCACCTACGAACGCATCCTCGACGCCCGCTCGGAACCGCAGAACTGGCTGACCTACTACGGCGCCTACGACGGGCAGCGGTACAGCCCGCTGGACCAGATCGACACCGACAGCGTTCAGCGTCTGAGCCTCGCCTGGGTTTTCAGCTTCGCTCCCCAGGGACTGCACGCGGGCCAGTCGACCTACGCCTTCGAGAACGCCCCGATCGTCGTCGACGGCGTCATGTACGTCTCCGGGTGGGACGGCTGGGTCTGGGCCCTCGACGCCAAGACGGGCCAGCTGCTGTGGCAGTACAAGCACGCGATCCCGTTCGACACCTCACTGTGCTGCGGCAACGTCAACCGTGGGGTCGCCGTGGCGAACGGAAAGGTCTTCGTCTGCACCCTGAACGCCCACGTGCTGGCGCTCGACGCCACCACGGGCGCGTGCATCTGGGACGTGACCAGCGGTGACGTCCGCGCCGGCGAGAGCCTCACGATCGCCCCGCTGGTCGTGAAGGACCGGGTCGTCGTCGGGAGCTCCGGCGGGGAGTTCGGGGTGCGCGGCCACCTCGACGCCTACGACGCCGAGACCGGGGAGCGGGTGTGGCGCTGCTACACGGTCCCGAAGCCCGGCGAGCCCGGGTCGGAGACCTGGCCTGCCGAAGGTGAGGCCTGGGCACGGGGCGGTGGCAACTGCTGGATCACGGGCACCTTCGACCCGGACACGAACCTCCTGTACTGGGGGACCGGCAACCCGGCCCCGGACTTCGACGGCGAGGTCCGCCCGGGCGACAACCTGCACACCGACAGCGTGATCGCGGTGGACGCCGACACCGGTGAGATCCGCTGGCACTACCAGTGCACCCCGCACGATCTGTGGGACTACGACAGCAACATGGAGTGCATCCTGTTCGAGCAGGACGGGCGGAAGCTGCTGGCCCACTTCGACAAGAACGGGTACTGCTTCGTCCTGGACCGCACCAACGGCGAGCGGGTGCGGATCTTCCCGTTCGTCGACCGGATCACCTGGGGCGAGATCACCCCGGACGGCCAGGTGACGGCGAGGATCTACCCCGACAAGGAGGGGGAGGACGTCCACTTCTACCCCGGTCCGGCCGGGGCCAAGGAATGGACGCACGCGGCTTACAGCCAGAAGTCCGGGCTGTTCTACGTGCCGGTGCAGGACACCGGTGCGACGGTCGCCCGCCGGCGCCGGGAGTTCAAGGAGAGCATCCCGTACTGGGGTGCGGCGGTCGTCGTGGACGCCGAGGACATGGCGGGCTCGGTGTCGGCGTTCGACCCGTCCACCGGCCAGGAGGTGTGGCGCTGGCGCAACGACCTGCCGATGTGTGCCTCCGTGCTGGCCACGGGGGGCGACCTGGTCTTCGCCGGCACGCCGGCCGGGCAGTTCGTCGCGCTCGACGCCCGCAGCGGCGACCTGCTGTGGCAGTTCAACTGCGGCAGCGGTCACCACAGCAGCCCGAGCACCTACAGCGTCGACGGCAAGCAGTACATCGCCGCGCCGGTCGGCTGGGGGGCCTGGGTGGAGGGGTTCCTGCCCGGGATGATGGGCGGCCCCCACGGGCAGGCGATGATGGTCTTCTCCCTGCCCGAAGGCGTCGATTCGTCCGGGGGGAGGTGACAGCCGTGGACCGGGATGACCGCGTCTCCCTGCCCGACGAGCAGGAGTGGGAGCCCCCCACGTTCGAGGAGATCCGGGTCTCCGCCGAGGTGACCGCCTACATGGGCGCCCTGGAGGACTGGGACTAGCCGAGCATCAACCGGGGTGGGGCGCCGGGCGGCACGGTCCGGCGTCCCACGCGCGGTTCGGCACGGTGGCGGCGTGCACCTCTCGGGAGGACGGCCGCGCGACGAGGGGACACCGATCGGCATGTGGGTGCGGGTGCTGGGGTCGGCAGCGGGCGGCGGGTTCCCGCAGTGGAACTGTGCCTGCCTCCCGTGCCGCGCGGTGCGGGACGGGTCCCGGGCCGCCCGGCCCCGCACCCAGTCGTCGATCGCGGTGAGCGCCGACCGCCGGCGCTGGTTCCTGGTCAACGCCTCGCCCGACGTCCACGCCCAGATCGAGGCGTTCCGCGCCCTGCACCCCGCCGACGGGAGCCGGGCGTTGCCGCTCGAGGCGGTGCTGCTCACCGACGCCGAGCTCGACCACACCCTCGGCCTGCTGCTGCTCCGCGAGGCAAGTGGGCTGGTCGTCCACGCCACCGAAGCGGTGCACGACACGCTCTCCCACGGGACCGGGCTGCTGCGCACACTCGAGGCGTACTGCCCGGTGACGTGGCGGCCGGTCGTCCCCGGGGTGGACGTCCCGTTGGACGGCGGGCTGTCGTACCGGGCCTTCGACGTCCCCACGTCGAAGCCGTCCCGGTTCGGCACCGGGAACGAGAAGGGGCGGGTCGTCGGCTACCGCCTGACCGACGAGCGCAGCGGCCGGGCACTGGTCCACCTGCCGGCGGTGCAGGAGCTGACGGCAGGTGTGCGCGAGCAGCTCGGCGACTGCGCCTGCCTGCTCCTCGACGGGACCTGCTGGTCCGACGACGAGCTGATCCGGCTCGGCGTGGGCACCCGCACGGCGCGCGAGATGGGGCACCTGCCGATCGGCGGCGCCGGAGGCAGCCTCGAGCAGCTCGCACAGCTCGACGTCGAGCGCACGGTCTACGTCCACCTCAACAACACCAACCCGGTCCTGCTCGAGGACGCCCCCCAGCGCCGCATCGTCGAGCAGCACGGCATGGAGGTCGCCGTGGACGGGCTCGAGCTGCAGGTGTGAGGCCCACGATGATGCTGACGGAGACGGGTTCCGACAGCTTCGTGGCAGAGCTGCGCGCACAGTCCCGGCGGTACCACGATCAGCACACCTTCTCCCGGAGGATGAACGAGGGACGGCTCAGCCCTGCGCAGATCCAGGGCTGGGTGGCCAACCGGTTCGCCTACCAGGCCAGCATCCCGCGCAAGGACGCCGCCATCCTTGCCAACTGCCCCGACCGCGAGGTGCGCCGGCGCTGGATCCGGCGCATCCACGACCACGACGGCACGGCCGACGGCGAGGGCGGCATCGAGGCGGGCGGCATAGAGGCATGGCTGCGGCTGGGCGAGGCGGTGGGGCTGACCCGGGAGGAGGTGGAGGACGAGCGGCACGTCGTCCCGGGGGTGCGGTTCGCCGTCGACGCCTACGTCACCTTCGCCCGCAGCCGGCCGTGGGTCGAGGCGGTGGCCTCCTCGCTCACCGAGCTGTTCGCGCCCGACCTCATGGCCGACCGGCTGGCGGCGTTCGAGCGCCACTACCCGTGGATCGATCCCCACGGGCTCGCCTACTTCCGCGCCCGTCTGACCCAGGCCCCCCGCGACTCCGAGCACGCCCTGCAGGTGGTGACGGAGCGCTGCCGGACCCCGGATCAGCGGGCCGCAGCCGTGGCGGCGCTGACCTTCAAGTGCGACGTCCTGTGGAGCATGCTCGATGCCATCGACCGGGCTTACCCAGACCGCTAGCGGCGCCGACCGGCCGCGCCTGGCTCCTCATGTCCGGCTCACCTTCGACCCGGCGCGGGAGCGGCACGTGCTGCTGACGCCGGAGTCGGTCACCGTCCTGAACGGGACGGCCGCCGCCGTCCTCGGCCTGTGCGACGGGGAGCGCACGGTGACCGACGTCGTGGCCGCCCTGCACGGGCGCTACGACCGGGTGGACGGCGACGAGGTGCGGCTTCTCCTCGACCGCCTCGCCGCACGGCGCTGCGTGGAGCTGCGCCGTGGCTAGCGCGGTCGTGGACAGGCCGTTCGGGCTGCTGGCCGAGCTCACCTACCGCTGCCCGCTGCACTGCCCGTACTGCTCCAACCCCCTCGAGCTCGCCGCCTACCGGGACGAGCTGTCCACAGCGGAGTGGCAGCGGGTGCTGACCGAGGCCCGGGAGCTGGGGGTGCTGCAGCTGCACCTCTCCGGCGGTGAGCCGCTCCTGCGTCGCGACCTCGCCGAGATCGTGCGCACCGCGAGCGAGCTGGGCCTGTACACGAACCTGATCACGAGCGCGCTCGGCCTCACCCCCCGCCGCGCCGGGCAGTTGCGCACCGCGGGGCTCGATCACGTGCAGATCAGCCTCCAGGCCGACGAGGCGGCGCTGTCCGACCGCCTCGCCGGGACGCCGTCGTTCGAGCGGAAGCTGTCGGCTGCGCGGCTGGTGAAGCAGCTGGGCTGGCCGCTCACGCTCAACGTCGTCCTCCACCGGGAGAACCTCGACCGGGTCGACCGCATCCTGGACCTGGCCGAGGAGCTCGCCGCCGACCGGATCGAGCTGGCCAACACGCAGTACTACGGCTGGGCCCTCCGCAATCGCGCCGGGCTCCTGCCGGGCCGGGCCCAGGTGGAGCGCGCCGAGGTGGTGGTGCGCGCGGCCCGCGAACGGCTGGCCGGCCGGATGGAGATCATCTACGTCCTGCCCGACTACTACAGCCGGTACCCGAAGCCGTGCATGGGCGGCTGGGGCCGCCGGCAGCTCACCGTGGTGCCGGACGGCAACGTCCTGCCGTGCCCGACGGCGCACGACCTGCCGCTGCCCCGGGCCAGCGTGCGGGAGCACTCCCTGGCCTGGATCTGGTGGGAGTCGCCCCTGTTCCGGCGCTTCCGCGGTACGGACTGGATGCCCGAGCCCTGCCGCAGCTGCAACCGCCGCGAGCTCGACTTCGGCGGTTGCCGCTGCCAGGCGTTCCAGCTGACCGGCGACGCCGCCCGCACGGACCCGGTCTGCCACCTGTCGCCCGACCACGGGATCGTGGCCGCGGCGGTGCGCGCGGCCGACGAGGTGCCGAGGTCGTCCGATGCGGTACTGACCCCCCGGCGCACCCGGGTGACCCGGCAGAGCCGATGACCGGCCGCCGCGACGAGGGGCGCCCGGCATGACCTCGGTGTTCGTCTTCCTCTCCGGAGCCGCGCTGCTGGTCGTCAGCGCCGAGAAGCTGATCGCCCACCTCGTCGGCGCGGCGAGCGGTCTCCGGGTCCCGCTGTTCCTGCTCGCGATCGTCTTCACCGGCATCGAGTTCGACGACATCACGCTCGGCGTCGCGCTCAACCTCGAAGACCTCAGCGACGTCGCGCTCGGCATCGTGTTCGGGACGGCCCTGTCGTTCACCGGGGTCGTCCTCGCACTCGCCGCGATAATCCGGCCGAGCGAGGTCGACGTCCCGCGTGACTACGTCGTCCTGCTCGCCGTCGCACCGCTGGTGACGGCCGGGTTCGCCTTCACCGCACCGCTCACCGTCACCGACGGCCTGGTGCTTCTCGGCCTGTTCGTCCTGTTCCTCGCCTACGTCGCCGCCCGGGAGCTCCGCAGGAGCGTTCCGGTCTTCCGCGACGTGGAGGTCGTCGAAGCCACTGCCGTCGGCGGGACGGGAGGCGGCGTGCCGGCCCCGCGCGCGGCGGAGACGGAGGAAGCCGACGGGGGAGGTGCACGGGCCGACGCCGAACTGGAGCAGCAGCTCGTTGACGACCTGCCGTTCGCCCGGCCGCGCGAGCTGCCCGGCTGGGCTCATCTCGGGCTGGCGGCGCTCGCCCTCGCCGGGCTCGTCATCGGTGCGGCGATCACGAGCGCCGCGACCAAGGGGATCCTGGAGACCTATGGGCTCGAGGGCACGGTGTTCGGCGCCACCATCGTCACTGCCGTCCTGACCCTCGAGGACCTCTTCCTGACGGTGGAGCCGTTCCGCAAGGGCGTGCCCGAGATCGGCGTCGGGAACGTGATCGGGAGCGTCGTCTTCTCGGTCACCGGGAAGTTGGGCATCACCCTCCTGGCCGGCGGCATCGTCGTCGGTCCGGACGTGCTCACCTGGCACCTGCCGTCGCTCATCGCCCTGAACGGCTTCGCGGCGTACTGCCTCTCCACGGGTCGCCTGAAGCGCTGGCACGGCTGCACCCTGCTGGCGCTCTACGTCGCGTACTGGGTCGTCAGCCTCGTCGCGTTCGGTGGCGCTCCGGTCGCGCTGGACTGAGCACGTCCCGACCGGCACAGCCCCGTCCAGCGCGCGTCTGGCCGGTGTCATCCTGGCCAGGCGGCGTCCGGGCCGGTGAGGCGGTGCGCCGATCTGCACGGGTTCCCGGTGAGCCGTCGACCGGTTCTGCTGGGCGGGACTCCGGGCGGGCGCGCGATGGGTCCCGATCGACCTGGTGCCCGACTTCGTGCCGGTGCTCGGCCACGCCGACGACGCGATCGTGGTTGCCCTGGTGCTGCGCTCGGTGGTCCGCCGCGCCGGCGCGGCGGCGGTCGAGCGGCAACTGGCCCGGCACTCCCGAGGGGCTGGCCGCGTTGCGCCGGGCGAGCCGGCTGCCGGTGTAGGACGTCCCGTGCCGCTCAACCGACAACAGGACCCCCACGGCCGAGCGGCCGCGGGGCCCTGTCATTGGTCCGAGGGGCGTCCCGGTGCATACGCACACGCCTCTTGAGGGCTGGCTGAACTTCCACTCGTCCTGCGCGGGAGTCAGCCGTAGACGCCGGCGCGGTGCAAGCCTGCCGCGGGGTTCGTCGGTTGGCGGCGGGATGGAGGCCAGGGAGCACCGACCGGACATCAAAGGTCGGCCGATCGGCGGCCGACCTCCACATCGGAATCACGCGAGATCGAACCGATCGAGGCTCATGACCTTGTCCCACGCGGCCACGAAGTCACGCACGAACTTCTCCTTCGCGTCGTCGCACGCGTAGACCTCCGCGATGGCCCGGAGCTGGGCGTTCGAACCGAAGACGAGGTCGGCGGCGGTGGCGGTCCACCTGACCTCGCCCGTGGCACGATCCCGGCCCTCGTACACGTTCTCGGCCGAGGCGGACCCCTTCCACTCCGTGCCCATGTCCAGCAGGTTCACGAAGAAGTCGTTCGTCAGCGTCCCCGGCCGGTCGGTGAGGACGCCGTGCGGGGCTCGCCCGTGGTTGGCGTTCAGGGCCCGCATCGCGCCGATGAGCACCGTCATCTCCGGAGCGGTCAGGTTCAGCATGAATGCCCGGTCCACCAGCAGGGTTTCCGGCGAGAGTTTCTCCCCGGCGCGGAGGTAGTTGCGGAACCCGTCCGCGGTCGGCTCCAGCACGGCGAACGTCTCCACGTCGGTCTGCTCCTGCGAGACGTCCGTGCGCCCCGGCGCGAACGGCACCGTGACGTCGTGCCCGGCGTCCTTCGCCGCCTGCTCCACGGCCGCGCATCCGCCCAGGACGATCAGGTCCGCGAGCGAGACCTTCTTCCCGCCGGACTGCGATCCGTTGAAGCCCTGCTGGACCTGCTCGTAGGTCGGCAGCACCCCGGCCAGTTCGGCCGGCTCGTTGACGTCCCAGTTCCGCTGCGGCTCGAGGCGGACCCGGGCCCCGTTGGCACCGCCTCGCTTGTCGGTGCCGCGGAAGCTCGCCGCCGACGCCCAGGCGGTGGAGACCAGCTGGGAGATGGACAGCCCCGAGTCGAGGAGCGTGCGCTTGAGGGCCGCGATGTCGTCGTCCCCGATCAGCTCGTGGTCGACCGGGGGGACGGGGTCCTGCCACAGCTGCGGCTCGGGCACCCACGGGCCGAGGTAGCGCGACAGGGGCCCCATGTCGCGGTGCAGCAGCTTGTACCAAGCCTTGGCGAACGCCTCTTCGAGCTGCTGCGGGTTCTGCAGCCACCGCCGCGTGATCTGCTCGTAGATCGGGTCGACCCGCAGCGCGAGGTCCGTCGTCAGCATCATCGGCGCGTGCCGCTCGGTCGGGTCGTGGGCGTCGGGAACGTCGTCGGCCCCGGCGCCGTCCTTCGGCTTCCACTGCTTGGCGCCGGCAGGGCTCTCGGTCAGCTCCCACTCGTGGCCGTAGAGGGTCTCGAGGAAGCTGTTGTCCCACCTGACCGGGGTGGGTGTCCACGCACCTTCGAGGCCGCTGGTGAGCGCGTCACGACCCACGCCGCTGCCGTACGTGTTCTTCCAGCCGAGGCCCTGCTGCTCGATGGGGGCGGCCTCGGGCTCGGGACCGATGTACGAGGGGTCCACCGCACCGTGGGTCTTGCCGACCGTGTGGCCGCCGACGATGAGGGCGACCGTCTCCTCGTCGTTCATGGCCATGCGGCTGAAGGTCTCCCGGATGTCCCGGGCGGCGGCCAGCGGATCCGGGCGGCCGTTCGGCCCCTCCGGGTTCACGTAGATGAGGCCCATCTGCACGGCGCCGAACGGCCCGGTGAGCTCGCGGTCGCCGCTGTAGCGCTCGTCCCCGAGCCAGGTGTCCTCGGGCCCCCAGAAGATCTCCTCGGGCTCCCAGATGTCCTCTCGCCCGAAGGCGAAGCCGAACGTCGTGAATCCCATCGATTCGTAGGCGCAGTTGCCGGCGAAGATCAGGAGGTCGGCCCAGGAGATCTTGCGGCCGTACTTCTGCTTGAGCGGCCAGAGCAATCGGCGTGCCTTGTCGAGGCTCGCGTTGTCGGGCCAGCTGTTGAGCGGGGCGAAGCGCTGGGCGCCTTGGCCGCCGCCACCGCGGCCGTCGGCGATGCGGTAGGTGCCTGCGGCATGCCAGCTCATCCGGATGAAGAGCGGCCCGTAGTGGCCGTAGTCGGCCGGCCACCAGTCCTGCGACGTCGTCATGAGGTCGAAGAGGTCCCGCTTCAGCGCCTCGACGTCGAGGGTCTTGAATTCCTCGGCGTAGTGGAAGTCCTCGCCCCTCGGATCGGGCCGGGGCTCGTGCTGGCGGAGAACCGACAGGTCCGGCTGATTCGGCCACCAGTCCCGGTTCTCCCTGGGCCGGTGCGGCTTCGGGGTGGGGCTGGGGATTGCGGGATTTTCGCTCTCGCTGGTGCTCTCGGTTGCGGTCTTGTCGCTCAGGCCGAATCTCTCTGTCACGTCGGTCCTCTTCCCTGTCTCGCGGTTTCCTCGTGATGGCTGGTTGCCTTCAGCCGCTGGACGTCGTTGCCGCGACACTCCGGGCATCGACCCCAGTAGATGACCTCGGCGTCGTTGATCTCGTAGCCGGAACCGTCGGGGGCCGTCAGGCAGGGCGCGTCACCGACCGCGCCGTCGACGTCTGCGATGGCCCCGCACGACCGGCAGACGACGTGGTGGTGGTTGTCCCTGACCCGCGCCTCGTAGCGAGCCACGGAGCCCGACGGCTGGAAGCGCCGCACCAGGCCGGCGGCGGTCAGCGCGTGCAACACGTCGTAGACGGCTTGGTGGGAGACCCGCCCGAACCCCGTCCGCACCGCAGTGAGGATCGAGTCGGTGTCGGCGTGCGGATGGTCGTGCACCACGGACAGCACCGCGAGCCGAGGACGGGTCACGCGCAGGCCGGCCCTGCGCAACATGCGCTCGTAGTCCGAAGACGTCGGCACTCACCGA
>JAOPWM010000281.1 GCA_025965695.1 Blastococcus sp.
CAGAGTTACGGCGGCCATGGCGAGAGGGAAACGCCCGGTCTCATTCCGAACCCGGAAGCTAAGCCTCTCAGCGCCGATGGTACTGCCCTGGAGACGGGGTGGGAGAGTAGGACGCCGCCGGACAACCTTTACCGAACGGGGGTCAGAGCCATTGGCTCTGGCCCCCGTTCGCGTTGTATCCAGTTTCAGCCGTCGGCGAATTCCTTATCAGGGCGCCGGCTCCAATTGAAGAGGTACCCCGAAGTCATGACATCACCGCGACGCGGCTCCGACGGGCCGCGCGACAGCCGTGGCTCCGGGGCTGGACGCAACTCCGGCGGCTCCGGCAGGCCCGGCTCCCCACGCGGTGCGTCCGGTGCCCGGTCCGGCGGATCGGGGACCGGAAGCGGGGACCGTCGTCCCCGTCCTCAGGGTGATCGGGACGCAAGCCGCGGCGGGCACGCCGGCGCACCGTCGCGTGACGAAAGGGCCCCGCGTCAGGACCGCGACCGGCCGCAGCGTTCGGCCGCCCCTCGTGGGGACTGGCAGGACAGGAAGCCCCAGGGGCAGCGTCCGCAGCGTCCCGGTGGGACTCGTGCCGACCGTCCCGCCGGTGATCGCCCGCAGTGGCAGGACCGCAAGCCCCAAGGTGACCGTCCGCAGCGCTCGTCCGCGCCGCGTGGTGACTGGCAGGACCGTCGACCCCAGGGGGACCGTCCCGCCGGTGACCGGCCGCAGTGGCAGGACCGCCGACCCCAGGGTGACCGGCCCCAGCGGTCGGCAGCCCCTCGCGGTGACCGTCCCACCGGTGACCGCCCGCAGTGGCAGGACCGCCGACCCCAGGGGGACCGTCCCACCGGTGACCGTCCACAGCATTCCGGTAGTCCGCGGGGCCAGTGGGGCGACCGTCGTCCGCAGGGCGACCGCCCCGCCGGTGACCGGCCGCAGTGGCAGGACCGCAAGCCGCAGGGTGATCGCCCCCAGCGTTCCGGTGGGCCCCGCAGCGTCGGTGGCAGCTGGCAGGATCGCCGGCCCTCAGGCGACCGTCAGGGTCGCCCCGCCACACGCCCAGGAGCGGACCGTGAGGACCGCCGTCCGCCGTTGCCGCCCGGACCCGAGATCCCCGAGTGGGTCGACGCTCGCGAACTGGACGCGTCGGTCCGAGGCGCTCTGCGCGGCCTCGACCCGCGCAACGCTGACCGCGTGGCTGCCCACCTTGTCGCCGCGGGCAACCTCGTCGACGAGGACCCCGAATCCGCCCTCGCGCACGCTCGTGCCGCTCGTGATCGGGCATCCCGCGTTGCCGCCGTCCGCGAGGCCGTGGGCGTCGCCGCGTACCACGCGGGGGACTTCGCCGAGGCCGCCCGGGAGATCCGGGCCTACCGCCGGATGAGCGGCGACCAGGGCTACCGGGCCGTGCTCGCTGACTGCGAGCGGGCCCTGGGACGTGCAGACGTGGCCCTGCGCCTCGTCGCCGAGGCACTCGCCGACAATCCCGACGCGGACGAGGCTCTCGAGCTGCGCATCGTGGAATCAGGTGCCCGCCTGGACGTGGGGGAGGAGGCCGCCGCTCGCCTGGTGCTCGAGAGCGCGCTGGGGGGTCGACCAGACCCGTCCGCGCTCGATGCCACCGACCCGGCCCGTGTGCGGCTCGCGTCCGCTTATGCCGACGTCTTGCAGGCCCAGGGCGAGGACGAGCTGGCAGCTGCGTGGTTGACCGCCATCGCGGCCGCGGACCCCGAGGACCTCACCGGCGCGGTGGACCGCCTCGGGATCGAGTTCATCGACCTCGAGGAGGACTCCGAGGAGGACTTCGCGAATGTTGACCCCGGGCCGGAGTCTGAACCTCACGATGAGGTCGAGGGCGTGAGCGACGTTCCTGAGGTCGCCGCGGGTCCGGAGATCGTGGAGGAGCTCCCCGAGGACGCGCATGGTCTCGGGAAGAGTTTCGACGACGAGGTTGAGGCCGAAGTGGCGGAGCTGCTCAGCGAGATCCATCCGCCCACCGGACCGGTCTCCGAGGACACGTCGACGGACGACGGACAGCACTGACCTCGGACAACCGCCGCCGCGCCGTCCACACCCGGTAGCGCCGTCCACAGATGACGCGGAGGTCTGGGCCGGCCGCCGGTCGGACCGCAGGCTCGCTGCATGAGCGTGGCTGTGATCGACCGAAACGACGTGGTTCTGCGGGGCCGGGTGTCTGCCCCGGCGGAGATACGCACTCTCCCCAGCGGGGACAACCTGCTGACCTTCCGGCTGGTCGTGCGCCGGCCGGAACCGCGGGCGCGCGGTCAGTCGGTCGACGTGCTGTCCTGCATCACCTACGACCGCGCGCTGCAGCGCCGGATGGCCCTCTGGCAACCTGGTGACGTCGTAGAGGTGGAGGGTGCGCTGCAACGCCGGTTCTGGCGGACCGGCACCGGCACCGCATCGGTCTGCGAGGTGAACTGCCGCCGGGGTCGGAAGATCCCGCGTTCTGCCGGGACTTCTACCGAGCGCAGCGCATGACGCCGCATTCCGCCGGTCAGTCAGCGAGCGGCCGCAGAACCAGGCCGGTCCGGGGCTTCGGGACGAACAGGGTCGATTTCCGCGGCATCCTCGCGCCGGCGCGCGCCACCTCGGCGACGTCGGCCGGGGACGGCGCCCGCAGGAGCAGCGCCACGCCGCCCCGGTCGACCGCGGACCGGACGGCGTCCTCGGCGGTGTGGGCGATGAGCACCGAGTTCTGGTCGTCGACGCGCTGCCACAGGCCGGCCAGGAGACCGTGATGAGCGAGGACGACGTCCAAGTGGCGCCAAGCCGGAGGGGCCTCGGAGGGCACGGTGGCGAGCACGGCGTCGGACGGGTCGCTGAGCCGGTAGAGCTGGTGCCCATCCGTGACGAGGAACCCGGACTCGTCGACCGTCGCAAGCCACCGGTGGATGGCGGCCACGACGGCTACCTCGTCACCGTTGCCGACCGGCACAGCGGTCACCCGGAACCCCTGTCGCGCGGCCGTCAACGCAGCGTCCAGGGGGAGTTCCGGCACGACCCGATGGATCGGCGCCACGCGCAGTCCCCCGGGGCCCATCGGGGTCACCAGTGCGAGCACGGCGTCGCTGCCTTCCCGCGACGGCTCGGTGAGCGAATTGGCCCGAGCCGCGGCGAAACGGTGGTGGCCGTCGGCGATGACCGCGCCAGTCCTCCGGAGGGCCGCGGTGATCCGGGCCAGCAGGGTCGGATCGGTCACCCGCCACAGCCGGTGCCCGACGCCGTCGGAATCCTGCAGTTCGAGCGTCGGGTCCCCGCGGTGGGCGAGAGCGGTGAGTTCGGCAACCATCGGCTCCGGATCATGAGCCAGGACGATGGGCTCGAGGTCGGTGCCGGTGGCGGCCAGGAGGGCGCGACGGCCCTCGACCGCCCCGGGATAGGTGTCCTCGTGCGGCAGGACCGCCACCGACCCTGCCGGCGGGAGCGCGACCGCCCCGAGCCATCCCACGGTCGCCGGGGCGCCGTCGGGGGGCTGCAGCTCGTAGAGCCACAGCGCGGGCTCTGCCTCGCGTTCGAGGACGCCGTCCCCTTGCCAGTTCGCCAGCATTGCGGCGGCCTCGCGCGCCGGATCCCCGTCGGCGGGACCGCCCTCACCGGCGACGCAGCGGGGGAGGATGAGGCGGACGATGTTGTGCGGGTCCGCGTCGGCCAATCGGTCACGGGCGACGGGCGTCACCAGGTCGTAGGCTGGCGAACTCACCCGGGCGAGGTGCCCGGGGTCCCGCCGCCGATAGGTCAGCGCCCGGAAGGGCCGGATCTCGAGCCCCGAGGCCGCCGACTGCGACCGGGATTCCGACGACGTGGGCACGACACTGATCGTAGGAGCGTCCCGCTCCTACGTGCCGATGCGTGGGTCCAACAGCAATTCCGGCGGAGCACGCCGACGGAGCGCGGAGTCGGCTCGGCGGGCGAAAGGGGAGCGCGAGTGCCGGAAGAATGCTCTCCCGAAGGTGGCGTCTACGAGTGGTACCGCCGCGGCCTCGATCTGCTCGGTGCCGGCAATCCAGCCGCCGCGGCGACCCTGCTCGCCAGGGCCGCCGAGGCCGAACCCGGTTCCCGCAGCGTCCTGGAGGCCCTCGCCCGCGCCCAGTACGACGCCGGACGGTACGAGGCCGCCATGGACACCTTCAGCGGGCTGATCGCACGGAACCCGACCGACGACTACGCACACTTCGGTCTGGGCCTGGCAGCGAGCAAGGCCGGCGCACTCGTGCTCGCTGCCGAGCACCTCGCTCTGGCCGTGGCGATGCGGCCCGACGTGGGCCACTACGCGCGGGCGCTCCGCGGGGTCCGCGCCCGGCGCGCCACGGAGTCGGCATGACGCGGCGCGAGCCTCTCGCGGCAGGCAGCTCCGCTCCGCCGAGCGAGATCTACGACGTGGCGCTGCTCGATCTGGACGGCGTCGTCTATGTGGGACCGGATGCCGTGCCCGGTGTGCCCGAGGCATTGGCCGAGGCTCGCACGGCGGGCATGCGCCTGGGCTTCGTCACCAACAACGCCGCCCGCACCCCCACGGACGTCGCCGACCACTTGACCGCCCTCGGTGTGCCGGCCGTCAGCGATGACGTGATCACCAGCTCGCAGGCGGCCGCGACGGTCGTCTCCGGGCTACTCGCTCCCGGCGCCCGGGTCCTGTCCGTGGGCGGCCCCGGTGTCGCCGCTGCCCTCACCGCGGCCGGGCTCGTCGTCGTGGACCGTGCCGAGCAGGAGCCGGCGGCCGTAGTGCAGGGCTACGGCCCTGAGGTCGGCTGGGTCCAGCTCGCCGAGGCGATCGTGGCGGTCCGCAACGGTGCGCGGCACGTTGCCACCAACCTCGACGCGACGATCCCCTCACCGCGCGGCCCGCTCCCGGGCAACGGCGCGATGGTCGGGGTCGTCACCGCCATCACCGGGGAGGAGCCGCTCGTCACCGGGAAACCCGATCCGGCGATGCACGCCGAATGCGTCCGCCGCACGGGCGCGCGGCGTCCGCTCGTGGTCGGCGACCGGCTGGACACCGACATCGAGGGCGCCAGTCGCGCCGGAGCCGCCAGCCTGCTGGTCCTCTCCGGGGTGACCGAACCCCGCACCCTCGTGGCCGCCCGTCCCGACCACCGGCCGGACCTGCTGTCCGCCGATGCCGCCGGTCTGCTCACCGCGCACCCCGCCGTCGTCGCCGACGGACAGCGACACCGCTGCGGGCGATGGACGGTCGGTCCGGCCGAGGCGGAGGACGCGCTGATCCTGGAGGCGGAAGGCCCGGACGGCGGGGAAGGCCCGGACGACGGCGACGGTTTGGACGGGCTGCGGGCGCTCTGCGTCGCGCACTGGGCCCGGCATCCGGCCGACGGCGCCCCGGCCCGGGTCATTGCCCGCGGAGAGCGGGCCGCCGCCGCGCTCGACGGCTGGGGCCTGGTGCCGGATGGCACCGCGGCCTGAGGCTCAGAGGATCTTGCGCAGTCTCAGCAGGTCCCGCAGGCCCGCCTCCAGCTTCACCTTCCCGGTCGCCCAGGCGCTGCCGAAATGCAGCCGTCCGTCGGTCAGCGCGATCAGGTCGTCACTGCTCATCGTGAGTCGGATGTCGGCCTTGGGCACCGTCGGCCCGTCGGGCACAACCTGCACGTCCCGCACCGAGCCGGAGCTCAGCCGCCCCAGCACGACCCCATCGAGGTCGGTCAGCCGACAGGACAGACTGCGGTCCAGCCCGGCGGCCGCTGGATGGGCAGCAATGTCTCCGAGGATGCCCTTCAGGGCCGTCAAGCACTCGTCCATCGTCGCCACGCGTCAGGGCCTCCCACACATCAATCGTCGAACACGGCCCGGGGACGTTATCGCTCCGGCCGCGGTGACCCGTGCCCGTCCTCGGCGGCCGGTAACCTCGGACCATGACCGAGCCGAGCCCGACGCGACCCGTTCCGGGGCCGCCGCGGCCTCTTCCCGGTCCGGCGGCCACGCAGGTATCCCCGCCGCCGGCGACCGGTGGCACCGGAGCGGATCGCTTCGCGGACCTGGACGGGCAGCCGGTCGCCGAGCACGTCCCTGTCTTCGAGGCCGAGCACTCCCGGCTCCAGCGCGAGCTCGGCACGATCGACCGGCTCTGATGGCGCGTCGCAGCCGGCTCGACGCGGAGCTCGTGCGGCGGGGCCTGGCTCGCTCCCGCGAGCACGCCGTCGCCCTCATCGCCGAGGGGCGGGTCGCTGTCGCCGGTGCCGCCGCCACCAAGCCGGCCACGGGCGTCGAGGCGGGCACCCCGGTCGTCGTGCGCACGGACCCCGATCAGCCCAGCTGGGTCTCCCGCGGTGCCCACAAGCTCCTGGGTGCCCTCGACGCGTTCCCCGTCGTCGTCGAGGGACGACGCGTCCTCGACGCCGGCGCCTCGACCGGCGGCTTCACCGAGGTGCTGCTGAGCAGGGGCGCATCCGAGGTCGTCGCCGTCGACGTCGGGTACGGCGAGCTGGCCTGGAGTCTGCGCACCGACGACCGCGTCCGGGTCCGGGAGCGCACCAACGTCCGCACCTTGACGCCGGAGGCGATCGAGGGACAGGTCGACCTCGTGGTGGCCGACCTGTCCTTCATCTCCCTGCGGCTGGTGCTCCCTGCCCTGACCGCCTGTGCGCGGGAGGATGCCGACCTGCTGCCGATGGTCAAGCCGCAGTTCGAGGTCGGCCGTGAGCGGCTCGGCGCCGGGGGAGTGGTCCGTGACTCCGAGCACCGGGTACAGGCCGTGCTCGACGTCGCCCGGGCCGCGGAGTCGCTCGGCTGGGGGACCGCCGGGGTGGTGGCCAGCCCGCTGCCGGGGCCGGCTGGCAACGTGGAGTTCTTCCTGTGGCTCCGGCGCGACGCCGGTCCGCCGCAGGAGGACGACGTCCGTCGAGCAGTCCAGGAGGGCCCGCAGTGAGTTCATCGAGTGAGGACAGGGCTGCGGCCGAAACGCCGCGGTGCGTCCTGCTGATCGTGCACACCGGCCGGCGGGACATCGTCGAGCTGGCCCGGACCTCGGCCACTCGCCTGCTCCAGGGTGGGATAGCCGTCCGGCTGATCGACAGCGAGGCGGACGACCTGGCCATCGAGGGCGCCGAGGTCGTGCCCGCAGACTCCGATGCGGCGCACGGTGCCGAGATCGTCATGGTCTTCGGCGGCGACGGCACGTTCCTGCGCGCGGCCGAACTGGCCCGCTACACCGACGCCGCCCTGATGGGGGTCAACCTGGGGCGGGTCGGCTTCCTCGCCGAGACCGAGCCCGAAGCGGTCGAGGAGACCCTCAGCGCGATCGAGCGTTGCGAGTACTCGGTCGAGGAACGACTGGCCATCGAGGTCGACGTCCTCGACAGCGCCGGCACCGTCGTGGGCAGCACGTGGGCGCTGAACGAGGTCTCGGTCGAGAAGGCCGAACGCTCCCGCGTGCTCGATGTCATGATCGCCATCGACGGCCGGCCGCTGACCAGCTTCGGTTGCGACGGCGTCCTCTGTGCGACCCCCACTGGCTCCACTGCGTACGCCTTCTCCGCCGGCGGACCCGTGGTCTGGCCGGACGTCGAGGCGCTCCTGCTCGTCCCGAGCAACGCGCACGCGCTGTTCGCGCGACCCCTGGTGACCTCGCCGAACTCCGTCCTGACGATTGCCGTGCCGGCCGACGGCAACCGGGCCCGGGTATCGGCCGACGGGCGCCGCCTGGTCGAGATCCCTGACGGTGGGCGGGCCGACGTCCGGCGGGCGGAGCGGCCGGTCCGGATCGCCCGCGTGCACGCCGCGACCTTCGGTGACCGGCTGGTCGCCAAGTTCGGGCTGCCGGTCCGCGGCTTCCGCGACGCCCGGCACCACGCCGGACCGGGTCACGAGCTGTTCACCAGCCGCACCGTCCTGAGCCGGGACATCGTCACCGGCGACGGCCACGTGCTGCAGGCGGGGGAGGAAAGCGGTGCCAGCGCCGACGACGACGCCTGACCGCCGCCTCGACGCGGCACCAGACGGGCCGGGGGCCCTCGGTCGGCTGACAGAGCTGCGCATTCGCGGCCTGGGGTCGATCGACGACGTCACCCTGGAGCTGGGCAGCGGGCTCACCGTCGTCACGGGCGAGACCGGCGCCGGCAAGACGATGGTCGTGACCGGACTGACTCTGCTCTTCGGCGGCCGTGCCGACCCCGGACGGGTCCGCGCCTCCGGCCGGGCCGGGGTGGAGGGTCGCCTGTTCCTGCCTGCGGATTCCCCCGCGTGGGAGCGGGCCACCGATGCCGGCGCCGACCCCGACGACGACGGCAGCCTGATCCTCGCCCGGACGGTGAGCGCCGAGGGGCGGTCCCGGGCGTTCCTCGGCGGTCGTAGCGTCCCCGTGGGCGTGGTCGCCGAGCTCGCCGAAGGGCTGCTCGCAGTGCACGGCCAGTCCGACCAACTGCGACTGTCCCGGCCGGCCGAGCAGCGCCGCGCGCTCGACCGCTACGCCGGTGCCGCGCATCTCGAGCTGCTCGACCGCTACCGCGCCGCCCACCAGCGCTGGCGCGAGTTGGCCGCCGACCTCGAGCGCCGGCGCAGCCAGGCGCGCGAGCTGGCCCAGGCCGCCGACGTACTCCGGCACGGACTCGAGGAGATCGAGGCCGTCGCGCCGGAGCCGGGGGAGGACGACGCTCTCGACACCCAGGCCAAGCGGCTCGGGGACGCCGACGCACTGCGTGCCGCCGCCGATGAGGCCCGGGTGTCCCTGGTCGGCGACGTGACCGGGGACCTCGGTGGCGACGAGCTCCCGCAGGACGCCACCGCCGCCTTGTCGATCGCACAGCGGTCACTGGCCGCCTCCGACGACCCCACGCTCGTCCTCCTGGCGCAGGACGTGGCCGACGCCGTCGCCGTCGTGTCCGACGTCGGCGCCCAGTTGGCCGGCTACGTCGCCGACCTGGACGCCGATCCCGGGCGCCTCGCCGAGGTGCTCGACCGACGTGCGGTGATCACTGCACTCGTCCGCAAGTACGCCGGCGCGGGCGAGGGCCTGGCCGGGGTCCTCGCCTGGGCCGAGGACGCCGCCCGCAAGCTGTCCGAGCTGGACGTCTCCGACGAGGCGCTCGAGGCGTTGGCTGCCGCCCGGGACACCGCCCGCGCCGAGGTGGACGACCTTGCGTCGCAGATATCCGCCGGCCGCCGCGCCGCCGCGGACGGCTTCGCCGCGGAGGTCGGGGCGGAGCTGGCCGGCCTGGCGATGAAGAGCGCGACCGTCTCCTTCTCCGTCGAGAGCCACCCCGATGACCCGGGCGCCGAGGGCATCGACGAGGTCACACTGCTGCTCGCCGCCCACCCCGGCGCCCCGGCCCGGCCGGTGCACAAGGGCGCCTCCGGCGGTGAGCTGTCGCGGGTCATGCTGGCCATCGAGGTCGTGTTCGCAGGCGCTGACCCGGTGCCCGTGATGGTCTTCGACGAGGTCGACGCCGGCGTCGGCGGACAGGCGGCAGGTGAGATCGGCCGTCGGCTGGCGAGGCTTGCTGCCGACCACCAGGTCGTCGTCGTCACGCACCTCGCGCAGGTCGCGGCGTTCGCCGACAACCACATCGTCGTGGACAAGTCGCCGGACACCGGCGCCGGTGTCACCGCCACCGACATCCGTGCGGTGGACGGGGAGGAGCGGGTGCGGGAGCTGGCGCGGATGCTCTCCGGACTCGCCGACAGCGGCACCGGTCAGGCGCATGCCCGGGAGCTCCTGGCCGTGGCCGCCGAAGGGAGAAGCTGAGTCCGGATACCACGCTGTGCTCCTCGCCACGGACGGGTGGTGCCGCGAGTGAGCGTCCTGGCGCCGGGGTAGGTGGCGGCGGTGAGCTGCTTCGCCTCCGCCGACGAATCGGCGCACTACGGTTTCTCGGTCTGCATGCTGCTCGAGCAGTACCGCTCCCAGCTGCGCTGGGAGGAGGAGGGCGTCGTCGAGCTCGGGACCGGGGACGCGACGGCGATCGGTGACGTCGTCGCCGCTCTGCCGGGGTTGCGGGTCCGAGGTTTCGACATCAGCGCGCCGTCGGTCGAGGCGGCCCGGGCCAACATCGCCTGGCGCGGGATCGCCGACCGGTACACCGTGGAGCTCGGTGACTTCTTCGACCGGGCCGACTCCGCGGCCGGCCCGCGGGTGTCGACCGTCATCTCCAACCCGCCGTACATCCCGGCGCCCGACCGCGACATCCTGATGCCGGAGCTGTGGGGCGGCGTCGACGGCAACGATCTCGTGCTCCAGCTCCTGAAGGCCGGCTACGACAACCTGATCACCGCGGTCGCGAGCTACTCCGACCCCGAGGCGACCGTGCGGACGGCCGAGGATCTCGGCTACCGGGTGGCCAACTTCCTGGCGATGGGCCTGGACTTCGGCCCGTACAGCACCGAGCCGAAGGTCCGCCGGCGGATCCGGCGACTCTGCGCCGAAGGCCGCGGCTGGGCCGGCGAGGACAGCTACATGGTCGCCGTCGCCCTCTTCACCCGGAACACGGACGTCCCGGGCGACCGTGCCGACCAGTTGCTCAGGGCGTTGCAACTGTCCGTCTGAGCGGAGGCCCGGAGGGTCCTCCGAAGACGGACCGAGAGCCGCCCTGCGAGGCGCCCTGACGAGAGGGGCCCCGAGGGCTTCTCGAGGATGGGGTGAGAAGGGCTCGACCGCAGAGGGGGAACGGCTCCTGGTCGCGGTGTCAGCCGGAGGCTGACAACGGTCACACAGTCACCTTCTCTTCGCGTAGCCGGCGAGCCCGAACTGCAGCAGTGACAGGCCGCGCCGGCCCTGATGCAGCAGCTCGGCGGTCAGTTCCTGGCCTCCGACCCCGTCGAGCACCCGGTCCCGGGCCAGCTCCAGCAGCGACGCGTACAGCCCGAGGACGGCGTGTGCAGCCAGCCACGGCTCGACCTGGCCGGGACGGGCCGCGGTCTCCTCAGCGATCAGGTCGGCAAGGGAGTTGGTCAGCTCGCCCAGGATCTCCCGCTCCCGGACCTGGAGGATGCGGCTGCCCCGGATGACGCGGGCCATCTGGGCGACGCCGTCGGCCGCTTCGGGGGACCCGAGCATGCTGATCGCGGACACCACGAAGCTCCCCGCGGCCGCGGACACCGACTCACCGGAGGGCCGACGACGGACGGCGTCCAGCAGCGCGGCCCGCATCGGCGGATCGGCGTCGAAGACCAGCCCCTCCTTGACCGGGAAGTGGTTGAAGACCGTCTTCTCCACCACACCGGCGCGTTTCGCGATCTCCATCACGCTGACCGCGTCGAATCCACGCTCGGCGAACAGCTCTGACGCGGCGTCGACGATGCGGGCCCGGGTCTCCTGGCGACGCACTTCCCGCCGCCCCGGCCCACGTTCGGCACGCCCCCGGCGCCGACCCTTCCCGGCGGCCTCCGGCTCGACCGGCGCCGGGGATGCCGGGGGCTCCGGTTCGCGCCGGACGGCGGGAACCGCCCTGATCACCGCCCCGGTCGACGGCATCATGGCGGGCCCCCTAGCCGGTACCGCAGCAGCGGTCTCCCCGGCGGACGACGGCCCTGAGACGGGTGCGGTTCGGGGCAGGGCGTGGGCCACTCCAGTCACGTGCGCAACGCTAGTCACGAGCAGATAACGGTCGCGCACGAGCACCCAAGGGCGCGATGCTGGCGTGTCGTAGCCGCCGTAGTGTCGAACACGGTGCGTAACTGAGCGGTCGCGATTGCGCGTCGGAGGACCGGCCGTCCCGCGGGGCGTGAAACCATGCGGCATATGCGCATCGGCACCCTTCGGCGTGGCCGGACCCAGGAGGCGGGGCCCGGAGTGGCCGGCACCGCCCGCCTGGACCGCCGCACGAAGAACCTCACCAAGCGGCTGCGCCCCGGCGACATCGCCGTCATCGATCATGTCGACATCGACCGTGTGAGCGCCGACGCGCTCGTCGGCTGCAAGGTGGCCGCGGTCGTCAACGCCGCACCCAGCATTTCCGGCCGGTATCCGAATCTCGGTCCCGAGATCCTGCTGGGCGCCGGCATCCCGCTGCTGGACGACGTCGGCCGCGAGGTGTTCTCCCGTCTGAAGGAGGGCGGGCACGTCCGGCTCGACGGCAAGCAGCTTCTCGGCGAGCAGGGCGAGGTCCTTGCGGAGGGGATCGCGCAGACCGACGAGACCGTGGCCGCTGCGATGGCCGAGGCGAAGGCGGGCCTGTCGGTCCAGCTCGAGGCCTTCGCGGCCAACACGATGGAGTACATGAAGCGGGAGCGCGCGCTCCTGCTCGATGGTGTCGGCGTTCCCGACGTGGTAACCTCCATCGAGGGCCGGCACGTGCTCGTCGTCGTCCGCGGCTATGACTACAAGGAGGACCTGCACGCCCTCCGTGCCTACATCCGGGACTACCGCCCGGTCCTCATCGGCGTCGACGGGGGAGCCGACGCGCTGGTGGAGGCCGGTTACCAGCCCGACATGATCGTCGGGGACATGGACTCGGTCAGCGACGACGTGCTGAAGTCCGGCGCCGAGGTCGTCGTGCACGCGTACGCCGACGGTCGTGCCCCCGGGCTCGCGCGGGTGCAGGACCTCGGCGTCGAGGCGATCACCTTCCCGGCGTCGGCCACCAGCGAGGACATCGCGATGCTTTTGGCCGATGAGAAGGGCGCCCAGCTGATCGTCGCCGTCGGCACCCACGCCACCCTGGTCGAGTTCCTGGACAAAGGCCGCGGGGGCATGGCGTCGACCTTCCTCACCCGGCTGCGCCTGGGCGGCAAGCTCGTCGACGCCAAGGGCGTGAGCCGCCTCTACCGCAGCCGGATCTCCACCGCCGCCCTCGTGGTGCTCGTGCTTGCCGCCTTCATCGCCATCGGTTCGGCCATCGCCGTGTCCGCGGCCGGGCAGGTCTACCTCGACCTCCTGCTCGACCAATGGAACAGCTTCATGTTCTGGTTGGAGAACCTCTTCTCGTGATCGACTTCCGCTATCACCTGGTCTCGCTGATCGCCGTCTTCCTGGCCGTCGCGCTGGGGATCATCATCGGTACGACCGCGCTCAACGAGCCCATCCTCGCCGACATCAAGAACCAGGTCAGCGCCCTGGAGAAGGACAAGCGGTCCCTCGAGGACCGCACTCAGCAGCTCCAGGGCCAGCTGAAGACGTCCGATGCCTTCGAGGCCGCCGTCGCCCCCGCGCTCGTCGACAGCGTCCTCGCCGGCAGCCGCGTTCTGCTGGTCGTCACCAACGACGGCGTCGCCCAGGAGACCGTCGACCAGCTGACGGCGCTGATCGACAAGGCCGGCGGCACCGTGAGCGGGACGCTGACCCTGAAACCGCAGTACAGCGACCCCTCGACGGCGGCCAGCCTGCAGAACTACGTCACGGGCTCGGGCCTGCCCAGCGGCGTCCAGCTTCCCCCGGTGGACGACGCCGGCCAGTTGGTCGGCGCGCTGCTCGCCCAGGTGTTGATGATCCCGCCGGGCGGCAGCGCCTCCGACGCGGCTGCCGTCTCCTCGGTCATGGCCGGGCTCACGGCACTGGACGTGCTGACCCCCGAGGGCGCCGCGATCGCCCCCGCCAACTATGCAGTGGTCCTCACGGCGGGCACCTTCTCCGGCGCGGACGCCGCGCAGCGCAGCGCGACGGTCGCCGACCTGGTGACCGCGCTGGACTCGGCCGGCGCGGGCGCGGTGGTGGCCGGCGACGCCGGGTCCGCTGCTGACACCGGCCTCGTCGGCCTGATCCGTGGCAACACGACCCTCTCGACGGCCATCTCCACCGTCGACAACGTCGACAGTGCCGCGGGACGCATCAGCACCGTCCTGGCCCTCGGCCACGAGCGGCAAGGCACCTCGGGGAAGTACGGCACCGGGCCGGACGCCCAGCCGGTCCCGCCGGTACCCGCCGCCACACCATGACGGCGGCCCGGAATGCGCGCCTCGCCCTCGGCGGGGCGGTGGCCGCACGCGCCGGCCTCGCCGGCGCCGCTGCGCTGAC
>JAOPWM010000302.1 GCA_025965695.1 Blastococcus sp.
CCGACGGGACGACCGTGGTCATCACCAGCCTGCTCGGCGGCGAACGGTCCACCGCGACCGGTTGACTCCCCGCCGCGTCCTCTCGCGGTTTCATCGACCGGCATAGGGAAGGCACATCGAGCGCCAACCCCGGGGAGTTCGCGGCGTTTCACCTTGCCGAATCGGTGGATCTGGGCCCTCGCTTGAGCGGTTCCTGACCCAGGCCCAGGGGGTACAGGTGCGCAATGGCTTCCGCTGGGCTACCAGCGACGCTCGTCCGTCTCGACGAGTTGGGCAAGGTTTTCGAGAGCCATGCGTGTACCGGTCTCGTTGTCGGCGGCGGGGACGGCGTCAGGAATGCCTTCGTGCAGGACGAGGACGTCAGTGCCGCCGTCTGCGTCGGTGAGCGTGGTGGTCATCGTCATGGAGCCGCGAAGTGCAGGGTCTGCGGTCTCGAACTCGAGTACCTCGACCACCTGCTCGTTCGGCACGAGTTTCAGGAATTGTCCGTGGTAGGTGTCGGTGTGCGGTGCCGACTTGCCGGAGCCGTCTGGCGCACGGTAGGTGAGCGAGACGCGGAAGGACCCGCCCTCGCGGGCATCGAACTCGTGCACGTGGCTGCTCATACCGGTCGGGACCCGCCACTTCGCGAGCGCGTCGGGATCCAGCACTGCGCGGTAGACGGCTGCACGCGGGGCCCTGACGTGCTGAGCGACCCGTGTCGAGTACATGCAGGCGACCCTATCCGTCGAATCTCCCCTGCAGCCCTCGCGGAGACCCTGGCAGGATCTCCGCAATCCCGGTCTGGCATCCACAGCCTTCGCGCCGATACGGGGCTCCGAGGGCGGTGACATGAGCCAATCCGCGGGGCGCCGTCCAGCGGGCTCTCGCTGCCCACTCAGCCGAGCAGCCAGGTGTCCTTGCTACCGCGTCCCGCCCCTGAAACGCCCGGCCGCTCGCCGAGCGCGACCCGCGTCAGCGGCGCCCGCAGCGCCTGTGCCGTTCCCTCCGGGCCCGCAACCGAGAACACCCGCAGATCCACCCGGCGAGGCTCCAGGGCGCCGTCCACCAGGGTCGGCACGGTGGTGGACTCCACCGGCTCCTGGGCGACGAAGCGGTACGGCGCCGCCGCGACCTCCGCCTGCAGGGAGGCCAGCTCAGCGGCCGAGCAGGAGGGGCCGAAGACCGTTCCGCGCCCGCCGTACCCGGCGACCGGCTTGATCACCAACTCGTGCAGCCGGTCGCGCACCTGCGCCCACTGCGCCTCGTCGGCGAGCACCCAGGTGGGCACGGAACCGATGAGCGGCTCCTCCCTCAGGTAGAACCGGATCATCGCGGGCACCCAGGCGTAGGTGGCGGTGTCGTCGGCGAGCTCGTTGCCCGGCACGTTGGCCAGGCCGAGCCGGCCCGACCGCACGGCCTCGGTGAGCAGCATGTCCAGCGACTGCCCGATCGGCGTCCGGAAGGCGCCGAGCATGCCGTCGTCGAAGCGCCGGTACAGGACGTCGACCGGGTACCGCACGCCGCCGACGGAGACCTCCACCCCGCCGTCCAGGCGCGGCCAGACGTCCGCGGCCCGGGCCAGCGGCGCGCCCAGGGCGTCCGCCAGGAGCCGGTGCTCGAACCAGGCGTTGTCGCTCTCCCCAGCAGTGAGGACGGCGATCCGCGGGCTTCCCGGGCAGCCCGGGGGGGCCGTGGCGGCCAGGCCCGCGCGCAGCGCCGGCACGGCATCCCACGGGTCGGCCGGAGCCACGTCGTACAGCCCGGGCAGCGCGGCGCGGGCGCTGTCGCGGTTGGCCAGCGCGTACCCGAGGCCGGCCGGCACCCGAAGGTGGTCGGCGGCGGCCACCCAGTCGCCGGTCGCGGTGCGCAGCACGTCCACGGCGGCCACCGCGGCCCGGGGCTGGCCCGGCCAGGCCTGCCCGACCGCGTCGGGATGCCGGCCGGGGCTGTGCGCGACAGCCCATTCCGGCAGTACCCCGGCGCGCACCACCTCGGGGGTGCGGTCGACGTCACCCCGGCGGCGACCGGCCGCGCGGTAGGCGTCGGCGAGGAAGGCCGTCAGCGCCCGGTGCCGCTGCTCCACGCCGGCCGCCACCCTCGACCACTCGGCAGCAGGGACGACGCGCGGCACCGGGTCCAAGGGGAACGGGCGGACGGTCTGCCGGCCGTCGGACCACGACCCGACCGTCACCCCGCGCGCCTTCCGCTCAGTGGCAAGCGCGGTCGCGGCGGCGGTCAGGCCCGCCATCCCCAGCTGCTGCAACGCGGGCTCGAGCACGGCGTAACCGTCCCGCAGGCGGCCGTCCGGGGAGACCGCTTCGTCGGTGGAGGATGCGGGATAGCCGGCGAAGAGGTTTCGGCTCACAGCCAGCGATCGAACCAGGCGGCGACGCGCTCACTGAGTTCGACGAGGTGGTGGCGGCCCACGACGGTGTGGCCCTCACCGGGCAGCAGCAGGAGGTCGCTGGGGGCACCGAGGGCCTGCAGCTCCTGATGGGCCTGGACCGACTCGGCGACCGGCACGTTGGTGTCGCGGTCCCCGTGGGCCAGCAGCACCGGCGAGGTGAGCCGCCCGAGGCCGGTCATCGGCGACAGCGCGCAAGCATGTCCCGGTCGGTGACCGGGTCGCCGTACTCGGTGACCGACGCCGCTGCCATCCACGGTTCGGTCCCGGCGAAGAAGGTCCGCAGGTCGCTCATGCCTGCAAGCGTGACGCCTGCCGCGAACAGGTCCGGCCACCGGGTCAGCGCGACCAGGGTCAGGTAGCCCCCGTAGGACCACCCGTACGCCCCGATCCGCCCCGGTATGGCGATGCCGCCGCCGACGAGTTCGTCGACAGTCGCCAGGACGTCGACGACGACGGTCGCCCGGCGGTCCTCGCCCGCGATCACCCGGTGGCCGCTGCCGTCGGGCCGCACCACGTGCAGTTCGGCGCAGATCGAACCACCCGGGCTCACCAGGTAGGCGAGCCGGCCGCCGTCCGGCGACCAGGCGACGGAGACGACCTCCTCGGCGGGGCCGGACAGCACCAGCGGGGTCGCGCCGTCGAGCCGGGCCACCTCCAGCCGCGGGATGCCCGACCGGTCGGTGACGTAGGCGACCCGGTCACCCTCCGGGGAGAGCGCGGGGCACCAGGCGCCGGGCGCACCGGCGATGTCGGTGACGGCCCGCCGCACCGCCTCCGGCAGCAGCTCCGGTGGCGTGGGGCCGACGGGCGCGTCCCGGGGCGCGACGGGGCGCCGCTCGGTCATCGGGCCGGCCATCGCACCTCCTTCGCTCGTCCTGCGGTCTCCGTCATGTGAGTGCACTGTCCACAGTCCGCGTTGCGAACAGGTGACACGGGTCCCTCATCGGCGGAGTCCGGGTTCCTCCGCACCCCCGCGCGAGGGAGCTCGCTGCTCGCCACGCCGGGCGGCCTGCGCGCTGCGCCCGGCGCGCGCCGATAGCCTCGGGCTCCGGTCCCAGTCTCGGACCGGTTCGCGCAGTCCTCAGGAGGTCGTCCATGCGCACGCTGCGCCTCGTGGCGCTCTCCGACGACGGGAAGAGTGTCATCCTGTCCGCGGACGGCCCTGACGCCGGGGACGGCGGGGAGAAGTTCGAGCTCCCGATCGACGACCGGCTGCGTGCCGCCGCGCGTGGGGACTCCCGCCGGCTCACCCAGATCGACGTCGACCTGGGCACCGAACTGCCCCCGCGCGTCATCCAGGCCCGCATCCGATCCGGCGAGACCCCCGAGCAGGTCGCCGCCGCCTCCGGTACCCGGGTCGAGCGGATCATGCGGTTCGCCCATCCGGTCATCCAGGAGCGCGAACGTGTCGCCGAGCAGGCCCGGGACGCGCGGGTCCGGCTGAGTGAAGGCTCGCCCAACGTGGCCCTGCAGCAGTTCATGACCGACCGGCTGCGGCTGATCGACTCCGACCTCGAGGCCGTCTCCTGGGACGCCTACCGCAGCGATGACGGCACCTGGCAGGTCACCGGCGCCTGGCAGGCCGGCGACAAGTCGGGGACGACGCGCTGGAGCTTCGACCTGCCCTCCCGCACGGTCGCGCCGTCCGACGCCGCGACCCTGGACTTCGCCGAGGGCACCCGCCTCGTGCGCGTCGTCCCGGACGTGCCGGCCGGGCTGACCGTGGCGACCGCCCGCCGCGGCGTCACGGTCGTGCGCGAGGCCGGCCGGGCCGACGACGACCTCGTGCACGACACCGTCACCCCCGACGTGCTGCCGTCCGACCTCATGGCGCACGACGACGAGCGGGTCCGGGACGTGCACGCTGCCACCGGCGCGCCCGACGACCGGACGATCGACGCACTCCTCGACGAGGTCGCCGAGCACGACACGATCGTGCTGGGTCGCAGCGGTGAGGAACCCGAGGCCGACGACCCACGCGCCCGCATCCCGGCCTGGGAGGACATCGTCTTCGGGGTCCGCCGGCACCGCTGA
>JAOPWM010000005.1 GCA_025965695.1 Blastococcus sp.
CGTGCAGCCGGTCCTGCAGGTTGATGACGTCGTCGCCGCGGGTGGGCCGCTCCGGGTCGTACCGCAGCAGCCGGTCGCCCAGTGACCAGCGGGCCTCGTTGAGCGCCCGGTAGGTCTCCTCACCGACGCGGCCGTCCACCGACAGCCCGCGGACCTGCTGGAAGTGACGGACGGCGAGCTCGGTGGCGGTGTCGAACTCGACGGCGTCCAGGGCTGGTTCGCCCGAGGGCTGCAGGGCGGGTGCGTCGCTTGGCTGTCCGTCGGCGGGCAGGAGGCCGAGGCTGCGCAGCGCGGCGTGCACGTCGGCCACCGCTGGACCTCGGTCCCCGAGCCGCAGAGGCTCCATGTGGCTGTCGGTTCCCATTGTGTTCCGATTGTCGTCCCCGGAGCCGGTCCCGGCCCACCGGGGTCCACCCGAACGCCGAACGGGCCCACCCGTCCGGATGGACGGGTGGGCCCGCGGTGACCCTCGGTCGGATCGACCGGGTCGGCTCAGATGTAGTCGGCCAGGTCGTTGAGGATCGCGCCCTTGGGCTTGGCGCCGATGATGGACTTCACCGGCTTGCCGCCCTGGAAGACGGTCATCGTCGGGATCGACATCACCTGGTAGTCCCGGGCGATCTGCGGGTTTTCGTCGATGTTGAGCTTGGCGATCGTCAGCTTGTCGCCGTGCTCGGCGGCGATCTCCTCGAGGACCGGGGCGACCATCTTGCAGGGGCCGCACCACTCCGCCCAGAAGTCGACGAGCACGGGCTTGTCGCTGCCCAGCACGTCAGTGGCGAAGCTGGTGTCGGTGACCGTCACGGTGTTGCCTGCCATCGGTCGTCTCTCCTCTTGTCGACTCACTTGAACTGGCCCGGTGGGAGAACCCGCCAGGCGATGCATGTATGCCCGGGTCAGCGCTCGTCGAAGGTCTCGGCGAGCCAGCGCTCGGCGTCGATTGCCGCGGCGGCGCCGGTGCCGGCCGAGGTAATGGCCTGGCGGTAGATGTGGTCGACCACGTCGCCGCACGCGAAGACGCCGTCGATGTTGGTGCGGGTGCTGGGGTGCTCGACCAGGATGTAGCCCTCGTCGTCGAGCTTCAGCTGTCCCGCGACCAGTTCGCTGCGCGGGTCGTGACCGATGGCCACGAAGACGCCGCTGACCGGCAGGGTCTCGGTGGTGCCGTCATCGACGTCGGTGAGCTGCACGCCGTCGACGGTGGCCTCACCGAGCACGTCGGTGACCTGCTTGCCGAGGGCCCAGCGGATCTTCTCGTTGTCCTGGGCGCGCTTCTGCATGATCTTGGAGGCACGCAGCTCGGGACGCCGGTGGACGACGGTGACGCTCTTGGCGAAGCGGGTGAGGAAGGTGGCCTCCTCCATCGCGGAGTCGCCACCCCCGACGACCACGATGTCCTGGTCGCGGAAGAAGAAGCCGTCGCAGGTGGCACACGCGGAGACGCCACGGCCCAGGAGCCGGGCCTCGTTGTCCAGGCCGAGGTACCGGTACTTCGAACCGGTGGCGACGATCACGGCGTGCGCGAGATGCACCTCGCTGCCGACCTTGACGACCTTGGGGCTCGCCGTGAGGTCGACCTCGGTGACGTCGCGGGCCACCAGCTCCGCGCCGAAGCGCTCGGCCTGGGTGCGCATGTCGTCCATGAGCTGCGGGCCCTGGACGCCTTCGGGAAAGCCGGGGAAGTTCTCCACCTCGGTGGTGGTCATCAGCGCGCCGCCGAACTGCGACCCCTCGAACACCAGGGGGTGGAGGTTCGCGCGCGCGGCGTACGTGGCGGCGGTATACCCCGCCGGTCCGGATCCGATGATGATCAGATCGCGGACGCCGTCGTGCTCTGCCGGCGGGATCGTGGGGTTCTCGATCTCGCCCGTGGTCACGGCGGGACCGGGGCTCGGAAAGTTCGTCGTCACGGGCTGCACAACGAGGATCGTAGGGGCGGCATTCCCCGCCGGTCTGCTCCCCCGCCCGGCAGGGGTCGACCGGCTGCTCAGCCCGCTGCGTTGACGGCGACTTCGGCGATGTCGGCGGAGAAGCCGTTCTGGGAAGGCGCCAGGCCGGTGATCCAGACGAGCACGAAGCGGGCGGTGACCGGCTTGTCGAACGCGAAGTCGGTGCTGTCCTTCACGGTGCCGTGGGCGGCCGGGGTGAACCCGTTCAGCTGGTTCGCGAGCTTGTCCGCCGTACGGATCTCCACCGTGGCACCGGGCGTGATGCTGCGGACGGTGACGCCCGACAGAGCCTGGGAGCCACCCAGGTCCAGCACCAGGCCGACCCCCTCCTTGAGGTTGCCGAAGGCCGGGGAGCTCCGGTACTCCAGCGTCGACCAGGCGGTCGAGGGGTCACCGTCGTAGGCGAGCGGGACCTTGGAGTCGTTCTCCGGCTGGCCGTCCCCGAGGGGGTCGAACACCTTGGCGGACACGATCGGGACGGGGGCGCCGGCGGCTGTGCCGGCCGGCTGCGAGGAGCCGACGGCGGGTGCGCTCGCCGACGGGGTGGAGCCCTGGATCTTGTCCACGGAGCTGGTCACGTCGAGCACGGTGGAGCCGACCCACCAGGCGAGCGCGATGACCACCACCAGCGCGAGCAGCGGCAGACCGATGACCACCATGCGGTGCCGGCGGGCGCCGTCCTCATCGTCGTCCGTGTCGGTCTCGCCGGTCGGCGGACCGCCGTAGCCCTCCTCGCCGACGAGCACGTCGAAGGACTCGTACGGGCCGGCCCAGGACGACTCATCCGCGGCGGCGTGCCGTCGGGTGGGTGCCACGGGAGGAACCGCGTAGGCGCCGGCGCGCGGGGCGACGCTGCCGGCGTCGATCGTGTCCCCGCCCAGGGCGGCAGGTGACAGCGCGGTGTCGCCCCGAGTCACCGGACGCACCCCCGGCACGGGCGGCAGCGTCTGCGGATTCAGCCGGACGGCCTCACCGTCGGACACGATGTTGGCCGCCTGCGCGCCGGCGGCCGCGGGGGCTGCGTCGGAGTGACGGTCCCGGAGCCGGCGCAGCCAGCCGCTGTCGGTGTCGTCGCGCTGCGGCTCGGGGCGGTTCTGGTGGGAAGACGACGTGCCGCCCGGGCCGGTCCGTGGGCGCTCGGCCAGCAGCGATGCCATGGCGGCGACGCTCGAGAGGCCCTGACCCGGCTCGGTGGACCGCGCGCGGCGGACCAGCGCGACCAGGTCCGAGGGGCCCGTGAGCGGACGGACGTCGCCGTTGGTGGATGGCAGGCCGGTGAGGCAGGCCTCGAGCAGCGCGCCGAGGGCGGCGATGTCCCCGTCGATGCTGCCGGTGGCGGCCGGCACCGCACGGAGGCCCACCAGCCCGTTCGGGCGCAGGACGACGTTCTCGGGGCTCAGACCACCGACGGCCAGGCCGACACGGTGGGCCTCGGCCACACCCTCGGTGAGCCGACGGAGCACGGTGCGGACCTCGCGGTCGGGCATCGGGCCGCGGCTGAGCCGTTCACTCAGCGTCTCCCCGTCGATCCACTCGTTGACGACGTAGGCGGCCCCACCGGGGGCCTGCGGGTCGCCGGTGCCCTCGGAGGCGTCGTAGACCATCGCCAGCGCGGGCGTGGCCAGGCCGCCGGCTGTCAGCGCCCGGCTGATCCAGGCGTGGGCCGCGAGCCCCGCGGGGGTGTGCACGCGGATCGCGACATCGCGGTTGAGGACCCGGTCCTTCGCGCGCCAGCAGCGGATGACGCCCGTGGGGGTCGGCTCGTCCGGCCCCACCTGGTCGATGGGCCGGTAGCGGTCGGGCAGGCCGGTGGTCGTCGATGTCATCGACACTGTCGACTCCCTGTCCTGAACCGACCGCCGGCGCGAGCGCTCCGGCGGCGGCGACGCCTCCAGCGAGGAATCGGTCATCCGCGTCCCGTCCGGGCCCTGACGGCAGCCAGGGGCTCCCGGATCTCCGGAACGCGGGCGACCACGAGACCTGCGAGAGCCACGCCGCCGATCACCACGGTACCGATCAGCACCTTCCCGAGCGAGCCTGCCGACGACGAGCCGAGCAGGTCATCGGTCACCTTCAGGACGAACCAGCCGACTCCTCCGGCGACGGCCGACACGGCGATCATGCGCGCCACCGGCCCGAACGTCTCCTTGGTGCCCAGCCCGCCGAGCTTGCCGCGGAGTACCAGGTCGCCGATGACCCACCCCGCGACGTAGGTGATGCTGGTCACGAGCATGAGGCCGGCGACCACGTGCCGCGGCTCGACCACGGCCGGCACGAGGAGGAGCAGCGGCACCCGGACGGCGACCATCCCGACCTGGATCAGCGTCGGCGTCTTCGCGTCCTTCATCGCGTAGAAGACCCGCAGCTGCAGCAGGGTGACCGCCATCGGCAGCAGCCCGAAGGCGCCGATGGCCAGTGCGGTGCCCATCGCCTCGGCCTGGGCCGTACTGGTGTTGCCGCGGGCGAAGGCGACGGTCCCCAGGGCCGGCCCGAGCACGCACAGCGCGGCGGTGATCGGCAGCAGGCCGAGTGCCGACAGGCGGGTGCCGAGGGACAGGTCGGAGACGACGCCAGGGGTGTCGTGTCTCGAGGCCGCGCGGCTCATCCGAGGCACGAGGGCGGTCAGCAGGGCCACGCCGATGATCCCGTAGGGCATCTGGAACAGCAGGCTCACGAACTGGAAGGCGCTCGAGCCCAGCCCCCCCTCGCGCCCGGCAGCGTTGGCGATCCGGGTGGCCACGACGACGCCCAGTTGGCTCACGGCGACGTAGCCGACCACCCAGAGACCGAGCGTCCCGGCCTCCCGCAGCCCGGTGTCCCTCAGGCCCCACCGCGGCCGCAGGGGGATGCCGGCCTTCTTCAGCAGGGGCAGGAGCACGACGGCCTGGACGACGATGCCGAGCGTGGTGCCGCCGCCGAGCAGCCAGACCTGCCCCGCCGTGATCGTCGCGGGCTCGAGGTCGCCCGGCCCGCCCGCGGCGATGAACAGCAGACCGGTGGCGATGACGACCACGTTGTTGAGCACCGGCGCCCACGCCGGCGGGCCGAACACGTCGCGGGAGTTCAGGATCGCCTGCGCCAGCGCCCCGATGCCGTAGAAGATGATCTCGATCAGCAGGATGCGGGCGAGCCAGGTGGCGAGGCGCACCTGGTCGGGATCGTCGGTGATGCCGTAGAGCGAGGTCAGCAGCGGCGCGATGACGATGGCCAGGCCGGTGACGGCCACCAGCCCGGCGATGGCGAGCGTGGCCAGCCGCTGCGCGTAGGCCGCTCCGCCGTCCCGGTCGCGTTCCTGTGCGTGCACCAGCAGGGGGACGACGACCGACGTGAGGACCCCGCCGAGCAGCAGCTCGTAGACGATGTTCGGCAGGGTGTTCACGGTCGTGTACGCGTCGTTGACCAGGCCGACGCCGAGGGCCGCGGCCAGGACCATCGTGCGGACCAGCCCGGTGACCCGGGAGACCAGCGTCGCCACGGCCATGGTCCCGGCCGCACGCAGGATGCCCCGGCTGGCGCCGGGTGCGCCCTCCCGCGCCTCGACGTCCTCCTCCGGCTCGTCCACGGGTCCCCGCGGGACGGGCGGCAGCGACGTCATCACCTGGGTGTCGTCGGCCGCGGGGACCCAGCGGTTGCGGACCGCAGGCGGGGTCAGCCGCGGCTGCGGTGGGGGGACGGGGGGCAGGGAGGACACCGGGCCCGGGTCGCCGAACGGTGCCGACGCCGGCGGCGCCGCGCGGTAGGGCGGCGGCGGTAGCGCGGAGGCGGCGTCCGGGCGGCTGTGCTTCTCCCGTGCGGGACGGGGCGGCGGTGGCGGCGGCATGCGGTGCGGCCGGCGCGCGATCTCGTCGGCGCCCACAGGTCGCTCGATGCCCGGCTCCCGGGCCACGGGGCGGTCGTCGCCGGGTCCGGCCCTCACACCGGGCTCCGGTTCGGCGGGTGTACGCCGGACGTGCCCTCGGGGGCGCCCTGCTCGGGGGCGGCGGTCGTGCGCCGGCGCCGGCGCACGAGGTTGACCAGCCGGCGCAGGAACAGCAGGCCCAGGAGGACGGCCGCGCCGAGGGTGATGATCAGCGAGATCGAGCCGTAGGCGGTGCTCTTGACCTGCAGGGAGATGCGGTGGCCGAGCGGCCCACCGCTCGGGGTGGTCAGCTGCGCGGTCACCGCGAACCCGCCGGACTGGCGCACCTGTGTCGGCACCTGGAGCGTCGTGCGCTGCCCCGGCGCGAGGGTCTGGGTGCCGATGTCGGCGATGGAGAGGCCGCGGGTGCCCCGGGTCTCGACCTCGAGGCGCACCTGGACCGCGATCGGGAGGTCGTTGCGCACCGTCAGGACCAGCGGCGCGTTGCTGGAGCCGAGACTGTAGGTGCCGTCCGCGGGGGCCAGCAGGGTCACGCGGCTGCGCAGCCGGTCCAGAGCCGACCGGAGCGCGTGCGCGGCGCCCCGGAAGCCCACGGTGTCGGTCCGCCACGCGACGGAGGTGGCCCGGGCGATCGCAGCGTCGTAGGCCTGCAGCGCGGCGTCGGCGTCCCCGACGACGGCTCCGGCGAGGTCTTCCCGGACGGCGACGGCGGCGGCGACGTCGGCCATCCCGGCCGGGTCGAGGCCGGCGGCGACACCGGCGGCGAGGTTGCCGGCGGGCGTGGCGGGGCCGCCGAACAGCTCGTCGGGACCCGAGGGCCGCAGCCAGGGCAAGCCGGCGCTGTCGGCCATCATGGCGCCGGCGCCCTCCGGCCCGGCCTCGACGTTGCGCGGCGGGGCGACCAGCACCGTCTGCTCCGTGCCCGCGGGCGCCTGGAGGCCGAGCACGGCGAGCTCGGCCAGGTACCGCTGCTCGGCCATGCGCGGCCCGCCCGCCGACTGTTCGGCGGCGCCGACGATCGCGCTGAGCGTCGGGTCGGCCACCAGCGCCTCGACCGGCCCGGACGCGGTGGTGACCGTCGTGTGGGCGACGGCGCGATTGCCGGAGAGCCCGACCGCGGTCTCGCCATCGGTGAGCGCGGCGCTACCGAGGACGACACGGTCCACGCCACCGGCCTGCAGGGCGAGCATCGTCTCCGGCCGCAGCGTCCCGTCCGCCGCCCACGCGAGGTCGGTGCGCGGCTGGACGTCCAGCGCGTCGGCGAGGATCCGGGCTCCGGCCGCGATGTCGCCCCCGGTCCCGGACGGCACCGCACCGGTGGCGTCGGCCGGGGGGAACGTCGCGTCGGCGCCGTTCTTGTTGTCCGGGAGCGGGTCCTGCGCCGTTCCCTCCGGGCTGCCGGGCAGGCTGCGGGCCACCACGCCGGACAGCCCGGCCGCGACGAGGGAGTCGGCGTCCACGTCCCCGTAGGGCAGCGCCGCCACGGGATGAACTGCGGCGACGGCGGCCATCCGCCTCAGGAAGGTGGCCGCAGCCTCGGTCCCGCGCCCGGCGGCCTCGACGCCGTCGACCGCGTAGGGGCCGGCGGCCATCAGTGTGAGTTCCTCGACCAGCGCGGGGTCGATGGCCAGGGTCACGGGGAGCACGGGCACGGTCCCGGTGCCGCCCGGCGCGGTGCTCGCGGGCAGTCGCTCGATGACGGCGAGAGCCCGGTCGAGCCGGCCGTCAGGGGCGATAGCGTCGGCGAGCCCATCATTGACGAACATCCCGGACGGGCTCCGGTGGGTGCGCTCGGTCAGGGGCCAGAGCCAGCCGACCGCGGTCCGGGACGCGGGGACGACGGGCTGCTGGACGAGGAACGTGGGCAGCTCCCCGACTCGGCGCTGCTGGTCTCCGTCCACGGTGCCGTTGACGTTGAGCAGCACCGGGTAGACGCCGTCGCGGTCGAGTTGCAGTGCGTCGGCGCCGACCGTGTAGCTGAAGTCCAGTTCGCCGCCGGGGGCCAGTACGCCGGGTACGGCCTGGAAGGACGGCAGCACCGTGGTCGCCGGGTCGGGGTCCCGGCCGACGGCGGCCAGTTCGTCGCGGGTGGTGAGGACCTTCCCCCGCTGCAGCCGGACGCCGAGGTCGCTGATCGTGGAGCCGCCGGTGTTGGTGAGCGTGCCCGTGACGGTCACCAGGGCCCCGGGTGTGACGGCGCGGGGCTCGAAGCGGCCCACGTCGATCCGGACCGGCCGGTCGCGATCGGTCGCGTCGTCCGCCGGGGCGGCCGTGACGAGGGGCGTCGTGGCCTGCGCTGATGCGAGCACGCCGACCGGCGCGAGACCCAGCGCCGCGGCGAGCAGGGGCGCGACGGCGGCGCGCATCAGCGCCGTCCGCCTCACGGAACCTCCTCGCTGACGGTCGTCGGCCGCGTGAGGCGGGGGCCTGCTCTGCCTATCCGTGACCTCGCAGGCTCGCTCACGCGCTGTCGGCCAGCAGGGCAGGCGCCCGCTCGACCAGTGCTCGTTCGTCTGCGTAGGCCAGCCGGCCGCTCAACTCGTCGAGAGGCACCCAGGCGACCTCGGTCACCTCGATGTCGGCGTCGGAGAGGGCGCCCCCGATCGCGCGGAGCAGGAAGTGGTGCACGGTCTTGTGCACGCGGCGTCCGTCGGCGACGAACCAGAAGTCGATGATGCCGAGTGGTGCGACGACCTCGCCGATGATCCCGGTCTCCTCAGCGACCTCGCGGACGGCGGTGTCCTCGGGCGTCTCGCCCGCCTCGATGTGCCCCTTGGGCAGGGACCAGAGGAGCCGCCCGCGGCGATCGGTCCGGCCGATGAGGGCGGCACGGGGTCCGGTCACACCGTCGTCGGCCACCACCAGGCCCCCGGCAGAGGTCTCGTCGACCCGGCGCAGCCGGCGGCCGGGGCGTCCACGCCCGCCCGTCCCAGCCATGCCAGGAGGGTAGCGCGAGCCGCCGCACTACTCTGGCTGGTCGTGTCCGCTGAGCCCCCGCGTCGTCCTCCCGCGGAACCGGTCCCCCCGGCTGTCCAGGAGACCGTGCGCGAGCTCGTCGACCTCTCCCCCGTGCTCACCGAGCTGGGTCGGCGCTTCTCCGCGGCCGGCTACGAGGTCCACCTCGTGGGCGGTTCGGTGCGGGACGCGCTCCTCAGGGCTCAGGCCGGCGGCGACGGGATCCACGGCGATCTCGACGTCACCACGTCCGCCCGCCCGGAGCAGGTGCTCGAGCTCCTGCAGGGCTGGGCACGTTCCACGTGGAACACGGGGATCGCCTTCGGCACCGTCGGGGCGGACGTTCAGGGCGAGCGGATCGAGATCACCACCTTCCGGGCCGACCGGTACGACCGCGAGTCGCGGAACCCCGAGGTCGCCTGGGGCGCCTCCCTGGTCGACGACCTCGTGCGGCGCGACTTCACGGTCAACGCCATGGCGGTCTCCCTCGGACCGGACCGGACGGTGACCGATCCCTTCGGCGGTCTCGGCGACCTGCTGGCCAAGCGGTTGCGCACCCCCGGCGCCGCGGTGGACTCCTTCGCCGACGACCCGCTGCGGATGCTGCGCGCCGTCCGCTTCGTGGCCCAGCTGGGTCTGACACCCGACGACGAGGTCGTGGCCGCGATGACGTCGCTGGCCGGGGAGCTGGGCCGGATCACGCCGGAGCGGGTGCAGGTCGAGCTCTCGAAGACCCTGCTGCAGAACTCGCCGCGGGCGGGGCTGGAGCTGTTCGTGGCGACCGGCCTGGCCGACGTCGTGCTGCCCGAGCTGCCTGCGCTGCGGATGGAGATCGACGAGCACCATCAGCACAAGGACGTCTACACCCACTCATTGACCGTGCTGGACCAGGCGATCGTGCTGGAGATGGCCGATCCGGATGCGGGCTCGCCCGACCTGGTCCTGCGGCTGGCCGCGCTGCTGCACGACATCGGCAAGCCGGCCACCCGGCGGCACGAGGCGCGCGGCCGGGTCTCCTTCCACCACCACGAGGTCGTCGGCGCGAAGCTGGTCCGCAAGCGGCTGACCGCGCTGCGCTATCCGAAGGACGTCGTCGAGGCGGTGTCCCGGCTGACGTTCCTGCACCTGCGCTTCCACGGGTACGGCGGGGGCGAGTGGACCGACTCCGCGGTGCGCCGCTACGTGACCGACGCCGGCGACCTGTTGCCGCGGCTGCACAAGCTCGTGCGGTCGGACTCGACGACCCGGAACAAGCGGCGGGCGGCGGCGCTGTCGGCGACGTACGACTCCCTCGAGGAGCGGATCACGCAGCTGTCGGCGGCCGAGGACCTCGCGCGGGTGCGGCCCGATCTCGACGGCAACGCGATCATGGAGATCCTCGGCGTGGGCCCGGGGCCGGACGTGGGCCGTGCGTGGCGCTTCCTCAAGGAACTCCGACTCGAGCAGGGTCCCCTGGACCCCGACGACGCCGAGGCCGCCCTCCGGCAGTGGTGGGCGGCCCAGCACTGAGCGGTGGGTCGCACACCCCGAACTCCAGATCACACCCGCGCCTGCCGACAATCCTGACGTGGACCCGGGCGTCACGGAGGGCGGTGCGAACGGCAGCCGCGGCGGTCCGTTCCCCCGGTCGCCGTCCGGACGCGTTCCGCAGTGGATCCGGGACGAGGCCGCCGGTCATCCGGTGCAGCCGCTCCCGTGGCCTGCGGCCGCCCCTCGACCGCCCGTCCGGCGGCGACGCGCCCGCGGTCTGCATGCCGGGGTCCGTGCGCTGGTCGTCCTCGGCCTCGTCCTGCTGCTCAGCATCGGTGCCGCCGTCCTTGTCGGGCCCGGCCCCTGGCCGTGGTCGGAGGCCACCCTCGGCGCCGCCCTCGAGGCCGTACCCGCGGTCCCGTCCGCCCCGGCGACTCCGACAACCCCGCCGGACCGCCCCACGTCCGGGGAGGAAGAGGCCCGCTTCCCCCGCGGCCGTCCACTCGAGCCGCCACCCGAAGGCGGTCCGCACGGCTTCGTGGCCTTCCAGTCCGACGGCGTGACCCCGGTGGCCTACGACCCCTGCCGGCCGGTCCACTACGTCATCCGGCCCGACGCCTCGCCCGCTGGGGGCGATGAGGTCGTGCGGGCGGCGATCGAACGCCTGTCGGAGGTGACCGGTCTGCAGTTCGTCGACGACGGCGCCTCGGACGAGGCCACGACCCTCGACCGCCCGATCTTCCAGCCCGACCGGTACGGGGACCGGTGGGCGCCCGTGCTCATCGCCTGGGAGACCGAGCAGCAGAACCCCGCGCTGGCCGGCGACACGGTCGGGCAGGCGGGCAGCGTGGCGGTCTCCCTCGGTGAGGGTCCCCGGGTCTTCGTCACGGGCACCGTCTCGCTCGACGCCGGGCGGATGCCCGAGATCCTCGCCGTCCGCGACGGTGTGGCCACCGCGCGGGCCATCGTGCTGCACGAACTGGGACACCTGGCCGGCCTGGCGCACGTGGAGGACGCCCGGCAGCTCATGTACCCCGAGGCACGCCGGGAGGTCCCCGACTTCGCCTCCGGTGACCTGACCGGGCTGGCTCTCCTGGGCCGCGGACAGTGCGTCCCCGAGCTCTGAACCCGGTCAGTGCCGCCGGGTGATGCGGGCGTAGCCGACCGCGGCCAGCACATAGCCGGCGCCGACGGCGGTCAACAACGGGTACGAGATGCCCGAGGGTGGCAGCACGAGAGCCCCCACCAGGAGGGCGGTCACGAACGTGACGTTGAACAGGGTGTCGTAGACGGAGAACACCCGGCCGCGGAAGTCGTCCTCGACCCACTCCTGCAGCGTGGTGTCGACACAGATCTTCACGCCCTGGGCGACGAACCCGAGGGCGAGCCCGGCGAGCACGATCGTCGGCGGGACGAACGGCAGGCCCAGGCCGACCTGCGTGATCCCCGCCGTGACCAGGAGCAGGATGATCCACCGCGGCTTGCCGATCCGCCGGACGACGGTCGGGGTGACCACCGCGGCCAGCAGCGTGCCCGCGGCGCCCGCTGCGACCACCTCCCCGAGACCGACGATCCCGCCGGGGAAGAAGCCGCCGCCGGAGTCGAACGAGTTCCGGTAGAGCAGCAGCGTCATGAGCGTCAGGACGCCGTAGCAGAGCCGGTGCAGGCTGATGGCCAGCAGCGCGGCCGCCGCGCGGGGCAGCGCCCCCACGTGCCGCGCACCGGCCACCATCCCCCGCGCCACCCCTCGCACCGACAGCCGGGCCGACCGGGCGAGGCGGTCCGGGCCGAGGTAGGCGCGGCCGAATCCGGCGACCGCACCCGCGGCGCCCAGGTACGGCACGGCGGCCGAGAGCGCCAGGGCGGCGTAGCCGCCGTCGGTGGAGCCGGTCAGCTGGAGCAGGGCGATGGTCACCCCACCCCCCGCGACGGTGGCGACCGCACCGGACGTCGTCGACAGCGCGTTCGCCGACACCAGGGAGGCGTCGTCGGTGGTGTGCGGCAGGCCGGCCGACAGCGCGGCCAGGACGAAGCGGTTGACCGAGAAGACAGCAAGACCGGCCGCGTAGAACGCCGTCCCCTGGACGCCGGCCAACACCAGCGCCGCGACGACGGCCACCAGGCCGGAGCGCAGCAGGTTGGCCCGTAGGAGGATCTGACGCCGGCTCCACCGGTCAAGCCACACGCCGGCGAACGGCCCGACCAGGGAGTACGGGAGCAGCAGGATGGCGAAACCCGCCGCGACGTCGACGGGATCGGCGGCCCGCTGCGGGTTGAACAGCACGGTGCCGGCGAGCGCCGCCTGGAAGACGCCGTCCCCGAACTGGGACAGCAGCCGGGTGCCGAGAAGCCGGCGGAAGTCGCTGCGTGCCAGCAGGTGACGAACGGTCGTGCCCGCCTGCGCCACGCCGGTCACCCTAAGGGGGCCACGGCCGTCCACAGGGTCACCGACGGGCCGGGGGCGACGCCGCCGACCCCGCCGCGCCGACGCCGACCGGGGCAGTTCCCCCAGTGGGAGGACGGCCGACCTCCCGGGCGACCGCAGGTGGGGCACACTGGCACCGATGACCCCGGTGCCCGCCTCCCCCGACCCCGAGTCCGGACCGCCCGCGCGGCCTGCGACCGGTCGGCGGCGCGCCCCGGCCGTCCCCGTGCTCTCCGTCGGCCGCCTGGACGACGTCTGCCCGGGCACCCTGCTGGTCGCGATGCCGTCACTGACGGACCCCACGTTCGCCGGCACCGTCGTCTACGTCCTCGACCACTCCGACACCGGCACGCTCGGCGTCGTCCTGGGCCGGCCCAGCCAGGTGGAGATCCGGGACGTGCTGCCCGGCTGGTGCGACCTCGCCGTCGAGCCGGGTGTCTTCCATGTGGGTGGCCCCTGCGAGACCGACACCGCGCTCTGCCTGGCCACCGCCCCCGCGGCGGTCGCCGACCGGGACAGCCCACTGCGACGGGTGGCCGGCGACGTCTACCTGGTCGATCTGGACGCCGACCCGGCCGACCTCCCCGAGCAGCTCACCGGCCTGCGGGTGTTCGCCGGCTACGCCGGCTGGTCGCCCGGCCAGCTCGCAGCGGAGATCGTCGAGGGCGCCTGGGCCTGCGTGCCCGGCCGGCCGGACGACGTCCTCAGTGCGGTGGCCGGCCCGGAGCTGTGGCGCGCGGTGATGGGTCGCCAGACCGGCCGGCTGGCCGTGCTCTCCACCGCCCCGGCAGATCCCAGCGCCAACTGAGGGTGCCCGGATCGCTCCGGATCTGGTAGGAAGGACAGCGGGAGAGGGCGGTCTGGGGAAGAGGCCGCCCTCTCCTGCTGTCTGCAGGCGGTGACGTCCCCCGCCCCGCTTCCGAAGCTCAGATCCCGAACGTCGCCGCGACGTCCGGATGGTCGGCCGCCTCCGCGGCCTCCCCCTGCGCCGGGACGGCCAGCGTCCGCGGCCCGTGGTCGGACAGCGTCACCGTGACGTCGATCTCGCCGCCGGCCAGCGGCGTGACGAACTGGGTCAGCAGGTCGTCGGACGCCGCGACGGCCACCGTGCGCCCGTCCTTCAGCCCGAACAGCGAGGTCAGTCGGCTGTCGATGGAACGCTGGCCCTCCCACGTGTAGCCGGCGCCCACGAAGGACCGCGGATCGTCGGCGGTGGGCGCGGAGAGGTTCAGCAGCACCTCGACCATGGCGTCGACGAGCGGTGGGGTCGCGCCCTCGTCACCGGCGGTCAGGGGACGGTGCAGGTAGGCGGCGCCGGTGACGCCCGTCGCGGCGAGGGCTGCGGTCAGCCCGGGCACGTTCCCGATCCAGACGTCCTCCGCCGTGAAGAACACCGTGCGGGTGTCGTCCGCGCGCCCGTCGCCGAAGCTGGTCAGGGCCTGCGCCCGACCGGTCTCGTGCCGGAAGTCCACCTCGCCGGTCAGGGTGAGCACGGTGTCCTCCCCGTAGGGCGCCGTCACCACGAAGTCGGCGCCGCCCTGGGTGAAGTCCCGGTGCAGGAGCTCGGCGAGGGCATCGGCATCCTGCTGGGTGACCGGATCCCCGGGCGTGCGCTCCGCGTCGTTGCCGGCCGAGCACCCGGTCAGGAGCGCGATCACCAGCCCCAGCGCCGGGAGGTGGACTCGGGGCCGCATTCCGGCAGCGTAGGCAGCCGGGGCCCGGAATCAGGCACGGCGCGACAGAGCCCGCGTCCGACGTGCGGACGCGGGCTCTGTCAGGTTCCTACGAGGTCGGGTGGCCCCGACGACGTCGGCGCTCGACTGCTCAGCGTTCGATGTCGCCCCGGATGAAGGCCTCGACCAGGTCGCGGGCCTCGCTGTCGCGGTGCTGCACCGGCGGGCTCTTCATGAAGTACGAGGACGCCGACAGGATCGGGCCCCCGATCCCGCGGTCCTTGGCGATCTTCGCGGCCCGGACGGCGTCGATGATGATGCCGGCCGAGTTGGGGGAGTCCCAGACCTCGAGCTTGTACTCCAGGCTCAGCGGGACGTCGCCGAACGCGCGGCCCTCGAGGCGGACGTAGGCCCACTTGCGGTCCGACAGCCACGGCACGTGGTCCGACGGACCGATGTGCACGTTGCCCTGGCCCATGTCGCGGTCGATCTGGCTGGTGACCGACTGGGTCTTGGAGATCTTCTTCGACTCCAGGCGCTCACGCTCGAGCATGTTCTTGAAGTCCATGTTGCCGCCGACGTTGAGCTGCATCGTGCGGTCGAGCTGCACGCCGCGGTCCTCGAAGAGCTTGGCGAGGACGCGGTGGGTGATCGTGGCGCCCACCTGGCTCTTGATGTCGTCACCGACGATCGGCACACCTGCGGCGGTGAACTTGTCCGCCCACGCCTTGGTGCCGGCGATGAAGACGGGCAGGGCGTTGACGAACGCCACGCCCGCGTCGATGGCGGCCTGGGCGTAGAACTCCGCGGCGTGCTGCGAGCCCACGGGCAGGTAGCAGACCAGGACGTCGGCGCCGGACTCGCGCAGCGCGGCGACCATGTCGACCGGCAGCTCGTCGGACTCCTCGACCAGCTCGCGGTAGTACTTGCCGAGCCCGTCGAGCGTGGTGCCCCGCTGGACGGTGACGCCGAGCGGCGGGACGTCGCAGATCTTGATCGTGTTGTTCTCGCTGGCGACGATGGCCTCGGAGAGGTCGCGGCCGACCTTCTTGGCATCGACGTCGAATGCAGCGACGAACTCGATGTCGGACACGTGGTACTCGCCGAAGCGGACGTGCATCAGCCCCGGAACGGATGCGGTCTCGTCGGCGTCGCGGTAGTACTGCACGCCCTGCACGAGCGAGGCCGCGCAGTTCCCGACGCCGATGATGGCGACCTTCACTGAACCCATGACTCTCCTTCTCCCTGGACCGGTGGTCCGTGGACGCGGACCGCGGACGGTCCGGTGTTGATGACTGCGGACGGGGTGGAGACCCCGTCGCCTGCTCAGGTGGTGGTGGGCGGTTCACCGGCCGCCGGTGAGGGCGACGTCGATGACCCACCCGCCTCCCCTGCTTCCCGGCGCTCGGTATCGATCAGTTCCGAGAGCCAGCGGACCTCCCGGTCCACGGACTCCAGGCCGTGGCGCTGGAGTTCGAGCGTGTAGCGGTCGAGCCGTTCGCGGGTCCGCCCCAGTGAGGCCCGCAGACCCTCCCGCTGCCGCTCGACCGTCCGCCTGCGGCCCTCGAGGATCCGCAGGCGCACGTCGGATGCGGTGTGCCGGAAGAAGGCGAGACGGACGCCGAAGCTGCCGCCGTCGTCGTACGCCTCCGGACCGGTCTGGCCGACCAGCTCGTGGAAGCGCTCTTTGACCTCGGCGGTGATCGTGTAGACGATCTTGCCGCGCCGGCCGGTGAGCGGAGGTGCGTCGGCCGGCAGCAGGGCGTGCGGATCCGGCTCATCGGTGGAGATGAGCCCGGCCGCTCGCATCCGCTTGAGTGCGGGGTAGAGCGACCCGTAGGAGATGCTGCGCAGCCCGCCGAGAACCTGCGCGAGCTGCTTGCGCAGCTCGTAACCGTGCATCGGCGTCTGGTGCAACAGGCCGAGGATGGCGAACTCGAGCATCGCGCACCTCCCTCGGCGGTGTTCCCCGATGTATCGAGACGATACATCGATGTCTGCGTGCGAAGACACCCGCGGGGTCACCGGACCCCTCCCGGGTCATGGTCGGGGCGGTGGTTGTCATACGCAGGGACACGTCGCCGGAGCGTGCCGGTGCGTACATTGGCCGCCGTGCCCGGACGTCGATCCGTCGTGGACTACTCGCTGCACCGGCGAGCCGTGCTCGCCGACGTGTACGCGGGCCGCACGGGATTGTTCGAGGTCTGTGACGCCAGTCCGTACCTCTCCCGGGCGGCCAAGTACCACGGTGAGCCGACCGACGTGGCCTGCCCGGTGTGCCGCAAGCAACGGCTGACCAGGGTGAACTACGTGTACGGCGACCATCTCGGTCCGACGTCCGGCCAGGCCAAGACCGAGGCCGAGCTCGTCCGGATGGACGCCATGCAGGAGGAGTTCACCGTGTACGAGGTCGAGGTGTGCCGCAGTTGCGGCTGGAACCACCTCGACGCGGCCTACGTTCTGGGTGCCGAACCCGTTCCGGGGCGTCAGCCGCGCCGGAACCGGCGCCGGGTGGCCACCGAGTAGACACAGGCCAGATGGAGGCTCCGCCCAGTACGGCGGAGCCTCCGCGCCGCCGCGCCGGGGCTCCTCCCCCGCTCGCACAGCTGAAGACGCCACGCTGCGACAGGGGTCTGCCCCCGTCGCCGAACCGAGAAGTCAGAGAGGGGTTCCCTCGTGCCATCCCACGACGAGACCTCACCGGTCGCGCCGCGCGCCGGTTCGGTCCGCCGTCCGTCCCCGTCACGGTCGCGCCCCACCGGAGGCGGTGGCCGTGACGGCGCCGGCCGTTCGTCCGGCAACGACCGCGCCCGGACGACGGCTGCCCGCACCGGCCGGGCCG
>JAOPWM010000038.1 GCA_025965695.1 Blastococcus sp.
CCTCGGGCGTGCGGCCGTCGAGCGGCAGCAGCGTGACGATCTCGGTGGCCAGACCGGCCACGGCGGCACCGGCGACCTCCGATTCCAGGGCCGCCCGCCAGCCGTCGGCCAGCCGGTCGAGCACGTCCAGAGCACGCGTCGGGTCGGCCGTCGCGTCCGCGACCGTCTCCGTCGCGGTGACCAGGACGGCGACCGGCCCGTCCAGCCGCCAGCCGAAGGACCGCGTGTAGGCCAGGGTCCGCTCGGTGTGCCCGACGGACCCACCGACCAGCCTGCGCACCAGGTCACCCTGGAAGCGCAGCTCCACGGAGTGGACCGCCTGGAGGCGGATCACCGACAAGGCGGCGATGACCGCGGCCCGCTCGAGGACACCACCGGCACCGAGCATCATCGGGCCCGTCCGGTGCACCGCGACGAGCCAGCCGTGGCGCTGCTCGCCGGCCATGATCGGCGCCACCGCGTAGTCCCCCACCCCGCCGGGCAGCTCGTGATGGCCCGGCACGAGCAGGATGCCGTCGGCCGGTGAGAGGTCGGCGTCGGCCAGCACGTCGGCCGGGGTCACCACGATCTGGTCGGCCCGGACGCCGGAGAGCCGACGGGAGGGGGTGAGCTCGGCCAGCGCGTCGTCGGCGGCGGCGTCCAGCAGCCACAGCCAGTCGCTGATCTCGGTGACCTCGTCCTCGGGGCCGGCGCTGGTGACGACCTCGCGGTCGGGCCCGAGGCCCAGGACCGCTACTCCTTCGAGCATCACCGCCAGCCGTTGGGCGACCTCGGTGAGCCCGCCGCCGGTGAGCGCGACGCCGATGAACTCGTCGTCCATCCGGGAGGACAGGGCCAGCGCCTCACCCTGTTTGCTCACGACGGCGCCGAGGACCTCGGAGAGGATCTCGTCCAGCCGGACACCGGGCGGGAGGGCCAGGACCGGCAGGCCCCGGCGGTCAGCCTCGGCGAGCACCTCGCCCGGGATCGGGGCCGGGCCCTCGGTGCGCCGGAAGGCGAGAGCGGCGGTGCCCATGGAGTCCAGCCGCTCGACCAGGGCGCGGCAGTTGGCCGGGTCGGCCGGTGGGAGCCGGGCCCCGAGGACGACGAGCACGTCGGGACCGGCGGCGGCCAGCGGGTCCGCGGGGTCGTCGACCACCATGTGGCGGACGACGCGGCCGAGCCCGGAGGCGCCCGCAGCGACCGTCGTCCCGGCCAGGCCGGGCAGCTCGAGGGCCTCCTCGACGGTCAGGCCCATCCGCTCCTGCCAGCTGGTGCGGTCGTCCCGGGTGGTCTCCGCCCGCGACTCGGCGACAGCCCAGTTACGCCGGAACGGAACGGATCCGTTACGTGGCGTAGAAGCCATCACCGAGGCATCACCCTGGGTCACGATGCATCCCCCTCGTTGTCATCGTCCAGGTTGCCACACCCCGACATCCTGTCAGGTGTCCCCGGACGACGACCCCCATTCTTGGCGACTTCCGCCATGAGAGGGCGTGCGACGCGCCGCATAGGTTCGAACCCCGGTCCACCCCGCCCGCTGGATGTTAGGCCGTCGCTCCCGACGAGTGACCCCCCTCCCCCTGCGGGTGGAGTGGGGCGGAACCGGACGGGGGGTCGGTGCCTCCCGTCGTCCCTCCGCTGAAGGGCCGCCATGCGCGCCATCGATGACACCACTCGCCAGGGCACCCGCCCGCAGACGGACGCGGCACACCGCGGCCGTGCCGCGCAGGCCGGATTTCCCACGCGTCCTCTGCCGCGTGCCTCGGCGCAGGCCACCGCGCGGACCGCACGTGCCGCGCGTTCCGCGACCGCCGTGCCGGCCTCGGCCAGCATCGGGGTGGCCGAACTCCTCCGCGGGCCCGTCCGGGTGGCGCGCGTACTCATGAGCGTGCCGGCGGCCGTGTACCTGCAGGTGCCCAACGACCGCGGCGGCGACGTCGTCGGCGTCCTCACCAGCGACGCCGCCCGGTTGCCGCTGGGCTGCGTGCTCTTCCGCCCGAGCAACGGACGTCCCCTGGTGTCCCTGCCCAGCGGCGCTCCGGCCGAGGTCGGGGGCGGCCGGATCGTCGTGGGCAACCTCGCGGTCAGCGCCGCGGCGTGGTGGAACCCGCGGCCCAAGCTGCCCAACCTGCGCCCGGCCCTCCTCCCGGAGGGGGTCCGCCAGTTGCGCAACGCCCTCTACGGGGAAGGGATGCCGCACAGCGCGTTCACCCTGCCCGGGCTCCCCACTGGCCCCGGCGGGCCGCTGGCGGCCCTGCGCGGCGCCGTGCGCCGCGCCGACATGGACGCTGCGCTGCGGACTGCCACCCGGCTGATCGGGCTCGGCCCCGGCCTCACCCCGGCCGGCGACGACGTCATGGCGGGCACGATCGCCGGTCTGGTGCTCCTCGGGCACCCCTCGGCGGAGCGGTTCGCGGCCGGCGTCTACGCCCTCACCGCCGGGCGCACCACCGAGCTGTCCCGGGCCCTGCTGCGACACGCCGCCTGCGGCCGGGTCAGCGGCGAGTACGCGGCCGTCCTGCACGGCCTGGTCGGCGAACGCCCGCTGGCACCGGCCGTGGCTGCCCTGCTGGCCACCGGTTCGACCAGCGGCCGGGCGATGGCCCTCGGCCTGTGCACCGCGATCGACCTGGTGGACCGGACGACGCGCGAGCACTGAGCGGACGAGGGGTCCGGTCAGGCCGGCGGTCGGACCCCGACCGGGTCGGGGAGCAGCGGGCCCAGGCTGCCCCACTGGCTGATGCGGCAGCCGTCCACCCGGGTGACCTCGAGCTCCACCTGCTCGCCGCCCCAGAGGCCGGCGATGTGCGCCGACTGGGGGCCGCCGTACTGCTCCGTGCAGACGACGTCGTCGGGAATCGGGGCGAACGGGTCGTCGAGCCCGTGCAGGTGCGCACAGGCGGCCTCGGCTTCGGGATGGGTGCCGTCGGTGAATCCGACGCAGGTCAGGGTCCAGCTCACCGGTACCGAACCGGCGCCGCGGTCCATCCGTACGACGAGATCGTTGTCGGCCCGGGAGATCCCGCCGGCCGCGCCGTCACCACCCGCGCCGGCCGTCGTCACGCCGTCCGTACCGGTGTCCCCGGACGACGGCGCGCAGCCGGCGAGCAAGGTCAGCAGCGGCAGGAGTCGCACGACGGTCCGACGATCGGCCCCGCTGCAGGGTTCCGCCGCGAGCCTGCGAGTGGCGGGGGCAGCGGGTCCTTCTTCAGATGCGTGAGGCGTGAATGCTCGTGACCAGGATGGCGCGGGCGCCCAGCTCCCAGAGCTCGTCCATCACCCGGTTGGTCTCGGTCTGCCGCACCATCGCCCGGACCGCCGACCAGCCGGGGGTCTGCAGCGGGCTCACCGTCGGCCCCTCGAGACCTGGCGTCACCGCCGTGGCCCGCTCCAGGAGCTCGTTCGGGCAGTCGTAGTCGAGCAGCACGTACTGGCGAGCGACCATCACGCCGCGGAGCCGGCGCCGCAGCTGCGCCACCGCGGGGATCTCCTCCGCGCCGTCCCGCCGGACGAGGATGGCCTCACTGGTGAGCACCGGGTCGCCGATGATGTGCAGACCGGCCGCACGGAGCGTCGTCCCGGTCTCCACGACGTCGCAGACTGCGTCGGCGACGCCGAGCCGGCAGGCGGTCTCGACCGCCCCGTCGAGCTTGACCACGCCGGCCTTGATACCGCGCTCGTCGAGGTAGCGCTGGAGCAGGACGGGGTAGGCCGTGGCGATCCGCTTGCCCGCCAGCTGGTCGATCTCCTCGATGCCCGACTCGATCGGCGAGGCGAACCGGAACGACGAACGCCCGAAGCCCAGCGGCATGACCTCGACGGCCGCGTTGTCCTCCCCGTTGCTGGGCGCGGTCTCCAGCAGCATGTCGCGGCCGGTGATGCCGACGTCCAGGGTGCCCGCAGCGACGTACACGGCGATGTCACGCGGCCGGAGGTAGAAGAACTCCGTGTCGTTGTCGGGGTCGTAGACCGCGAGATCCTTGGTGCTGCGGCGCTGGCGGTACCCGCTCTCGGCGAGCATCTCCGCGGCGGGCTCGCTCAGGACACCCTTGTTGGGCACGGCGATGCGCAGCACGGGGACGAACTCCTTGTCGGGTGGGCGGTGGGAGGGGATACAGCGGCTGGGATGGCCCGGATCAGAGGTGAGCGTAGACGTCCTCGAGGGACAACCCACGCGTCAGCATGAGCACCTGGATCCGGTAGAGGAGCTGGCTGATCTCCTCCGCCGTCCGCTCGTTCGTCTCGTGCTCGGCGGCCATCCAGGCCTCCGAGGCCTCCTCGACGACCTTCTTGCCCGCGGCGTGCACGCCGTCGCGGACGGCCTGCACGGTGCCGGATCCCGGGACGCCTTCGGCGACCTTCCCGGCCAGCTCGGTGAACAGCTCGTCGAAGGTCTTCACAGCCGGCCGTCCCGCAGCACGCCGGTGGGCGAGGCGGAGAATCCGGTGGCCCGCTGCGGCGTGCGCAGCCCGCGCAGCGTCAGTGCGGTGGCCAGTGCGGCGACCGCGGCCTCCCAGCCCTTGTCCTCGGCGGATCCGGGCAGCCCGGCCCGGTCGCGGGCCTGCTCCTCGGTGTCGCAGGTCAGGACGCCGTTGCCGACGGGCTTGCCCGCGTCGAGAGCGACCCGGGTGAGCCCCGCGGTCACCGCGTCGCAGACGTACTCGAAGTGCGGGGTACCGCCGCGGATGACCACACCGAGGGCCACGACGGCGTCGTGCCGCTCGGCGAGGGCCTGGGCGACGACGGCCAACTCCACCGCGCCGGGGGCGCGGACCACCGTCGGGCTGGGCACCCCGCTGGCCCGGGCGGCCTCGAGGGCCCGCTCCAGGAGCTGGTCGGTGATGTCCGCGTGCCAGGTCGTGGCGACGATGCCGAGGGTCAGCCCGGCGGCGTCGACCGGCTCGACGACCGGCGCTCCGCTGCCGCTCATGAAGGCAGCCCGTCGCCGCGCAGGGGCACGCCGACCGCGACGTCTGCCGGCCCCGACTCGGTCTCCGGCTCGATGATGTCGAGCAGGTGGCCCATCCGGTCGCGCTTGGTGCGCAGGTAGCTGAGGTTCTCCGCGGTGACGTGGCTGGGCAGCGGCACCCGGCCGGTGACCCGCAGGCCGTAGCCCTCCAGCCCGGCGCGCTTGGCCGGATTGTTGGTCAGCAGCCGCATCGTGTGCACGCCGAGGTCGACCAGGATCTGCGCGCCGGTGCCGTAGTCGCGGGCGTCGGCGGGCAGACCGAGGTCGAGGTTGGCATCGACGGTGTCGGCGCCGGCGTCCTGCAGCTGATAGGCCTGCAGCTTGTGCAGCAGGCCGATGCCACGACCCTCGTGTCCACGGATGTAGAGCACGAGGCCCCGACCTTCCTGCGCGACAGCGGCGAGGGCGGCCTGCAGCTGCGGCCCGCAGTCACAGCGCAACGAGCCGAAGACGTCGCCGGTGAGGCACTCGGAGTGCACGCGGACGAGCACGTCCTCGCCGTCCCCGATGTCGCCGTAGACGAAGGCGACGTGCTCGCGGTCGTCGTAGGAACTGGCGTAGCCGACCGCGGTGAAGGTGCCCGCCTCGAGCGGGACGCTGGCCTCGGCGATCCGCTCGACCAGCTTGTCGAAGCGCTTGCGGTAGGCGATGAGGTCGGCGATGGAGATCATGCAGAGGTCGTGCTCGTCAGCGAAGACGCGCAGCTCCTCGCCGCGGGCCATGCCGGTGGGGTCCTTCTCGCTGACGACCTCGCACAGCGTCCCGGAGGGGCGCAGCCCGGCCAGCACCGCGAGGTCGACGGCCGCCTCCGTGTGGCCCGGCCGGCGCAGCACGCCGCCGTCCTTGGCCCGCAGCGGCACGATGTGGCCGGGCCGGGCGAGGTCCGCCGACGTCGTCGTCGCGTCGGCGAGCAGCCGGATCGTGTGTGCCCGGTCGGAGGCGGAGATCCCGGTGGTGACGCCCTCACGGGCGTCCACGGTGACGGTGTAGGCCGTGCCGCGACGGTCCTGGTTGACCCGGAACATCGGGGGCAGGTCCAGCCGATCGGCGTCGGACTCGGTCACGGCGACGCAGATGTAGCCCGACGTGTACCGGACCATGAAGGCGACCAGGTCGGGCGTGGCCAGCACGGAGGCGAAGATCAGGTCGCCCTCGTTCTCGCGGTCCACATCGTCGATGACGACGACCGGGCGGCCGTCCTTGATCGCGGCGATGGCGGTCTCGATTGAGTCGAGTCGCGCCAGAGGGCTGGTCATGAGCGGCGCCCCAGCAGGCGCTCCACGTTTTGGTCGTTCACGTCGACCTCCAGGTTGACGGGCTCCCACGGGAAGCACCCACCGAGCGTGGTCTCGCGGAGGGTGGTGGGGATGAGGCTGACCTCGAACCAGGGCTCGGGGATGTCTGCGGCACTGACCGCGCTGACCGTGAGCGA
>JAOPWM010000082.1 GCA_025965695.1 Blastococcus sp.
CCGAGGCTGCCGGCTCCGCTGTCGTGGTGGACGCCGCGACCTGGGGCCGCGCCTCGCCGCCGGAGCCCGAGCACCTGCGCGCGCTGCGGCAGGCGGTCGTCGATGGGCGGCAGGTGGTGCTCGGCTACGCCGGCCGCGCCAAGCCGCCGTCCTCCCGGACGGTCTCGCCGTTTGGTCTCGTGACGAAATCGGGGGTCTGGTACCTCGTGGCCGGGACCCACGCCGGCGTCCGCACCTTCCGGGTCGGGCGGGTGACCGACGTGACAGTGACGGGCACGGCAGTGGTGCGGCCGGACGGGTTCGACCTGGCCACCGCGTGGGAGGAGAGCGCGGCCGCGGTCGAGGCGAGTCGCGCGCGGGGCCGGGTGAGTGGCCTGGCCGACGCAGCGCTGGTGCCGCTGCTCCGGACCTTGCTGGGCACCCGGTTGCACGTAGGGCCGACCGACCTTCAGGGTCGAGTAGAGGTCGAGGTCACTGGCCACTCGGTGGGCATGGTGGTCAGTGAACTCGCCGGATTCGGGGACCGGTTGCTGTTGGTGGGGCCGCCCGAGGCGCGCCGGCAGCTGGCGGAGCTGGCCCAGGAGCTGTGCCGGCTCTACGGCGAGCCCGGTCCGTCGGCGTAGCCGGCCGGCGAGGTCACGCCCGGGTCTGCTCGAGCAGGAACGGGCGGGGTGTGACCAGCCACCGGAGGAAATCCTCGACCGGCATCGGGCGGGCGATCGCGTAGCCCTGGGCGATGTCACAGCCCAGCTGGGCCAGCACGGCGCCGGTGGCGGCGTCCTCGACGCCCTCGACGACCAGGCGCAGGCCCAGCTCGTGTGCGAGCGCGACGGTGTGCCGGACGATCGCGGCTGCGCGCCGGTCCTGGTCGACGTCAGCCGTCAAGCTCCGGTCGAGCTTGAGCTCGTCGGCGGGCAGGTGCCGGAGGTAGGCCAACGAGCTGTAGCCGGTGCCGTAGTCGTCGATCGACGTCCGGACCCCGAGTCGCCGGAGCTCGGCCAGTACCTGACGGCCCCGCTCGGGATCGGCCATGAGGGTGTCCTCGACCAGCTCCAGGGTCAACGCCTCAGGTGGCAGACCGTGCCGGCGGAGCGCGGCTGCGACCTTGCTGGGCAGGTCGAGGTCGTTGACGTTGGCCGCAGCGAGGTTGACCGACACCGGGACCTTCTCGTCCTGCCACCACCGTGCTGTCGCGGTGAGCGCCAGCTCCAGCACCGTGTCGGTGAGCGGGCGCAGCAACCCGGCCTGCTCGGCCGCGGGCAGCAGATCGGCGGGGGAGAGCAGGCCCCGGACGGGGTGGTTCCAGCGCACGAGCGCCTCGACGCCGACGACGCGCTCGTCGGTGAGGGTGACCTGCGGCTGCAGGTGGACGGCGAGCTGGTCGCTGTCCAGCGCGACGCGCAGCTCCTCCATCGTGCGCAGCCGGTCGCCGCTGCCGCCGTGCGGGTCGGGCACGTAGACGTGCACGCCCTCCCGCGCGGACTTCGCGGCGTACATGGCGACGTCGGCGCAGCGCAGCATCTCCTGGACGGTCGCCGCGGGCACCGGCGCGGTCGCGACGCCGATGCTGACCCCGACGTGGAGGCGGATGTCCTCGACGGCGAAGGGCAGCAGGATCAGCTTGCGCAGCCGATCGGCCCGCTCGTGGGCCTCGTCGAGCCCGGCCTCGGGCAGGAGGACGGCGAACTCGTCACCACCGAGGCGGGCGAGAATCTCCCCAGGACGCAGCGCAGGCTCCAGCCGCGGACCGATCTGGCGGAGCAGATGGTCACCGGCCGTGTGCCCCAGGCTGTCGTTGACCTCCTTGAACCCGTCGAGGTCGAGCAGCAACAGCGCGGCCGGACGCCGGGCGGTCGCCGTGGCGAGCACCCGCTCGGCGGCCTGGAGCAGGGCCCGGCGGTTGGCCAGGCCGGTCAGCTCGTCGGTGCGGGCCTGCTGCTTGACCTCGTGAAACGCTCGCACCTCGCGGAAGGTGATCGCCGTCCGGGCGACCGCAGCCAGCACGCAGCCGATGGCCAGCCAGGCGGCGACGACCGGCAGCTGGTCGCCCCACCCGAGGGCGAGGACGACGAGGCTGGCGATGTTGCAGACGAGGGGGAGAGCGAGCAATCGCCAGCCGAGTCGGGTCCCTCCGTCCAGGTCGCCGTCCGGGGCCGGACGGAACCGGGCGTGGTGGGCCCCGAGCGCGACGAGCACGATGCCGGCCAACCAGGTCAGCTCCAGCGGGCCGCCGTCGACGTAGCTGCCGGACACGGTGCGCGCGAACAGGATGACGTCGCCGATGAAGATCGCGCCGAGAGCCGCGATGACCAGGACCAGGGTGCGGTCAAGCCGCACGCCGAGGATCGAGCCGACCGCGACCATGAGGGCGAACAGCAGCACATCCGTCGCGGGCATCGCGAGCTGGACGAGCGGCACTGCCTCGCGACCCGAGGTGGGATCGAGGTACGGGCCGATCAGGAAGGCGACGCCCACGGCGGTGGTGCCCAGGGCGCCGATCAGCCCGTCCAGCCACATGCTCGGGTGGAACCGCGGCACGCGGGCACGGATGAGGCCGACCATCGTCACGTAGAGCGTGAGGTAGGCGATCAGCGACAGCACGTCGACGGCGAGGACCGGCGAGGTGCCGTTGCCATCGAGTCCTGCCGTCAGGGTGCGGAGGACGTTCGCGGTGGCATTCAGCAGCAGCGACACCGCCAGGGCGCGCCAGGCCAGCCGTTCCCGCGGCAGCCGCCGGGCCGCAGAGCAGCAGAGGACGGCGGCCGGCAGGTAGGCGCAGTTGTAGAGGACGACGTCGTAGAGCCGGTCCCAGCCCGCGCCGTCGGGCCGGGGGCCGACACCCGTCGCGAACAGGACGACACCGAGGACGGTCAGGGCGACGAGCATCCCGGACGACGGCACGCGTGCCCGCTCCGTCGTCAGCCCGTCTCGGTCCACCCTTCGTTCATCGGCCGGAGGGCGGCTGGGCTGCACCCCAGCCGGCTGATTCAGGCCCGTACGGGTGACGGGGGCGGCCCGGGAAGCGACACCGCGCGGCGCGGTAGGCTGGCGGCGTGACCGGGCGGTTCCTTCTTTCCCGGCCGTGCTGACCTGAGACGTTCAGACAGCACGGCGACCCCTCCTGCGTGAGGGGTTTTTTGATGTCCGCCACCGGTATGCCACAGCTTGGGACCCAGGAGTACCTGCGATGAGCCAGACCGCCGACCAGCCGAGCGCCGACCAGACGCCCGGTGACGTCCCGCCGCACCGCTACACCCCGGCGCTGGCCCAGCAGATCGAGCTCGCCTGGCAGGACCGCTGGGAGCGCGAGGGCACCTTCCACACGCCGAACCCGGTCGGCCGGCTGAGCGCGGGCTTCGAGAAGGTCGCCGACCGCCCGAAGTTCTTCGTGATGGACATGTTCCCGTACCCCTCGGGCGCCGGCCTGCACGTCGGTCACCCCCTGGGCTACCTGGGCACCGACGTCACCAGCCGCTTCCGGCGCATGGACGGCGACAACGTCCTGCACCCGATGGGCTACGACGCCTTCGGCCTGCCCGCGGAGCAGTACGCCGTCCAGACCGGACAGCACCCGCGGATCACCACCGAGGCGAACATCGCCGCGATCAAGGCGCAGCTGCGCCGCCTGGGCGTCGACCACGACGACCGCCGCAGCTTCGCCACCATCGACCCGGACTACTACAAGTGGACGCAGTGGATCTTCCTGCGGCTCTTCGGTTCCTGGTTCGACGAGCGGGCGGGTAAGGCCCGCCCGATCGCCGAGCTGGTGGCCGAACTGGACGCCGGCACACGCGAGCCGGCGCCGGGCACCGATCCGGGCGGCCGTCCGTGGGCCGACCTGGACGAGGTGGACCGTCGCAAGGTCGTCGACGCCCACCGGCTGGCCTACCTGCACCAGGCGCCGGTCAACTGGTGCCCCGGCCTGGGCACCGTGCTCTCCAACGAGGAGGTCACCGCCGACGGGCGCTCCGAGCGGGGCAACTTCCCGGTGTTCCGGCGGCCGCTGACCCAGTGGATGATGCGGATCACCGCCTACGC
>JAOPWM010000109.1 GCA_025965695.1 Blastococcus sp.
GCCCAGCACGCCGGCCGAGCCGGCGCGGGCGAGCAGCAGCCGGGCCTGGCCGAGCAGGTCCAGCGCGATGTTGGCCAGCGCCACCTCCTCCTCGAGTTCCGGCGCTCCGGTCACCCACTGGGTCAGCCGCTGGGCCAGGACGAGCGCGTCGTCGCCGAGCATCAGGCAGTAGGTGCCGAGGTCTGCGGGGTCGATGCCGTCGGGGACGGTGGTGTCGACGCCGGCCAGCGGGTCGTCGAACCCGGTGCCGAACGCCCACTGGCCCTCGCCACCGTGGGCCTGGTCGAGCGCGTCGTACACCGTTTCCTCGTGGGGCATGGGAACCCTCTCTTCCGAGCACGGAGTGCTCGGCCATCGGCCCTCGTGCAGGGACCCGCCGCGAGCGTGCGAGCGGTGGGGGGCACGAGGGTCCTTCACATGTGGGGGACGTTCTCCGGGATCTCGTAGAACGTCGGGTGCCGGTAGACCTTGTCGCCGTTCGGGGCGAACATCGGGTCCTTCTCGTCGGGGCTCGAGGCGGTGATGTCTGCGGCCTTCACCACCCAGATGCTCACACCCTCGTTGCGCCGGGTGTAGACGTCGCGGGCGGCGTGCACGGCCATCTCGTCGTCCGGCGCGTGCAGCGAGCCGACGTGGACGTGGTTGAGCCCCCGTTTGCCGCGGACGAACACCTCGTAGAGCGGCCAGTCCCGACGGCCCCGTCCAGGGGCCCGCCCCGAGCCTGCGAGGGGTGGGGAGGACGGGGTGTTTTTCCCGCCCTCTGCGGTCATGTCGCTCATGCGTGCTTCTCCGCATACGCGGTGGCTGCGTCAATGACCCAGGCGTTCTCGTCCCGCGCGGCCCGCCGGCGGGCGATCCGCTCGTCGTTGCACGGGCCCTGTCCGCCGATCACCCGCTTGAACTCCGCCCAGTCGATCGCGCCGAAGCGGTAGTGCCCGGTCTCCGGGTCGAGGGAGAGCTCGGGGTCGGGCAGCGTGACCCCGAGGAAGTCCGCCTGCGGCACGGACATGTCCACGTACCGCTGCCGCAGCTCGTCGTTCGTGTGCCGCTTGATGCCCCACGCCATCGACTGCGCGCTGTTCGGGCTGTCGTCGTCGGGCGGGCCGAACATCATCAGCGACGGCCACCACCACCGGTCGACGGCGTCCTGCACCATCGCCCGCTGCTCGGGCGTGCCGCCCATCATCGCCATCAGCAGCTCGTAGCCCTGCCGCTGGTGGAAGGACTCCTCCTTGCAGACGCGGATCATCGCCCGCGCATAGGGCCCGTAGGAGCTGCGGCACAGCGGCACCTGGTTGCAGATCGCCGCACCGTCGACCAGCCAGCCGATGACGCCGACGTCGGCGTAGGTCAGCGACGGGTAGTTGAAGATCGAGCTGTACTTCTGCCTGCGCTCGATCAGCTTGTCGGTGAGGTCGGCCCGGTCGGCGCCGAGGGTCTCCGCGGCGGAGTACAGGTACATGCCGTGGCCGGCCTCGTCCTGCACCTTGGCCAGCAGGATCGCCTTGCGCCGCAGGCTGGGGGCGGCCAGCAGCCAGTCGCCCTCCGGCTGCATCCCGATGATCTCCGAGTGCGCGTGCTGCGCGATCTGCCGGATCAGTCCGTTGCGGTAACCGTCGGGCATCCAGTCCCGGGGCTCGATGCGGTGGCCGGCCGCGATCGTGGCGTCGAAGTGCGCCTGCAGATCCACGTCGTCGAGCGCAGCGGCGGTCATCGCGTCTCCAGGAGGGGCATTTACTGACCGTTTGGTCAGGAATAGTGTGACGCACGACACCACGGCAGCACAAGGTCGGCACGACGCGCCTCGCGCGGTCAGAAGGGACGGCGATGACGACGGAGACCAGCCGGCGACGAGGCAGCACCCCCGACCCCACGACGCTGGATCCGGCCGAGCGGATGAGCCTCGACGAACTGCGCGAGACGCAGCTGACGCGGTTGCAGTGGACCCTTCGCCACGCCTACGAGAACGTCCCGCACTACCGGCGGGCCTTCGACCTCGCCGGCGTCCACCCCGACGACTGCCAGGAGCTGGCCGACCTCGCGAAGTTCCCGCTGACGAGCAAGGAGGACCTGCGGGAGAACTACCCGTTCGGCATGTTCGCCGTCCCGCAGGACCGGATCCGCCGTGTGCACGCCTCCTCCGGCACGACCGGCCGGCCCACCGTCGTGGGCTACACCGAGGGCGACCTCGACACCTGGGCCACGGTCATGGCGCGGTCGATCCGGGCCGCGGGCGGCCGGCCGGGCGACAGAGTGCATGTGGCCTACGGGTACGGGCTGTTCACCGGCGGGCTCGGCGCCCACTACGGCGCGGAGAAGCTCGGCTGCACGGTCATCCCCGTCTCCGGGGGCATGACCCCGCGCCAGGCGCAGCTGATCACCGACTTCCGGCCCCGGGTGATCATGGTGACGCCGTCCTACATGCTCGCCGTCATCGACGAGCTCGAGCGGCAGGGCATCGACCCGCGGACGACCTCCCTGGAGATCGGCATCTTCGGCGCCGAACCCTGGACCGACCGGATGCGCGAGGAGATCGAGGGCCGGCTCGGGATCGACGCCGTCGACATCTACGGGCTGTCGGAGGTCATGGGCCCGGGCGTGGCCCAGGAGTGCGTCGAGACCAAGGACGGCCTGCACGTCTGGGAGGACCACTTCTACCCGGAGGTGGTCGACCCGCTGACCGGCGAGGTGCTGCCCGACGGCGAACGCGGCGAGCTGCTGTTCACCACCCTGACCAAGGAGGGCATGCCGGTCATCCGCTACCGCACGCGCGACCTGACCCGACTGCTCCCGGGCACCGCGCGCCCAGGGATGCGCCGCATGGAGAAGGTCACCGGCCGGACCGACGACATGATCATCCTGCGCGGGGTGAACCTGTTCCCGACGCAGGTCGAGGAGGTCGTCCTCCGGACGGCGGGGCTGTCCCCGCACTTCCGCCTGGTGCTGACCACGCACGGCCGCCTCGACCACCTCACCGTGGAGGTGGAGGCACGGACCGACTGCCCGGACGACCGCCGGACGTCGGCTGCGGACGAGGTCGCGGCGACGGTCAAGGAGACTGTCGGGGTGAGCGTGGACGTCGTCGTCGTCGACCCCGAGACGCTGCCTCGGTCGGTGGGCAAGCTCCAGCGTCTTCTGGATCAGCGCACCCGTCCGTGAGCGAGCAGGCGGCGCGGCGCGGGCGCCCGGGCCACTCGCTGGAGTCGCTGCTCGCCGTCGCCGTCGCCGTCTTCAACGAGCGCGGCTACGAGGCGACGAGCATGGACGAGCTCGCCCTGCGGGCCGGGATCACGAAGTCGGCGATCTACCACCACGTGCCGGGCAAGGAGGAACTGCTGCGGCTGGCCGTGAAACGGGCTCTGGACGGACTGTTCGCCGTGACCCGGGAACCGGAGGCGACGACGGGCCCCGCGATCGGCCGGCTCGAGCACGTCGTCCGCGGGTCGGTCCGGGTGCTGACGGCGGAGCTGCCGTTCGTCACCCTGCTGCTGCGGGTGCGCGGCAACACCGACGTCGAGCGGGCGGCCCTGGAGCGGCGGCGCGAGTTCGACCGCATCGTCAGCGACCTCGTGCGGGCCGCGGAGCGTGAGGGCAGCGTGCGTCCGGACGTCGATCCGGCGGTGATCGGCCGGCTGCTGTTCGGCACGGTCAACTCCCTGACCGAGTGGTACCGCCCGGGCGGCCCGCTGACCGCTGACGACCTCGCGAATGCGCTCGTGGCGACCACGTTCGACGGTCTGCGCACGGCGCCGCGACAGCGGTGACAGCCGAGCGGGGGTCCAGACCGGGGACACCCGCAACCGGCCACGGAGTTCCGGCAGGGCACTGGTCACTGCGCTCGGGCGCGCGCATCCTTGGACCCGTAACTCACCCGGACCCACTCCGAGCAGGAGAGTGACCTCAGCCCGAGAACAAGCAGAAGGAGAGGGCGATGACCCTTTCTATGCCGTCCGCATCCCGCGTGACCGCTCGCTGGGACCCGTTCCGTGAGGTGGACGAGCTCTACAGGCAGATGAACCACCTCTTGGAGACCGGCGTCAGCACCGACGGTGCCACCCGCTGGGTTCCCCTGGCCGACATCGAGGAGACCGACGACGCCTACATCGTCGAGATGGAGCTACCGGGCGTCAAACAGGACGACGTCGACATCGAGGTCAACGGCCGCGAACTCACCGTGTCCGGTGAGGTCAAGGAGAAGGAACGCGCCGGGATCCTCCGCCGGCGAACCCGCAAGGTCGGCGAGTTCAGCTACACCGTGAGCCTGCCCATGGAGATCGACGCCGACAGCGTCAGCGCCGACCTCGACAGCGGCGTGCTCACCATCAGGGTGCCGAAGTCCCAGGGGACGAAGTCGCGGCACGTGACCATCGGCAGCTGATCGGTCGGTCCGCCCGGCGGGTGCCCGGACACGACGACCGCGTCCGGGTGCCCCGGCTGACTGCCGATGGCGTCACGAACGCGCTGGTGGCGACCGCATTCGACGGTCAGCCCACCGGCTGGCCCGCCGGGCGGCGGATGCGGCAGGCTGGCGCCGTGGACAGCTTCCGCCGCGACGGCCTGACCTTCGACGTCCGGGACGCCGGCCCGCCCGACGGGGAGCCCGTCGTCCTCCTGCACGGCTTCCCGCAGGACTCGGCCGCCTGGGACCAGGTGGCGCCGGCGCTGCACCAGGCGGGACTGCACACGCTCGCGCCGGATCAGCGCGGTTACTCCCCCATGGCGCGGCCTCGGGGGCGCGGCCGGTACCGGCTGCGCGAGACGACCGCCGACGTCCTCGCCCTGCTCGACGCCGCCGGGCTGGAGAGCGCGCACGTGGTCGGGCACGACTGGGGTGGCATCGTGGGCTGGGCGCTGGGCGCCTGGCACCCGGATCGGGTGCGGACGCTGACGGCGCTGTCGGTGCCGCATCCCGCGGCGATGGCGAAGGCCATGGTCACGAGTGACCAGGCGCTGCGCTCGTCCTACGTGTTCGCTTTCCAGCTGCCGTTCCTGCCCGAGCGCCTCCTGCTGTCCGGTGGTGGCAGGCCGCTGCGCCGGATGCTGCGCGGCGGTGGCCTGTCCCGGGAGGCTGCCGCCCACTACGTCGGCCGCATGTGCGAGCCGGGGGCACTCAGCGCTGCCCTCGGCTGGTACCGCGCGCTGCCGCTGAGCCGCCTTGACCGGGTGGGCACCGTGCGCGTGCCGACGCTGCACGTGTGGAGCACCGGAGACACCTTCCTCGGCCGGGCCGCCACCGAGGCGACGGCGCAGTTCGTGGACGCCCCCTACCGGCTCGAGGTGCTCGAGGGCATCTCGCACTGGATCCCCGAGCTCGCCGGGGACCGCGTCGCGGAACTGGTCACCGCCCACGTCCGCACCGCCTGACGGACTTTCGGCGCCGAAAGTCCGGCCTGGTGCCCGGACTTTCGGCGCCGAAAGTCCGGTGCACCGCGACCTCGGCGGGAGGCATCTGCAGGATCAGCCAGCCTCCGCCGGCGTCCACGGCGGGTAGCTCGAGCACGTCCCGGAGGAATACCCGGTCCGCCCCTGCGTCGCTGCTGCAGAGGATCACGTGGGCGCCTCGGAGCCTTCACCCGACCTAGGACCGGGCGCTGACCGGTTGCTGGCCGCGCCTCCGGGTAGCGGCTGTTCATGGCTCAGTTCACCAGCGATCAACTCCGCGGGATGACGGTCGCCGTCACCGGCGCCAGCGGCAACCTCGGGACGGCGCTGCTGCGCCGGCTGAGCGCGCCGGGAGCCGGGGTGGCCGAGGTCCGCGGGCTGGCCCGCCGGCAGCCCCCGGAGGTCGCCCCCTACTCCGGAGTCCGGTGGCACCTGACGGACCTCGGTGGCCCGCACAGCGAGGAGGCGCTCGCCGATTTCATGGACGGCGTCGACGCCGTCGTCCATCTGGCCTGGGCGCTGCAGCCGGGCCGGCAGCCCGACGACCTGCGCCGGGTCAACGTCGAAGGCACCCGCCGGGTGGTGCGCGCGGCCGCGGTCGCCGGCGTCGGCCACGTCGTGCACCTGTCCTCCATCGGCGCCTATGCACCCGGTGCGGTCGGGCAGCGCGTCGCCGAGGACTGGCCGACCACCGGTATCCCGAGCGCGCAGTACAGCCGGGACAAGTCCGAGGCTGAGCGCGTCGTCCGGGAGATCGCGGCCCGGCACCCGGAGATGACGGTGAGCGTCGTCCGGCCGACGCTGGTCCTGCAGCCGGACGCCGGCAGCGAGATCGGTCGCTACTTCCTCGGTCCGCTGCTGTTCGGGGCCGCGCGTCTGCTACCGGGTGCGGTCGCCCGGCTGCTCCCGCTGCCGCTCCCCCGGCTCGCGGTGTCCTTCGTGCACGCCGACGACGTCGCCGACGCCGTGGTCCGGATGCTCGACCGCCGGGCTCCCGGCCCGTTCAACCTCGCCGCCGAACCGCTGCTGGACGCCGATGGCCTGGCCCGCGCCCTGGGGACCATGCGGGTGCCCGTCCCCGCACTGGCCCTGCGGACGGCGCTGCAAGCCGCGTTCAGCGCGCACCTGGTCCCGACCGAGCCGGGGTGGCTCGACATCGCCACCCGCGTGCCCGCGCTGAACACCGCGCGCGCCCGGAAGCTGCTGGACTGGGCCCCGGTGTACCGCGGGGACGAGGTGCTCCGGGACTTCGTCGCCGCCCTCGGCCACGGCGAGGGTGCACCAGGCCCCCTCCTGCGGCCGGCCGGTACCCCGCTCACCCGCGCGACCTGAGGGCCAGATCTCAGCGCGCGAACAGCAGCGAACGACCCAGCCTCGCCCAGTCGTCCGTCAGCCCCACAACAGCGCAGTGGGGTCGCGATCGATCTCGGCCAGGAGCTCATCGACGGTGCGCGCGAAGCGCAGGTCGGGGTATTCATGCCAGCGTTCGTCGCTGCCGCACCAGTACAGCCGCCAGACCCTCCGGGACGTGAGGTAGCGGAGCAGTGCAACAGGAGTGCTCATCCACTCCGGATCGGCCCGCAGGCCCCAGGGCGGCCTGCGCTCGACAATCGTGACGTCGCGGGCGGGACATCTCGCATTCGATGCGGAGCTGGCTCCGCACGTCGTCAGTTCCGGCTGGTCCAGGCCTTGATGTCGCGGCCGGTCTTCGCGAAGACGTCGGCCGCCCGCTCGGGACGGAGGGCCACGAACAGCCCCTCGGCCTCGGCGAGGGTCGTGTCCGGGTCGTCCTCGGCGACCAGGCGGGCGCGCGCCGTCGTCCGCCGTCCCTCCGTGGCCCCCATCTCGGCGGTCGCGATCAGGGCGACGCCGAGCTGCACCGGACGCCGGTAGGTGACGGTGAGCGTGGCGGTCAGGCCCCCGCGGCCGGCCGCCCGCACGGCCCGGGCGAGCACGTGGTCGAGCAGGGTCGCGACGACGCCGCCGTGCACCAACCCGGGCGGGCCCTCGTGCGGCTTGCCGAGCACGACCCGGCCGGTGGCCCGGCCGTCGGCGGCGGCCGTGACGACCAAAGGGGGCGCCACCGGGTTGCCCGGGCCGTAGACCGGGCTGTACCAGCGCTCCCCGGTCTCCGGGTCGTCGACGGAGGCGATCTCGTGCAGCGTCCGGGTCTTGCCGCGCAGCCGGGCGGCGAGTTCCCGGGCGAGGCCCGCGGCCTCGGCCAGCTCGGGAAGCGGGACCTCGGTGCGGACGGCGGCATCGACCAGGTCGCGCAGCGCAGAGCCGAGATCCCCGACGGCGTCGCGCCGGACGCCCCGCTCCTCCGGGCTCAGCGGCCCTCCTGCAGGGTCTCGCCGCGAGCTTGCGAGCGGTGGGGGGAAGGAGGGCCCTTTCTCAGCCACGCGCCATGCCGGCCTCGCGCAACAGCGCGCCGCCGATGATCACCCGCTGCACCTCGCTGGTGCCCTCGTAGAGCCGGAAGAGGCGGGCGTCCCGGTAGAACCGCTCGACCGGCGTCGTCCGCAGGTAACCCATGCCGCCGTGCACCTGCACCGCCCGGTCGACGGCACGGCCGACCATCTCGGTGCAGAAGAGCTTCGCCGACGACGGGCCGACCGACGTGTCCGCGCCGCTGTCGTAGGCGGCGGCGACCTCGCGGACCATGCTGCGGGCGGCAAGGAGTTCTGCGTGCATGTCGGCGAGCATCCCCTGGACCAGCTGGAACCGGCCGATCGGGGCACCACCCTGCTTGGCCGTCGCCGCATAGGCGACCGACTCGTCGAGCACCCGCTGGGCCATGCCGACGCACAGGGCCGCGATGTGCAGCCGGCCACGGGAGAGAACGGTGAGCGCCTTCGCGTATCCGCGGCCCTCCTCGCCGATGAGCGCCTCAGCGGGCACCCGCACGTCGTCGAAGAAGACCTCGGCGGTCCAGGCGCCGGCCTGCCCCATCTTCTTGTCCTTGGGGCCGACGGTCACCCCCGGCGTCGACGTCTCGACGACGAAGCTGGAGATCCCACGGCCGCCGCGCTCGTCAGGGTTGCTCCGGGCGAAGACGACGAAGAGGTCGGCGATCGGCGCATTGGTGATGTAGCGCTTGCTGCCGTTGATCACCCACTCGTCGCCGTCGCGGCGGGCGGTGGTCCGCAGCCCGGCGGGGTCGGAGCCGGCCTCGGCCTCGGTGAGGGCAAAGGAGCCGATGAGCTCGCCGGCGGCCAGTCGGGGCAGGTAGGCCTTCTTCTGCTCGTCGGTGCCGAACTTGGCGATGACCTGTCCGGCGATGCCGTTGTTGGTACCGAACAGCGAGCGGAACGCGGGCGTCGTGTAGCCGAACTCGAACGCCAGCTGGACGTCCTCGCTCATGGTGACCCCGAGCCCGCCGTACTCCTCCGGCAGCGCATAGCCGAACAGGCCCATCTCGGCGGCCTGGGCGCGCAGCTGGTCGGGGATGCGGTCCTCGTCCTCGATCTGCTCTTCGCGCGGGATGACCGACTCGCGGACCAACTCACGTACGGCGTCCCTGATCTGGCGGAAGTCTTCAGCGTCCACGCCGTCATGGTGACGCGTGCGCGCCCCAGGCGCCGCAGCGGGTCCCCCACGGAAGACAGCGGTGCAGACTTAACGGAGTCAAACGATTGCTCTCCGTTGTGAAAGCACCTATGGCCGGTTTAGTCTCGATGGCGGTCCCCCTGGTACCGGGTGTCAAGCCACGACCATCGACCGGAGGCAGCGTGCCGCCCCTCAACGTCGCCCTCGTCCCGGGCCCCGACCAGGTCGTGGTCCGGTTGACCGGGGATGCCGACCTCTCCACGGTCGCGCTGGTGACCGACGCCCTGACCCAGGGCGCGGGCCTGGGCACCCGGCAGGTCGTCGTCGACGTCGCCGGTGCCCACTTCTGGGACTGCTCGGGCCTGGGTGCGCTGGCCGCGTTCACCGGTGAGCTGGCGGCGGCCGGGCGCTCCTGCCGCATCGTCGGGGCGCTCGCAGCCACCCGACGGATCATCGACCTCGCCGACCTCACCGACCGCCTGGTGCTGGACGGTCCGCTCCCGGCGCCGCCGGTGCGGGCCTCCGTCCCGGCCGGGCAGGGAGCGCCCGCCCCTCATCCGGCGAGCGGGCACCCCGTACCCGTGCGCGGCGCGCAGTCGCTGGTCGGGGCCGGACGACTGTCGCGCCGCGGCTAGGAGTCAGGCGAGGGCGTCGAGGCGGGCCATGTCCTCGGCGGACAGCGTGAGCTGCGCTGCCCCCAGGTTCTCGGTGAGGTGCTCCACTGACTTCGTGCCCGGGATCGGCAGGATGACCGGCGACTTCTGCAGCAGCCACGCCAGCGCCACCTGCGACGGCGTCGCGCCGAGCTCGCGGGCGATGTCGGCGACCGGGCTGTCGGGTGCGGCGAGGTCACCGGTGGCGATCGGGAACCACGGGATGAAGGCGATGTTCTCGGCCGTGGCGTAGTCCAGGACGTCCTGGCTCTTCCGGTTCGTCAGGTTGTAGAGGTTCTGCACGCTGACGACGTCGACGATCTCCCGCGCCGCCTTCAACTCCTCGACCGACACCTCGGAGACGCCGATGTGGCGCACCTTGCCCTGTTCCTGCAGCTCCTTGAAGGCGCCGAGCTGGTCGGCCAGCGGGACGTCGGGGTCGATGCGGTGCAGCTGGATGAGGTCGATCCGGTCCAGCTTCAGGTGTCGCAGTGACAGCTCCACCTGCTGCTTGAGGTAGGCAGGGCGGCCCACCGGGACCCACTCCCCCGGCCCGGTGCGCACCAGGCCGGCCTTCGTCCCGATGACGAGGCCCTCCGGGTACGGGTGCAGCGCCTCGGCGATGATCTGCTCACTGACGAGGGGGCCATAGGAGTCGGCGGTGTCGATGAAGTCGACGCCCTGCTCGACCGCGGCCCGCACGACGCGCACCGCGCCGTCGTGGTCGGCGGGCTCGCCCCAGACCCCCGGACCGGGCAGCTGCATCGCGCCGTAGCCGAGCCGGTGGACGGGGAGGTCTCCGCCGATGCGGAACGTGTCAGCGGGTGCGACCGTGGTCATGGGTCCTCCTGGGAAGTCGGCGTGCCCCGGGCGGGATGCTCGCGGGGTGCTCTTCGGCCAGCACGGATCCCCGCGAGGCTCTTCCCGCGGCCCGAAGATGTGACCGGCGACACCGATGGAGTCAGGAGCCCCGATGGGCGAAGTGATCGTGGTGCGGCATGGGCAGACCGAGTGGAGCAGGAGCGGACAGCACACCGGCGTCACCGACCTGCCGCTGCTCCCGGCCGGGGAGGAGGACGCCCGGCGACTGCGGACGGTCCTCGGCCAGCGGCACATCACCCATGCGTTCGTCAGCCCCCTGGTCCGCGCCCGGCGCACGGCTGAGCTGACCGGGCTCTTCGACGGCGGCATCGACACCCGGATCGAGCCGGATCTGGTCGAGGTCGACTACGGGCGCTACGAGGGGCTGACGACGAAGGAGATCAGCGCGCAGCTGGGCCGCTCGTGGTCGCTCTGGCACGACGGCACGGTCCCCGGCGAGACCCCGGGCGAGACCCTCGATCAGGTGGCGCAGCGGGTCGACCGCGTCCTCGACCGGGCCCGACCGCTGCTCGCCGACGGCGACGTCGCGCTCGTTGCGCACGGGCACGTCCTCCGCGTCCTCACGGCCCGGTGGCTGGGCCTCGGCCCGGAGAGCGGCGCCCTCTTCCCTCTCGCGACCGGCCGTTACGGCGTCCTCGGCCACGAGCACGAGTGGCAGGCCCTGATCGGCTGGAACATCGCCTGCTAGTGCCGGGACGCCGTCAGTGCGTGCGTGACCTGGTGACCGGCTGCCAGCGGCCCTCGGGCTCCTCGACCGGTGGCTCGGGGCGCACCGGGCGGCCGAACAGCCAGCCCTGACCCAGGTCGGCACCGAGCGCGGTGACCTCCTCGGCCAGCCGTTCGGTCTCGACGCCCTCGGCCACGACCACAGCGCCCAACTGGTGTGCGAGGTCGGTGACCGCCTTCAGCACGGTGCGCGCGCCGTCGTCCGGCAGCTCCTGGACCAGCGCCTTGTCGAGCTTGACCACCTCCGGCCGAACGGCGGCGAGCAGTGACAGGCTCGACCAGCCGGCGCCCACGTCGTCGAGGGCGACGCGCCAGCCCAGCGAGCGGTAGTGGTCGAGGATGGAGACGAGGTGGCCCCGGTCGGCAATCGCGTGCGACTCGACCACCTCGAAGACCAGCCGCCCGGGCTCGATGCCGGTCTCGTGGACGACCCGCTCGGTGCTGGCCAGGCAGACCTGCGGCCGGTAGATCGAGGTCGGGTTGAAGTTGATGAAGAGGTCGTCGTCCCCGAGCCAGGGCACCGCGCCGGTGATCGCGGACTCGCGGCCGATCCGGTCCAGCCGGTGCAGCCAGCCGGCCTGCTCGGCGACGAAGAACAGGTCTCCCCCACCGACCTCGCGGCCGTCGACGACACCGCGCAGCAGCGCCTCGTGGGCGACCACGGACCGGTCGGCGAGGGAGACGATCGGCTGGTAGGCCGACCAGAACTCCGCCTCGGCGAGGACGCCGACCTCGACGGTCACCCCGCGGCGGGCCAGCTCGACGGCGAGACTGGGGGCGGTCAGCAGGCGCGCGGTGAGGGCAGCGCCTTCGCCGGGGGGGTCGGTGACCACCCGGAGCGCCTCGGTCTCGGCGGCGGTGAGCTCGCGGGCCAGCACCTGGAAGAGCCGGTCCAGCCGGCGGCCGCCACGGTCGTCGACGATGTCCAGCAGCTGCGGGGCGGTGTAGACCGTCAGCCCCAGCGCCTTCGCGATACGGGCGACGCCCGGCAGGACGTGACCGATCGAGGTGGCGACGAGTACCCGGGTCGCGGGGCCCGGAATCTCCCAGTTCTGGCGGCAGCCGCAGACCCCACCGCACGTCGTTCCCACACCCGCAGGATGACTGACCGGTTCCCGGCTTCCTCACAGGCGCGCTGCGGCTGGTCCGCACTTCCGGGTGACTCGCAGTTCCTTGTGAGCCAAGTTCTGGAACGTTCCTATCTTTAGTGTCTAAGGTCTGCCCCATGGCCGTCCTCACCACGACCGACATCGCCCGTCCGAGCCGTGGCGGGCGACCCCGCGACCCCAGCCGCGACGGCGTCATCCGGGCCGCGATCCTGCGCCTGCTGGCCGACGTGGGTTACGGGGCACTCACGATGGACGCCGTGGCCTCGGAGGCCGGCGTCGGCAAGGCGACGATCTACCGCCGCTGGCGCACCAAGCAGGACCTCGTCGTCGACACGATCTCCGACCTGAACCGGGCCGAGGCCACGCCGCCGGACACCGGCTCGCTCGAGGGTGACCTGCGGGTCATCCTGCAGTCGCTGGTCACCGTCATCACCGGGCCGACCGGGGCTGCGACGCTGTCCCTGCTGTCGACGGTGCCGCACCAGCCGGCGCTGGCGCATGCCTTCCGCAACGGCCCGCTCGGCGTCTGGCGGCAAGCGTTCGAGCAGATCTGGGCGCGCGCCGAGGCGCGCGGCGAGGTGCGGCCCGGCGTGGCCGGCTCGGTCGTCGCCGAGACGACGAGTGCGCTGCTCGTGCAGCGCTGGCTGCTCACCGGCGAGACGGTGGACGAGGCCTACGCCGACGAGGTGCTCGAGACCGTGGTCCTGCCGTTGGTCCGTGCGTCGAGTGTGGCGGTCTGACGCAGCACCCGCCCACGAACGCCTGGTTCCGGACTCCGGACCCGGGCGTTCGTCCGTTCCGGACCGGCTACCAGCCGAGCGTGCCGGACTCGCCCTTGAACGGGCCCACCACGTCGCCGGTGATCCAGCCGCCGTAGAAGCCGCCGGCCTGCGGGCGGGCCGGCTCGCCGTCGACGAGCGCCCGGTCGACCTTGCCGGGGTAGAACGCGACGGCTCCGCGCAGGTGCTCGAAGCCCGGGCTCGGATCCTCGTAGGACCAGGCGGCCTGCGGCACGCGCCGCCCGTCGACGACGACGTCCCAGTAGGTAGCCGCACCCTTCCACTCGCACCATGAGCCGCCCGGGGCACGCTCGAGCACGCCGTCGGCGAGGTCCTCGCGGGGGACGTAGTAGACCGGCGGGTGGCTGGTCTCGCAGACGCGGACCGCGCGGACGGTGTCGGCCAGCAGTCGGTCACCCACCTCGACGACGATGCGCCGGGGGGTCACCTCCGCCGAGGGCGGCCTCGGGTAGTCCCAGACCGACTCCTGGCCGGGACCGATGGGGTCGCGACGCACGTCAGTCGTTGCGGTGCCGGACCTTCTGGACGAGGGCGAAGGTGATCAGCAGGCCGACCGCGCCCACCGTCGCCATCCCGGCCGGGGTCTGCAGGAAGCGCTGGACGGCGTCCTTCCCCTTGACCTTCAGGCGCGAGGGGCTCGTCCGATAGGTCAGCTGGTCCAGGGTGGCGGCCAGCGACTCGCGGGCGGCGTCGATCTCCAGCTGGATCTGTCGTGGGTCGCGAGGCACGGCGACAGCCTGCCAGACGAACAGCAGGTGGGCTCATCCACGAACCCCGAGGACCCCCGCGAGGGCTACTTCTAGACTCCGGAACCGAGCGGGAGTGGTGTAACGGCAGCCACGCCAGACTTAGGATCTGGTGCCTTCGGGCGTGGGGGTTCGAGTCCCCCCTCCCGCACATTGGGTCGGCGTGCGTCCAGCGACGACGGTCAGCCGAGCTGGTCCATGGCCTCCGCCCGGAACTGGGCCAGGAACTGGTCGCGGGTGATCCCCCGCCGCTCGGCCTCGCGATCGCACAGCATGGCGATGACCAGCGACGACTGGCGGACGACGTCGGCCCGGGTGTCCTCGTCCAGGCCACCGAGCACCTTCGTCCAGGCCGCCCAGTCGCCGTCCCCGGCCGCCTCGGCCATCTCCAGCACCAGGCCGAACCGGCGCAGTGACTCCAGGTTGGCCATCAGGCATTCCCCGCTCTCCCGGTCGCCCGGCGCGGCCGATCGCCGCTGACGGTATCGACGTCCAGCGAGCACCCCGGCCGCCGGGGCGTGCGCCCCGGGCGCCGTGCGTGTCGCGGGTCGACCGGGGCGGTCACGACCCTCGGACCGGCGGCCCAGCCGGTCAGCAGCCAACCCCACCAGGTCACGCGCACTCCCCGTCCGTACCGCCAGATCCCCCGACATCCGGATCGGGATCCGATCCCCGATGGGATCCCTTGTGGAGACAGGACCTTCAGCGCAGCCTGCGCCGGTGGGCGTCTACAACAAGCACCTGCGACCTTCGCTGCACACCCTCGCCCTCAGCGACCGCGTCACTGGCGCGGTACGGGACAGGGTGTGTACCGGGCTGACCGGGGACGTCCTCGAGATCGGCTACGGCTCCGGGCTCAACCAACCGCATCTGCCGACGTCGGTGAAGGCGGTGTGGGCGATCGAGCCGTCCGCGACCGCCCTCGGGCTCGGCGAGGGACGCCGGAGCGCCTCGGCGGTCCCGGTGGTCGTCGCCGGTGACGACGCGCAGTCGCTCCCTTTCCCCGACGAGCGCTTCGATGCCGCGCTGTGCACCTGGGTGCTCTGCGGCGTCCCCGACCCGGGTGCGGCTCTGGCGGAGGTGGCCCGCGTCCTGAAGCCCGGAGCGACGCTGCACTTCGTCGAGCACGGGCTGGCACCGGATCCCGCCGTCGTCCGCTGGCAGCGCCGGAGCAACGCGATCAACCGGGTCGTTGCCGGTTGCGTGCTCGACAACGACGTCCGGTCACTCCTGGACGCCTCGCCGCTCACGGTCACCGAGATGAACGAGCACTATGAAAAAGGCGCACCCAAGGCCGCCGCCTTCATGTACGAGGGCCGTGCGACTGCCAGACGACAGCGCCCGGTCGCCCGTCGGGATGGGACGGGCGCCGCCGTCGTGCACCCCGCCCCCGCCGTCCGGCCCGGAGGCCGACACCTCGCGCCCGAGATCCCCGGCATGGCGCGGATCGCCGCCCCGGAGGACCTCACCCGCTCCGGCCGGCACACCGAACCGGAGTGGAGCCGGGAGCTGCACGACCCGCGCCGCGACGAGGTCGACGCCTTCGACTGGCTCGGCTTCGCGCAGTACTGAGCTCAGTGCCTCTTGGTGCTCCGTGATGGTCCCGATGCCGTCGCGAAACAGATCCACGCTGTGCTCCTGGCGGTGCACGATGTGCCGCAGACCGTAGCTCGGCGGCCGGAAGCCGATGTCGGCTCGCCGGCACGGACCCCGGCCGCCGACAGGAGTTGGGACCGAGAAATGGCGACACGGCTGGCCACCAGGAGCAGCGTCCTGACGCCTGCGCCACCGGCCCCGCCCCGCCCCGTCCGTCGCACCCGGGGGTGGCAGGAGCCGTTCGCCCGCGTGGCGGCCGCCGTCGTCACGCTGGCCGCCGTCTGGTCGGTCCTGTCGGTGTTCCTGCGCGGCTCATGGCGGGGCATCGGCGACCTGTTCATCCTGGTCAACGTCCCCGAGACCACCTCGCTGTTCACCATCGCGCTGCTCTTCCTGCTGGCCGGCGCGCTGCACCGACGCCTGCGCCTCGCCCTCTGGATCCTGGTGGTGTTCCAGTCGCTGGCCCTCGTGGACGCGGCCGCCCAGATCGCGCTCGCGCTGACCAGCGGAAGCGGTTCTGTCCTCCGCCATTTCGCCACCCGGGACCGGGTGGAACTCGTCATCAGCATCTCCGTTGCGGTGATCCTGACGCCGTTCCTGGTCGCGGCCCGCGGCACCTTCCCGGCGCGGCTCTATCCCGCTTCCCGCCGTTCGGCCCCGCTCGTCCTTCTGGCTGGCCTCGTCATCGCGGCGACGGTGTCACTCCTCCTCACCTACCTGTTCCCCGCCACCCTCACCAGCCCGGGCGAGCGCGTCCTCTGGGCGCTGCGAATCGTCCTCGGCGTCGACACCGGACGGGTCGATTCGGCGGGCGCCGTTCACCGGGGACACCACTGGATCGCCTGGGTCGCCGGCCTGTTGTCGGGTCTGGCGCTGGTGACCGCGACGGTGGTGTTCCTCCGCGCCGCCCGCGCGAAGCTCTTCATGGACGCGCAGGACGAACTGGATCTGCGGCGTCTGCTGCTCGACTCGGGCGCCCGAGACTCGCTGGGCTACTTCGCCACGCGCCGGGACAGGTCCGTGGTCTTCCCGCCGGATCGCCGGGCGGCGGTGACCCACCGGGTGCTGGCCTCGGTCAGCCTGGCCTCCGGTGACCCGATCGGCCCTCCGGAGGCGTGGCCGCAGGCCATTCGCAGCTGGCTGGCGGAGGCTCGTGCCTACGGCTGGTACCCGGCCGCGCTCGGCGTCAGCGAGGAGGGCGCCCGCGCCTTCGTGGCCGCCGGCCTCAAGGGGATCCCCCTCGGCGACGAGGCGATCATCGACGTCCGCGCGTTCTCCCTGCGGTCACCGGCACTGCAACCGGTTCGCCGGGCGGTGGAACGGGTGGCCCGCGCGGGGTACACCGTGCGGGTGGTCCGGCACGCGGACCTGGCCGCCGACGAACTGGCCGAGATCAGCCGCTGCGCCGAGGAGTGGCGGGGCGACGAGCCGGAGCGCGGCTTCTCGATGGCGCTCAATCGGCTCGGCGACCCCACCGACGGGCGCTGCGTCGCGGTGCAGTCCTTCGACGCGTCGGGTCGGCTGCGCGGCCTGCTGTCCTTCGTTCCCTGGGGACCTCATGGCCTGTCGCTGGACGTGATGCGCCGCGACCCCACGGCGGAGAACGGCGTCACCGAGTCGATGGTGACCGGTCTGATCGCGGCCTGCCCCGACCTCGGTGTCGTGCGGGTGTCGCTCAACTTCGTCGTCCTCCGTGGCGTGCTGGAGGCAGCCGAACGCGTCGGTGCCGGGCCACTCGTGCGCACCGGCAACGCCGCACTGATCTTCACGTCCCGGTTCTGGCAACTCGAGACGCTCTACCGCACAACCGCGCGTTACCTGCCACGGTGGGAACCGCGCTACCTCTGCTACGAGTCCGCGTTCGCACTCCCCCGCGTGGCCCTCGCGGCGATGATGGCCGAGGGGTTCCTCCCACTTCCACCGACGCCACCGGCGCAGCGCCCCTCGGCAACAGTCACCTGGCAAGGCCGGCCCGATGTGCCGTTGGAGGACGCCGTAGCCGAGCTCGAACGCCTGTCCGGTCGGCGGACCGCGCTCGGCCCGCGGCTCTCGGGACCGGAGGTGGTCCGCCGAAGCAAGCTGCGCCTGCTCGCCCAGGCAGGAATCGATCCCTATCCGGTCGGTGTGCCTCGGTCGTGCGAGGTTGCCGAGCTCCGGCGCCGGCACGGTGGCCTTGCTGCCGGCACACACACCGGCCGGTCCGAGTCGGTGACCGGGCGGGTCCGGGCGCTGCGCGACTTCGGTGGCCTCGTCTTCGCCGACCTCCAGGACGGCGAGGCCCGCATCCAGGCCATGCTGACCCGCGACCGGCTGGGGCCGGACCTGTTGCGGACGTGGCAGCGGGCGGTCGACCTCGGCGACCACGTCGGCGTGACCGGGGAAGTGGCGGCTTCCGACACCGGCGAGCTGTCCGTACTCGCCGACTCCTGGGTCATGGCGGCCAAGTGCCTGGAGCCGATGCCCGGCCCCCGGGCGTCCTTCGCCGACCCGGAGGCCCGGATCCGGCAGCGTTCCCTCGACCTCATCGTGAACACGACCGCCATGGACACCGTCCTGGCGCGCAGCCGAGCGACGCGCGCGCTGCGCGAGCTCCTGGGCGCACGCGGCTTCAGCGAGGTGGAGACGCCGATCCTGCAGGCCGTGCACGGCGGCGCGAACGCCCGACCCTTCACGACCAGCATCAACGCCTACGGCATGGACCTGTACCTGCGGATCGCGCCGGAGCTCTTCCTCAAGCGGCTGTGCGTGGGCGGGATGCAGAGGGTCTTCGAGCTCGGCCGCAACTTCCGCAACGAGGGCGCCGATGCCACGCACAACCCGGAGTTCACGTCCCTGGAGGCTTACCAGGCCTACGCCGACTACTCGGTGATGCGGGACCTCGCCCGGGACCTGATCCTGACGGCCGCCGTCGCGGTGCACGGCTCCCCCGCCGCCCAGCGACTCGCGCCGGAGGGAGGCGTCACCACCGTCGACCTCTCCGGGCCGTGGCCCGTCGTCCCCGTGCACGAGGCCGTGAGCTGCGCGACCGGGACCGAACTGACCTCGGCGACGACGCGGGCCGACGTCCTGGCTGTGTGCCGGCGCCACGATGTCGCGGTGTCCCCGACCGCCACGGCAGGCGAGGCCGTCGTGAAGCTCTACGAAGCACGCGTCGAACCCACGACGACGGCGCCGACCTTCTACACCGACTTCCCGCTGGAGTCCTCCCCCCTGGCCAGGGTGCATCGGAGCGATCCCCGACTGGCGGAACGGTGGGACCTGGTGGCCTTCGGAACCGAGCTGGGCACCGCCTACTCGGAACTGACCGATCCGGTGGACCAGCGCCGCCGTCTCACGGAGCAGTCCCTGCGCGCGGTCGCCGGCGACGCCGAGGCGATGCAGCTGGACGAGGACTTTCTCCGTGCCATGGCGTACGGGATGCCACCGACGGGTGGTCTCGGACTGGGGATCGACCGGTTGCTCATGATGCTCACCGGAGGCTCCGTGCGCTCGACCCTGACCTTTCCGTTCGTGCGCCCCGACCGGGCGCGCTGACCCCACCGAGAGCCTTGCCGTCCACCGTGTCGTCAAGGCGGTCAAGCCGGTGTACGAGGGCCTGGGCCACCGCCTGACGACGGCGTTCGGTCACCCGTCGGGGTGGGACGGGCGCCGCCGACCTCTGCTGCGGCGACGAACCGTCCGACGTCCTAGGCATGACCAGCTCTGCTTCGTCGGCCACCTGGCTGCCGGCTGCCATCGCCCGCGCCGCCGTCGTGCACGCCGCCCCGGCCGTCCGGCCCGGAGGCCGACACCTCGCGCCGGCTGTCCCCGGCATGGTGCGGATCGCCGCACCGGAGGACCTCACCCGCTCCGGCCGGCACACCGAGCCGGAGTGGAGCCGGGAGCTGCACGACCCGCGCCGCGACGAGGTCGACGCCTTCGACTGGCTGGGTTTCGGGCAGTACTGAGCATCAGGCCCTGAGGATCTCGGCGAGCACCGGCACCAGCGCGGCGAACGCCTGGCCGCGGTGGCTGCGTGCGTCCTTCTCCTCGGGAGCAAGCTCCGCCGACGTGACCTCGAGCCCCTCGGGCACGAACACCGGGTCGTAGCCGAACCCGTTGGCGCCGCGCTTCTCGCGGATCACGCTCCCCCGCCACTGCCGCTCGAGGACCCGCTCGGTGCCGTCGGGCGTCACGAGGGCAGCCGCACAGACGAACGCCGCGCCCCTCCGCTCGTCGGGCACGTCGGCGATCTGCCCCAGCAGCAGGGCGGTGTTCGCGTCGTCGTCCCCGTGCCGGCCCGACCACCGCGCCGACAGCACGCCGGGCATCCCGTTGAGCGCGTCGACGGCCAGGCCGGAGTCGTCGGCCACGGCCGGCAGACCCGTGTACCGCACCGCCTCGCGCGCCTTCAGCAGCGCGTTCTCCGCGAACGTCGCGCCGGTCTCCGGCGCCTCCGGGTAGTCGTCGACGTCCCGCAGGCCGATGACCTCCACCCCGGGGACGGCGGTCTGGAGCAGCCGCTGCAGCTCCGCGAGCTTGCCCGCGTTCCGGGTGGCCAGGAGGAGCTTCGTCATCGCGCCAGGGCTTCGGCCTGCAGTCGGGTCAGCTCGGCGCACCCGGTGACCGCCAGGTCCAGCAGCTCGTCGAGGGTCTTCCGGTCGAACACCGCGCCCTCGGCGGTGCCCTGGACCTCCACGAAGTTCCCGTCGCCGGTGCACACCACGTTCATGTCGGTGCCGGCGCGCACGTCCTCCTCGTAGGCGAGGTCCAGCCGCGGCTCACCGTCGATGACACCGACGCTCACCGCCGCGACCGACTGGGCGATCGCGTTCGGCTTGGCCAGCTTCCTGCGGTCGCCGAGCCAGGTGACGGCGTCGGCGAGAGCCACGTAGGCGCCGGTGATCGCCGCGGTGCGGGTGCCGCCGTCGGCCTGCAGGACGTCGCAGTCGATCGCGATGCTGTTCTCACCCAGAGCCGCGAGGTCGATCGAGGCGCGCAGCGAGCGGCCGATCAGCCGGCTGATCTCGTGGGTGCGCCCGCCGATGCGGCCCTTCACCGACTCGCGGTCGCCTCGGGTGTGGGTGGCCCGCGGCAGCATCGCGTACTCGGCGGTCACCCAGCCCAGGCCCGAGCCCTTGCGCCAGCGCGGCACCCCCTCGGTCACGCTGGCCGCGCAGAGCACACGGGTACGGCCGAACTCGACGAGCACCGACCCTTCGGCGTGGTCGAGCCAGGAGCGGGTGATGGTCACGGGGCGGAGCTGGTCGGCCGCACGGCCGTCCGGGCGAGGCTGGGTCACGTGCACCGACAGTAGTGCGCGCCCGCGGCGTCGTGTCGCGATGATGAGCGGGACCACGTCACCTCGCCTGGGGCGGTCCTCCTCGGAGAGGATCACCGCCATGCGATCGGAACTGCGTGCCGTGCGGACCGGGGGCGTGCCGGTGGTGGTGGACCTGACCGACGACTGCGCCGAGTTCGTCCGGCAGGAGTCCGACGGGCTGCTGCACGTCTTCGTGCCGCACGCCACGGCCGGGATCGCGATCCTGGAGACCGGCGCGGGCAGCGACGACGACCTGCTCGCCCAGCTCGACGTGCTGCTCCCCCGCGACGATCGCTGGCGGCACCGGCACGGCAGCTCCGGGCACGGCCGCGACCACGTCGTCCCGGCGTTCCTTCCGCCGCATGCCAGCGTGCCGGTGCTCGAAGGCCTACTGCAGCTGGGCACCTGGCAGCGCATCTGCCTGGTCGACACCAACACCGACAACCATCAGCGACACGTCCGCTTCTCCTTCCTCGCCGGCTGAGTGCGGCGCAGAGAAGTCCCCCTCGGTGCCACGCCGTCGGAGGCACACGGCAGGATGCCGGTCATGAGCGACAGCGCCACCGACACGGCACCCGCCCGCCTGTCCGCCGGGGACCCGGCCCCGGACTTCACGCTGCCGGACGCCGAGGGCAGGCCGGTGGCGCTCTCGTCCTACCGCGGACGGCGCGTCATCGTGTACTGCTACCCCGCAGCGCTGACCCCGGGCTGCACGACCCAGGCCGTCGACTTCACCGCTGCCGCGGGCGACCTCGCCGAGGCCGGGCTGGACATCATCGGCATCTCCCCCGACGAGCCCGAGAAGCTGCTCCGGTTCCGGGAGACGGAGAACCTCGACATCACGCTCGTCTCCGATCCGGACAAGCAGGTGCTCAAGGCCTACGGCGCGTACGGCCCGAAGAAGCTCTACGGCAAGGAGGTCGTCGGCGTGATCCGCTCGACGTTCATCGTCGACGCCGAGGGCCGCATCGAGAGCGCCGCCTACAACGTCAAGGCGACCGGCCACGTGGCCAAGCTGCGCCGCGACCTCGGCCTGGGCTGACCAGGTCGCGCCGCCCTAGTGGTGGGCGGCCTCGGCGCGCACCGCCGCACGGGCGTCGGCGTACCGCACGACCTCGAAGGCGATGAGCGCGACGAGGACCCCGGCGAGGACTGCGAGCGCCGCCAGCGCAGGGAGCGGCCGGACCGCCAGCGGAGCCAGCAGGAGCAGGAAGGCGACGACGGTCCGCGGCCGGTTCAGCGAGCCCAGGTTGCGCAGCCGGAACGCCAGGTGGCCGATCAGGTACGCCGCGACACCGGCCTGCCGAGGCGCAGACCGGGACCGCCGCCCGGACGACCTGCCGGCGCAGTCCCGCGTCGTCGCCGCGGCAGCCACGGAGACCGCCAGGTGGGTCAGCCGCACGACGGCCAGCGCGACCGCGAGGAGCACCGGCGCGTTGATGCCCCCGCCGTCGTCACGCCAGGCTTCGGGAATGGCGAGGGCGACCACGAACATCGCGGCCATGGCCACGATGACGGCGCCCCGCACGATCCCCTCGTCGGCATGCGCCTGATTGCCCAGCCAGGCGTAGCTACACCACACGAACCACAGCAACGAGAGCAGCACCAGGCCGCGGAGGACGCCGCGCCAGCCGAGGTCGACGGCCATGACGGCAGTGACCTGCGTGATCGCGAAGACGAACACCAGCTCGAAGAAGAGTTCGAGCGTTGTGACGCCGTGACCCTCGTCGGTGGGCACGATCCGAGCGCGTCGGCGGCCGGACCTGATTCCCGACGTCGGCGGCACGGGTTCGGTCTGGCGGCTCACGCTCCCTCCCTCCACCGGTCCCGGAGGGGACCTGGCGGCGCCAACCGACATCATGGTCGGTCGAGGCCGCGAGCGGCGGTCGTCGGCCGGCCGGCCCGCTCACGCCCGCCACGTACCGGGCCGCGGCTGGCATTCCGGCCCGCAGGACCAGCCGGCATCCCACGGAAAGTTGCCGTCGGGGTGGCACCAGGTGAGCTGGTAGGCCGGCACCGAGTACTCGGCGGGGCGCTCGTAGAACCTGTTCGCCCCGAGCACGACCTCGCCGGGATTCGGCAGCACCTCGACGACCAGGCGACCGCCCCAGTCGTGCCAGGACAACAGCTCCCCCGGCACGAGGTTGCGCCCGTCCGCCACCTCGTCCCCGACCCGGCCGAGGATCCCGTGGGCGTTGTCGTGCCGCACCCCGGCGATCACGCACTCGGGGTGCCCCAACCCGAACAGGCCGATGGTGTAACCGAAGGCGGGTTCGCCCGGCCCCTCGCCGGCGCCGACGTACTGCACGGCGTACTGGTGTGCCCGGATGACCTGGGCGAGACGGGCGTCCTCCTGGTCCAGCCAGGCGATGGTCTGTGGGTCGTGCGTCATGCGAGCAGCCTGCGCCGGAGCACCGACAGAACGAGCCCTGCCGGGCGAGCCTGTGGACGGCGGCCCGGCATGGGGACAACGGTCAGTCGCTGCCGCCCTCCGCCCGCTTGGCCCTCGCCCGGCGGCGACCCTCGTGCATCGCCTGCACCCGGGCGATCGGGATGGTGTGCCCCTCGGCGACCAGGTCGGCGTGCAGCTCCTGCGGCTCGGGCAGGCTCGCCGCCCAGACGTCGTCGGCGCCCAGCATCTCCCGCGACGTCGTCACGGTGACGTCGTCCGGCCGCACGTCGTCCAGCGACTCCCAGGACACCGGCGCCGACACCGGCAGCCCGGGGCGCAACCGGGGGCTGTAGGCCACCACGATCGTGCCCTGGCCCGAGCGGGTGGAGTCGACGAAGACCCGGCCGCCGCGGTCCTCCTTGAGGTAGGCCGTCGTCGCCACGTCCGGGTCGAGTCGCTCGGTGCGCGCGGCCAGCGCGCGGGTGGCCGCAGCGACGTCCTCGGCCGGGACGCCGTGCACCGGCACGACCACGTGCAGGCCCTTGGCGCCGCTGGTCTTGACTGCCGCGCGGAGTCCCGCGTCGTCCAGTGCGCGGCGGACCAACCGGGCCGCAGCCACCACGGCGGAGAAGTCGGCTCCCTCGGGCGGGTCCAGGTCGAGCACGAGGCCCGTCGGCTCGTGCTCACCGACCCGGAGAAACGGCACGTGGTACTCGACCGCGCGCTGGTTGGCCAGCCACAGCAGCGTTCGCCGGTCCTCGCAGAGAACCTGGTGCACCTCGCGGTGCGCCGCCTCCGACCACACGGTCACGGTGCGCACCCAGTCCGGTGCGCCCTTGGAGACGTTCTTCTGCATGAACGGCGCCGACCCGGGCCGCACCCGCTTGATCGTCAGTGGCCGGCCGGCCAGGAGGGGCACCATCCGGTCGGCGAACGCGTCCAGGTGATCGACGAGGTCGCCCTTGGTGACGCCCAGGCCGTCACCCAGCGGCTGGTCGAGGCTGGTCAACCGGACACCGTCCCGCTCCTCCTCGGCCATCGCCGTCCTCAGATCTCGTAGGTGGCGCCCGAGCGGACGAGCTCGGTCTCGGAGAAGACGGCACTGGCGGCGAACAGCTGGCCGATCCCATCGACCCAGGCCGGGATGTGCGTCAGCAGCAGGCGGCCGACGCCCGCCGCGGATGCGTGCTCGCCGGCCTCCCTGCCGGTGAGGTGCAGTCCCCCCGGCAGGTCCGGGCCAGGCGGGTGCGCCGCCTCGGCCAGGAACACGTCGGCCCCGCGGGCCAGATCGACGACGCGCGGACACGGACCGGTGTCGCCGGTGTAGACCAACGACCGGCCGTCGACCGCCAGCCGGATGGCGTAGCACTCCACCGGATGTGCCGTGCGGGCGAGCGTGACCTCGAACGGGCCCAGCGAGAACGAGCCCGGCCCGACCGGCACGAAGTCGAACACGTCGGTGAGCCCGTCGCCGTCCATGTCGTAGGCGAGCGCGAGCCGCCGCTCGGCGCCGACCGGCGCGTACAGCGGCACCAGGCTCCGGGGCTTCGGGGCGGCGTAGCGGTGCCACACGACGAACGGCGCGACGTCGAGGCAGTGGTCGGCGTGCAGGTGGGAGAGGAAGACCGCGTCGATGCTCGCCGGATCGGCGTAGCCCTGCAGCGGGCCGAAGGCGCCGTTGCCCAGGTCGAGCAGCAAGCGGAAGCCGTCGTGCTCGACGAGGTAACTGGAGGCCGGCGACGTCGGGCCCGGACCGCTGCCGGAGCAGCCGACGACGGTCAGCTTCACGCGGCGTCCACCGATGCGGCGCGCAGCACCGAGCCGATCTCAGGGCCCAGGAATCGCCGGCCCAGCCGGGCGAACGGCTCGGGGTCGCCGGTGGCGAGGAAGCGGTGCTCGGGCTGCGGGGCGTCCGGGTCGCGCAGCAGGTCGGCCCGGGTGAGCACGCGGTAGACGTCCTTCGCCGTCTCCTCGGCGCTGGACACCAGCGTGACGTCGTCGCCCATCACCAGAGAGATGACGCCGGTGAGCAGCGGGTAGTGCGTGCACCCGAGGACGACGGTGTCGACGCCGGCGGCCAGCAGCGGGTCGAGATAGGACTGGGCCAGGCCGAGCACCTGCCGGCCGCTGGTGACCCCGCGCTCGACGAAGTCCACGAAGCTCGGGCAGGCCGCGCTGGTCACGGCGATCTGGGGCGCGGCGGCGAAGGCGTCCTCGTACGCGCCGCTGGTGACGGTGGCCTGCGTACCGATGACGCCGACCTGCCCGTTCCGGGTGGCGGCCGTCGCCCGGCGCACTGCCGGAAGCACCACCTCGACCACCGGGACGTCGTACCGCTCGCGGGCGTCGCGGAGGGAGGCGGCGCTGGCCGAGTTGCAGGCGACCACGAGCATCTTGACGCCATCGGCCACCAGGCCGTCCATCACGGCGAGGGAGTGCCGGCGGACCTCGGCGATCGGCAGCGGGCCGTACGGGCCGTTCGCGGTGTCGCCGATGTAGCGGATCGCCTCGTGGGGCAGCTGGTCGAGCACCGCCCGGGCGACCGTCAGCCCACCGACACCCGAGTCGAAGATGCCGATCGGCGCGTCTGCTCCGCGCACTTCCTGCGTACTCCCCATGTCGCGCGCAAGGCTAGCCGCCCGCTCTGACACGCCGCAGGACGTGCCCGTGGAACGACACCCGCCGGGAGCACTCTCCCGGTGCGGGAGAGGGCTCTCGAGGTGTGCCGGTCGCGCAGGTCAGCTGGACAGACGGCGGCCCAGCATCTGCTTGCCCTGTTCTGCTCCCTTGCGGCTGTCCGCCTGGGCGCGGCGGAAGAGATCCATCAGGTCGGAGTCACCCTCGCGCTCGGCGTCCTGGATGTAGGTCTCCAGGCGCAAGGCGTTGTCCAGGCAGGCCTCGGTGAACCAGATGAGGTCGTAGTCCTTGTCCTTGGTTCCGGTGACGTTGCCGGTCTCGCTGCTGGTGGTCATTGCGATGCTCCTCGGCTGAGCGCGGTGACGGGTGCCGGTGCCCCGAGGGCGAACCCGCGATGCCCCACAGGCACTGACACCGACAGTGCATCGCATTCGCGCGAGGCGCACCAGACTCTTGCGTCCAGCGGGCCGGCGTCCGCGGCGCCCGTTCCTACGAACACACGCTGAAACAGGCGTCAGGCCCAGAGCTGGCCCTCGAGCGCTGAGGTCGCGTCCTGGAGCGAGCCGGCGTAAGCACCGGTCGAGAGGTACTTCCAGCCGCCGTCGCAGACGATGAAGGCGATGTCGGCGTGCCGGCCGGCCGCGACCTCCTTGTCGGCGATGCAGAGCGCGGCTTGCAGGATCGCGCCGGTCGAGATGCCGGCGAAGATGCCCTCCCGCTCCACCAGCTGACGGGTGCGATGAATGGCGTCCTCCGGCCCGACCGAGAACCGGGAGTCCAGCAGCGACGCGTCGTACAGCTCGGGGATGAACCCCTCGTCGATGTTGCGCAGCCCGTAGACGAGCTCGCCGTACCGCGGCTCCGCGGCGATGACCTGCACGTCGGGCTTGTGCTCCCGCAGGTACCGGGAGACGCCCATCAGCGTTCCGGTGGTGCCGAGGCCGGCGACGAAATGGGTGATCGTCGGGAGGTCGGCGAGGATCTCCGGGCCGGTGCCCTGGTAGTGCGCCAGCGCGTTCGCCGGGTTGCCGTACTGGTACAGCATCACCCAGTCCTCGTGCTCGGCGGCCAGCCCCTTCGCCACCGCCACGGCCTGGTTCGAGCCCCCGGCGGCGGGCGAGTAGATGATCTGCGCGCCGTACATCTCCAGCAGCTGGCGCCGCTCGACCGAGGTGTTCTCCGGCATGACGCAGATGAGCTTGTAGCCGCGCTGCCGGGCCACCATGGCCAGCGAGATGCCGGTGTTCCCGCTGGTCGGCTCCAGGATGGTGGCGCCAGGGGTCAGCGAGCCGTCCTTCTCCGCAGCCTCGACCATCGCGATCGCCGCGCGATCCTTGATCGACCCCGTCGGGTTGCGGTCCTCGAGCTTGGCCCACAGCCGGACGTCAGGGGTCGGCGACAGATTCGGCAGCCCCACGAGAGGAGTGCCGCCGAGGGAGTCGACGAGGGAGGCGAAGCGGGCCATCAGAGCCCTTCCGTGTCAGGGAGCAGGACGGGGAGGCCGGTCAGCAGCCGCCGGCCACCGCGGGGAGGATCGTGACGGAGTCGCCGTCCTTGACCTGGGTGTCCAGGGCACCGGTGAAGCGCACGTCCTCGTCGTTGACGTAGACGTTGACGAAGCGGTGCAGCTTGCCCTCCTCGGTCACGAGGCGGTTCTTCAGGCCGGGGTGCTTGCTGTCGAGGTCGTCGACGAGCGCGCCCAGCGTGGCGCCGCTGCCCTCGACGGTCTTGTTGCCGCCGGTGTGCGTGCGCAGGATGGTCGGGATCCGGACCTCGATGGCCATGGCGTGCGGTTCTCCTCAAGAACGGGGATGACGGGGGTGCTGCGCGGAAGCAGCATTCGTGCGTCTGAGCGGGGCAACGCCCGGTCGCCGTCCGGGATTCCGGACGGCGAGGGAAGTCACCCTCAGTCGTAGACGACGGTGGTCGGCGAGTGGCCGAAGAGGTAGGACTCCACGATCTCGACCTCCTCCTCGCTCACCTCCCCGTCGACGATGCGGAAGCTGCGGAACTCGACGTCGTCGCCGGCCAGCCCCGTCTGCTTCTCGTGGTGCCGGGTGGAGACCAGCACGTAGTGCGCGTTGGGCTCGGAGGCGTAGCTGATGTCGGTGCGCGAGGGATGGGCCTCGGTGGCGGTGTGCGAGTGGTAGATGACCACTGGCTCCTCGTCCCGGTCGTCCATCTCCCGGTACAGCCGCAGCAGGTCACCGGAATCGAACTCGTAGAACGTCGGCGACCGCGCCGCGTTGAGCATCGGGATGAAGCGCTCGGGCCGGTCGCTGCCCTCCGGACCGGCGACGACGCCACAGGCCTCGTCCGGGTGGTCTTCCCGGGCGTGGGCCACGATGGCGTCGTAGGTCGCGCGGTCGATGCGCAGCACGGCGCCAGTCTAGGCGGGCGCATCGGGGCGGCTCGGCCGCGCCCCCTGTCGGGGCGGAGGCGCCGACTGGGCGCGTTCACCGAACCGATACCGTCCAGCCTCGTGCTCGTCAACCTGCTGATCGCCGCCGGGGTCGTGCTGTTCCCGCTCCCCGCGCTGGTTCTGGGCGCCCGTGGCCTGCTCAAGCTCCCCGGTTACAGCGCCGACGAGCCCGCCGACCGGGTGTCCCACATCGTGCTGGTCACCCTGCGGTCGCTGCTGCTCGTGGCGGTGTTCGCACTGTCCGCGGTGATCCTCGTGTCCACCATCGGCGCCACGGTGCGCGACGTGGAACTGCACGGGCTGGTCTACGTGTTCTTCGCCCTCGACGTGCTCCTGGCACTGCTGATCGTGTTCACCTTCGGCCGACGCGACCGTCGGCGAGTGCGTCGACGAGCGAGCCCTGCAGCGCGGTGAGCCAGTAGTAGACCGCCAGCTGCTGGTCCTGCTCCCCCACGACGTCCTCCGGCGGCTCGGTGTCCTCGGTGATGTCCAGCCGGGTGCCCAGCGCGAGGCGCAGGTCGTTGCTGGTACGCAGCCACGCCCCCGCCTGGTCCCGGTCGAGCCGGACCTCACCACCGCCGTCGGGCAGCGTGGCCCGGACGATCGCCAGGTCGTCGTTCTTGCCGCTGCGCAACGAGGACTCGGTCAGCTCGCGGTAGTCGGCGGCCAGCTCGGGGTCTCCCCGGTGCCCGTCCGGCAGCAGTCGTGCCATCACGGGATCACCGGCGACGTCATCGGCGTCCGCGGCGAGCAACTGGTCCAGTTGGTCGAGGAGCAGACCGACGACGCCGGCCTCCGCCGGGTCCAGGCGGGCGACGACGTCGCCGCTGCGGGTGGCGCGGAACGGCCTCATGAGTCGCGCTGGTAACTGGCCCACAGGCCGTAGGCGTGCAGCCGGCTGGTGTCGTGCTCCATCCGCTCACGCGGGCCTGAGCTGACGATCGCCTTGCCCTCGTGGTGCACCTGCAGCATCAGCGTCGTGGCCGTCGGCTCGTCGTAGCCGAACAGCTCCTGCAGCACGAAGGTCACGTAGTTCATGAGGTTGACCGGGTCGTTCCAGACGATGGTCACCCACGGACGGTCGAGGTCGAAGTGTTCCTCGACCGTCGTCTCGGGCGTCCGTGTCGGAGCGAGCGGTCCGGCCACGGGTCCACCTTAGGACGCCGGTCGGACAACGTCCGCCGCCGCCTTTACGCTCCGGGACCATGCCGAACTCCGGACCCATCTCGCCGGCGCCCGCGCTCTTCACCGACCGGTACGAGCTGACCATGGTCGCCGCCGCCCTGGCCGACGGCACCGCCGACCGCGACTGCGTCTTCGAGGTGTTCGCCCGCCGCCTGCCCCACGGCCGCCGCTACGGCGTCCTCGCCGGCACCGGCCGACTGTTGGAGGCCCTGCCGCACTTCCGGTTCGGGGACGGCGAGCTCGCCTCGCTGCGCGAGCAGGGGCTCACCGACCAGCGGCTGCTGGACTGGCTGGCCGACTTCCGGTTCACCGGCGACATCGACGGCTACGCCGAGGGCGACCTGTACTTCCCGGGTTCGCCGGTGCTGACCGTCCGGGCGCCCTTCGCCGAGGGCGTGCTGCTGGAGACCCTCGCCCTGTCGGTCCTCAACCACGACAGCGCGATCGCCTCGGCCGCGGCCCGCATGGTGGCCGCCGCCTGTGAGCGGCCCTGCATCGAGATGGGCTCGCGCCGTACCCACGAGGAGGCCGCCGTCGCCGCCGGCCGCGCCGCGTATCTCGTGGGCTTCGCGTCCAGCTCCAACCTCGAGGCCGGCCGGCGGTACGGCGTCCCCACGACCGGCACCAGCGCGCACGCCTTCACGCTGTTGCACGACGACGAGGAGTCCGCCTTCCAGGCCCAGGTGGCCACCCTCGGCCGCGGGACGACGCTGCTCGTGGACACCTACGACGTCGACCAGGGCATCCGGACGGCGGTGAAGGTCGCCGGACCCGAGCTCGGGGGCATCCGGCTGGACTCCGGCGATCTACCCACGCTGGCCACCCACGCCCGTGCCCTCCTCGACGAGCTCGGCGCGACCTCGACGCGGGTCGTGGTCACCAGCGACCTCGACGAGTACGCCATCGCCGGGCTCATGGTTGCGCCCGTCGACCGCTATGGCGTGGGCACCTCTCTGGTCACCGGCTCCGGCGCGCCCACGGCCGGGATGGTCTACAAGCTGGTCGAGCGGGACGGCATCCCGGTGGCGAAGAAGTCGGAGGGCAAGAACACCGTGGGTGGCCGCAAGTTCGCCGTCCGCCGGCGCTCCCCCGACGGGACGGCGCTCGCCGAGGTGGTCAGCAGCGCGCCGATCACCCCCCGCGACGGCGACCGCAACCTCGTCGTCCCCCTGCTCCGGGCCGGCGCGGTGTGCAGCGAGGTGACCCCCGCAGAGGCGCTGGAGCAGGCGCGGGCCCACCACGAGCGGGTCCGGACGGAGCTGCCGCCGGAGGGCTGGGCGCTCTCCCGCGGTGAGCCCGTGCTCGAGACCGTGTCGGCATGAGAGGAGAAGCCATGACGCGAGCACTGATCGTGGTCGACGTGCAGAACGATTTCTGCGAGGGCGGCAGCCTGGCCGTCGCCGGGGGTGCGGCGGTGGCCGCGGCGATCACCGGGCACATCCCGTCGGCGGGCTACGACCACGTCGTCGCGACCCGGGACCACCACGTCGACCCGGGTCGCCACTTCGCCGAGCACCCCGACTTCCTGGACACCTGGCCCGCGCACTGCGTCGTCGGCACCGGCGGCGTCGAACTGCACCCCGCCCTCGACCGGGACCCGCTGGAGGCGATCTTCGACAAGGGCGAGTTCGCCGCGGCCTACTCCGGCTTCGAGGGAGCAGCCGGCGGCGTGCCGCTGGCCGACTGGCTGCGCGAGCGCGGTGTGGACGCCGTCGACGTGGTCGGCATCGCCACCGACCACTGCGTCCGGGCCACTGCGCTCGACGCGGTCGGGAACGGCTTCGCGACCCGCGTGCTGCTGCCGCTCACGGCCGGCGTCGCCGAAGGGACCACGGATGCCGCCCTGGAGCAGCTCCGCACCGCGGGGGTCGAGCTCGAGGGCGAGGTCCATCGCCCCTGAGGCACGCCGCCTCGGGGGTGTTTCTCGCGCTGGAGGGGTCCTGCAGGACTCCCGAAGGACGAGAGACACCCCCGAAGCGGGTCAGGGCGCCGGGTCAGGGCGCGGCGTCGAGGACCTCGTCGCGGGTGAAGCCCAGAACCTGGAGCACCGCGTCGAGGTAGGGCTGGTTGAGCGCCGTGTGCGCCTGCTCCCGCACGAACGGCTTGGCGTTGAACGCGATGCCGAGGCCGGCGGTGTTCAGCATGTCCAGGTCGTTGGCGCCGTCCCCGACCGCGACGGTCTGCTCCAGCGGGATCCCGTACTGCGCCGCGAAGCGGGCCAGGGCGCGCGCTTTGCCGGGACGGTCGACGATCTCGCCGACCAGTCCGCCGGTGAGCTTGCCGTCGACGACCTCGAGGGTGTTCGCGGCCGCGAAGTCCAGGCCGAGCGCCTCGGCCAGTGGATCGGTGATCTGGGTGAAGCCGCCGCTGACGATGCCGCAGCGGAAGCCCAGCCGTTGCAGGGTGCGGATGAGGGTGCGCGCGCCGGGCGTGAGGACCAGTGCCTCCCGCACCTCGTCGAGCACCTCCACCGGCAGGCCGGCCAGGACGGCGACGCGGGCGCGCAACGATTCGGCGAAGTCCAGCTCACCGTTCATCGCCGCAGCCGTGATGCGGGCGACCTCGGCCGCGCGGCCGGCCCGGGCGGCGAGTTCGTCGATGACCTCCCCGCGCACCAGGGTGGAGTCGACGTCGAGCACGATCAGCCGCTTGCTCCGGCGGGCCAGCCCCACCTGTTCGACGGCGATGTCGGCGCCGGTGGCCGCAGCGACCGACGCCAGCGCCGTCCGCAGGGCCGTGGCCTCGGCGCCGGAGACGGTCAGCTCGAAGCTGGTCACCGGATAGTCCGAGAGCCGCCGGATGGCGTCGATGTTGCCGCCGATCCGGGCGATCGCATGGGCGGCCCCCGCGACGGCGTCCGGAGGGACGGGGCGGCCCAGCACGATCACGTGGTGCGGCCGGCCCGCGGGGGCGGTGACGGGCTCCGGGGTGGAGGCCGATTCGACCTGCACGGTCATGCCGGCCGCCGCAGCGACGTCACCCGCGAGCCGCCCCAGATGCGCCAGGAGCGCCCCCTCGTCGGCCGGAGGGGAATCGCCCACCGCCAGAGAGCCGACCACCACCCCCAGCACGAGGTGGCCGTGCACGACGACCTGCTCGACGTCGAGCACCTCCACGACCGGGGCGCCGTCGGAGAACTCGGCCAGCGCCGAGAACAGCCGCGCCGTCACACC